>JALYWI010000172.1 GCA_030852785.1 Actinomycetota bacterium
CGGGCCGCACACCCGAGGAGTCGCCCGGCGTGTGGTGTCGGTGGTGCGTCGACGCCGACCGGTGCCCGAGCGCCCGGACCGACGACGCGGCCGATGGTGATCTGGTCGATGGTGTTGCAGCGAGGAACGGCGCCCTCGACCACTCGGGGCCGCGGCGATGACCGCGACCCGCGACACCCGTCGGGCGATGGCCGAGGCGACCGCTCGACGGCTCGCCGAAGCGCTCGACGCGGTGCTCGGCGACCGCTTGGTCCACGAGGAGGGCACCAAGGCGAACTACTTCGACGACGGCGTGGTCGTCGATGCGTTCGCCATCGTCGAGCGCTGTGCCCGTCGTGTCGCCCGCCCGGCCGACGACTACGTCGACTCGGTCGCCACCGCCCGGCGACGCATCGGACTGTTCGCGCTGCGGCATCTGGCGGAGCAGCCGCACGCAGTGGGCGCGCCGGTGGGCGCGGGGCTGAGCGACGCGGTGGAGTCGGTGATCGGCGAGCAGCTCGACTGGCCGGACGGTCTGCGTGGATGGGTCGGCGACATGGACCGGGCGGGCCGCGCTGCCCTGATCGGCGCAGTGCTGACCTGGTGCGACGGTGCCCTGCGCCTGGTGGGTCGCGACCCTCGCATCCGCTGGGCCGACCCGTCGCGTGCGCCGGCCTGGAACGTGCCCGGTCGGCTGGTGCAGCTCCGAGGCTCCATCGATGCCGTGATCGGCACCGTCGTGCGGGGCGAGAAGCTGCTGACCCTGAGCGACGCCGCGCCGGGACCCGCGGATCGCCTGCGTGCCGGGCACCACGCGGTCGTGCGTGGTCTCGGCGTTCGCCACGCGCCGATGCGCGTCACGACCGGCTCCGCGTCCACGGGTGTCCGCGTCGCCCACGTCGTCGACGACTCGTTGCTCGAGCTGGTGACCGATCGGGTGGTCGAGGTCGTGCAGCACCGCTCCGCTCCCGACGACGCGCCGCCGTGGCCGGGCAACGGCTGCTCGTACTGCCACCTGCTCGACGACTGCGCCGAGGGACGCGCGCACGTCGATCGGCTGCGCGCCCGCCGCACCGAGATCACCCTCTCCTGAGCAGGACCGCTCTCGATAGGGTCGCGTCGAGCGGCGTGCCGAGGGGGTGCGGACCGTTCCAGACGAGGAGACCGCATGAACCCGAAGCCGGCGACGGAGGCGACCCGTGCGGTGCTCGCTCGGGCCGCAGGATTGCTCGAGCGCGACGACCGTCGGGACTTCGACGACGCGGCGCGTGGACTGATCGCGCCGCTGCCCGACGGCGGCTCGATCCTCGACGACGCCGGCGGGCAGGTGTGGGACGTCGGGCAGTACCAGTGGGTCAACGAGGGTGAGTGCCCCGACTCGGTGCACCCGAGTCTGCGGCGCCAGACGCAGCTGCTCACGCTGCACGGGCTCTTCGAGGTCTGCGAGGGCATCTACCAGGTGCGTTCGGCGGACCTGGCGAACATGACGATCATCGAGGGCGACACGGGCATCGTGCTCGTCGATCCGCTCACCGCGCCGCCCACCGCGCGCGCCGCGCTCGACCTCTACGTCGAACACCGCGGTGAGCGACCGGTGCACGCCGTGATCCACACCCACAGCCACATCGACCACTACGGGGGCGTGCGCGGGGTCACCAACGACGACGACGTCGCCGCGGGACGCACGCGGATCATCGCCCCCGTGGGGTTCACCGAAGCTGCGCTGTCCGAGAACGTGCTCGCGGGCAACGCCATGGGTCGCCGCGCCAGCTACATGTACGGCCCGTTGCTGCCCAAGGGTCCCACCGGCACCGTGTCGCCGGCGCTCGGTCTGGGCATCCCGCTGGCGACGACGAGCTTCATGGTGCCGACCGACGAGATCACCGACGACGTCGAGACGATGACCATCGACGGCGTCGAGTTCGTCTTCATGCTGGCCCCCGACACCGAGGCGCCGGCCGAGATGCTGTTCCACCTGCCCGGCTTCTCGGCGCTGTGCACCGCCGAGGACGCCACCCACACGCTCCACAACCTGTACACGTTGCGCGGCGCCCGCACGCGCGACGCGAAGGCGTGGGCGTACTACATCAACAAGGCGATCGAGCTGTTCGCCGATCGGTCCGAGCTGTGCTTCGCCCAGCACCACTGGCCGACGTGGGGCCGTGAGCGCGTCGTCGACTTCCTCGAGTCCCAACGCGACGCGTACCAGTACCTGCACGACCAGACGCTGCGGCTCGCCAACCACGGCGAGAACATGGTCGAGATCGCCGAGCAGCTCGACTTCCCGTCGTCGCTCGGCGAGCGGTGGTGCAACCGGGGCTACTACGGCTCGGTCAACCACAACGCCAAGGCGGTCTACAACCTCTACCTGGGCTGGTTCGACGGCAACCCGTCGACGCTGCATCCGCTGCCGCCGGTGGAGTCCTCGGTGAAGTACGTCGACTACATGGGCGGCGCCGCGGCCGTGATCGAGCGGGCGCGCGCCGACTTCGAGGCGGGGGAGTACCGGTGGGTCGCGCAGGTGCTGAACCACGTCGTGTTCGCCGACGCCGGCAACTCCGAGGCGCGTGAGCTGCTGGCCGACACCCTCGAGCAGCTCGGCTACCAGACCGAGAACGGCGTGTGGCGGAACTTCTACCTGACCGGCGCGCAGGAGCTCCGGATCGGCACGCTCGACCTGGGTGCCCGCGGCTTCGTGAGCCCGGACACCTTCGCCGCCATGCCCGTCGCGATGCTCGTCGACTACCTGGCGGTGCGGCTCAACGGTCCCGCCGCCGACGGCGAGCACCTGGTGATCAACCTGGTGCTGACCGAGCCGGACGAGGAGCGCGTGCTCGAGGTCCGTCGCTCGGTGCTGCAGAGCGCCACGGGCAGCCGGCGGGCGGACGCCGCGGTGACGCTGCAGATGACGACCGCCGCGTTCAAGGTGCTCGTCACCTCGGGTGACATCGACGAGCAGCTCGCCGCGGGTGACGTCACCGTCGAGGGCGACGTCGAGGTGTGGCGTCGGTTCCGTGGGCTGCTCGACGACTTCTCGTTCTGGTTCCCCATCATCGAGCCCTGACCGCGGCGCCGTCCGGGTGGCTCAGTCGGCCTCGACGGGCGCGCCCACGACGTAGATCAGATTGCCCGAGGCGACCTTCACGCCGGTCGCCGTGCGGACCTCGGCCTCGCAGAACACGACGCCCGAGCCGCGGCGTGTGATCCACCCTTCGGCGACCAGGTCCTCCTGTCGCACCGGGCCCAGGTAGCGCACCGACATCTCGATGGTCGAGAACGGCCGCGGGTCGGGGTACGCGGTGCCGATCGGCGGGACCACCACGGTGTCGATCAGCGTCGCGATGGCGCCGCCGTGCATCAACCCCTGGGGTTGGTTCAGCTCGCCACGCCACGGCAGCGACATGCGCGCGTAGTCGCGTCGCAGCTCGTCGACCTCGATGCCGACGACGTTCGAGAAGTAGGTGTGGCCGGGCCACGTCCCGAAGTGCGACCACCGTTCGAGCACCGACTGCGGCAGGAGGTCGAACTGTTCGGCGCGCCACGACGTCATGGCAGTGAGTGTTGCAGGTCCGGCGAGTGCCACGGGGTGCAGACCGGCGCCACGTGGCCGGGAATCGGTGACGACCCCTACGGTGTTCGCAGTCGCGAGTCGGCTCGATCGTTCAAGAGCGTCGTCGGGACACGACGGCCCGTTCCGGAGGTACCCCCATGGCAGAGGCCTACATCATCGACACCGTTCGCACGCCGGTCGGGCGTCGTGGCGGCGGCCTCTCGCAGGTCCACCCCGCCGATCTGGGCGCGCACGTGCTCAACGCGCTCGTCGACCGCACCGGGATCGACCCCTCGAAGGTCGAGGACGTCGTCTTCGGCTGCCTCGACACCATCGGCCCCCAGGCCGGCGACATCGCCCGCACCTGCTGGCTCGCAGCCGGACTGCCCGAAGAGGTGCCCGGCACCACCGTCGACCGCCAGTGCGGTTCGTCGCAGCAGGCGGTGCACTTCGCGGCGCAGGGCGTCATGTCCGGGACGCAGGACCTGGTCGTCGCCGGCGGTGTGCAGAACATGTCGGCCATCCCGATCTCCTCGGCGATGCTCGTCGCCGAGCAGTTCGGCTTCACCGATCCGTTCTCGGGTTCCGAGGGCTGGGTGAAGCGCTACGGCGACCAGCCGGTCGACCAGTTCCACGGCGCCGAGATGATCGCCCGCGACTGGGACCTGTCCCGCGAGGAGATGGAGGCGTTCGCCGTGCAGTCGCACGAGCGTGCGATCACCGCCCGCGCCGAGGGTCGCTTCGACTCCCAGATCGCGCCGTTCGGCGAGATCACCCAGGACGAGGGCCCGCGTGAGCCGAACCTCGAGAAGATCCGCTCGCTCAAGCCGCTGATGGAGGGTGGTCGCCTGACCGCCGCCCTGGCGTCGCAGATCTCCGACGGCGCCGCCGCGATGCTCATCGCATCCGAGCGTGCCGTCGAGCAGTACGGCCTGAAGCCCCGTGCCCGGATCCATCACCTGTCGGTGCGTGGTGAGGACCCGATCCGCATGCTGTCCGCTCCTATCCCCGCGACCCGCTATGCGCTCGACAAGGCCGGGATGACGCTCGACGACATCGACCTGGTCGAGATCAACGAGGCGTTCGCCTCGGTCGTGCTGGCCTGGGCCAAGGAGCTCGACGCCGACCTGTCCAAGGTCAATGTCAACGGCGGAGCGATCGCCCTCGGCCACCCGCTCGGCGCCACCGGCGTGCGGCTCATGACCACCCTGCTCAACGAGCTCGAGCGCACCGGTGGCCGCTACGGCCTCCAGACCATGTGCGAAGGCGGCGGCCAGGCAAATGTGACGATCATCGAGCGCCTGTAGAGGGCGGCTGTCACGCGGGAGAAAGCTTCAGGCGCGGTCCGGATGATCCGATAGCTGTCGGGTCCGGCGAGACCCGCGCTCGAGCCGGCACCCCACTGCATGTCTGATCTCGACCACTCCCACTCCCCACTGCCCGAACTCGAGGACCCGACCGTCACCCGACTGATGGTTCGGCGACACGACGACCGAGCCGCGGGGCTGCTCCAGCACTCGGGCCCCGTGGTCACGAGCCTCTCGATGGTCGTGCCGGCCGGCGGTTCCGCCGGCGAGCGCTACCTCGAGGGCCTCGAGGCCTGGAACCCGGACCGCATCCGGGTCGAGGTGCTGGTCATGGAGTCCGCCGAGGACCCCGCTCGCCCGATCCTGCGAGACCGCTTGGCGCGCTCCGGACGGTCGTGGCGTGTGCTGCCCCGTCCGCAGGGCGGGCGCGTCGCCGCGCTGGCGATGTCGGCACAGGACGCCGAGCACGAGTTCGTGCTCATCGGCAGCGGCGGTCCCTCCCCGTTCGCGCTCATCGGCCCGGCCCTGTCCCACATGTGGGCCGAGGGTGGCGACGCCGCGCTGCTCGACGTTCGGCCCGAGGTCGTGCTCGACGCCGAACCGCCGGTCGACACCTCGACCGAGCTCGCCACCTGGCTGGGCCTCGGCGGCGCAGCGGTACCGGGTCGACTGGTGCTGCTGCGGCGTTGGGTCGCGAGGTGGTTGTTCAACGAGTTGACCCGAGCGATCTCGCCCGCCGACGAGGTCGCAGATCGGGCACGGCTGCTCGGCATCGGCGTCATCCGCATGTCGCTCGACGCGCTGCCGCACGACGCCGTCAGCCAGCCTTGAGCACGAGGCACGACCGGCCCTGACGGACCCGGGCCTCGGTCCGAGGCCGTGACGGACACGGCCGGAACTGGAACAGGTTCCAGTTCTGTGGCGTACGCTGCGCCCGTGGATTTCGAGGACTCACCAGAGCTGGCGACGTTCCGTGCCGAGGTCCGGGAGTTCCTGGACGCGCACGCGGTGCTCAAGCGGGGCGACGAACGCGACTGGTCGCGCAACGGCGCAGCGACCGATCCCGACCTCGCCGCGGACTACCGGGCGCGTTGCCACGCCTGGCAGCGGCTCCTCTTCGACGAGGGCTGGGCGGGTCTCACCTGGCCCGAGCGGTTCGGCGGCCGAGGTCTCAGCCCTGCGTACCAGATCGTGTTCAACCAGGAGCTCGCTCGCTACGACGCCACCTCCGGGTTCATCACGGCCGCCCAGGCGCTCGTCGGGCCGACGCTCATGCAGCACGGCGCCCCCGAGCAGCAGTCGCGTCACATCGCGCCGCTGCTCTCCGGCGAGGAGTCGTGGTGCCAGCTCTTCTCCGAGCCCGGCGCCGGTTCGGACCTGGCGGCCATGGCGACACGCGCGGTGTTCGACGACGCCGCGGGCGAGTGGGTGGTCAACGGCCAGAAGGTGTGGACGTCGAGCGCGCAGCACGCCGACTTCGGCATCCTCGTCGCTCGGACGGATCCCGACGTCCCGAAGCACGACGGCCTGACGTTCTTCATCGTCGACATGCGGACCCCCGGCATCGAGGTCCGACCGCTGGTGCAGGCGCAGGGCGTGGCGCACTTCAACGAGGTGTTCCTCTCCGACGTCCGCATCCCCGCCGAGAACGTCGTCGGCGACATCGGCAACGGCTGGAAGGTCACCCGCACGACGCTGAAGTCCGAGAGCTCGATGATCTCCGGTGCCGGCCAGGCGACCGGCTACGCCGCGGTGCTCTCGACCGTGCGACGCGTCGGCCTGGACCAGGACCCGATCGTGCGCCAGCGTCTCGCCCGTGTCTGGACCGACGAGCACATCCTGAAGTGGATGGGTTGGCGCAGCCAGACCGCGGTGATGACCGGCCGCTACGAGCTCGCGCTGCACGGCTCGCTGCTGAAGAACTTCTTCACCCGCTCGCTGCGGCACCGCGTCGAGCTCGCCGTCGACGTCGAAGGCGCCGAGGGCATGCTCTGGCACGACGCCGAGGGTGACGGGTTCTGGCAGTACCAGTGCCTGAACCAGTTCGCGTCACGCATCGGCGGCGGCACCGAAGAGGTCCACCGGAACAACCTGGGTGAGCAGGCGCTCGGCCTGCCGCGCGAGCCGTCGGTGGACCGCGAGCTCCCCTGGACCCAGACGAAGCGCTCCTGAGGCGCGACCGCAGATCGACCGAGGGGCCGGCCACACGTCGGCCCGACGACAGGGGGATGGACATGTTGCTCGAGGGCAAGACCGCAGTGGTGACCGGGATCGGTCCCGGCATGGGACGCGACATCTCGTTGGGCCTGGCACGCGAAGGCGCGGACGTCGTGCTCGTCGCCCGATCGGACAAGGTCGTCCCGTCGGTCGCCGAGGAGATCCGGGAGCTCGGGCGCAACGCCTACCCGGTCTACGGCAACATCGCGAAGGCCGAGGAGTGCGCCCGCATCGCCGAGGAGGCCGCGGCGGCGGTCGGCGAGGGCGGCGTCGACATCCTCGTGAACTCGGCGTTCCACGGCGGCGAGCACGTCCGATTCGAGGACGCGGATCTGGCTCGGTGGCGCCGGCCCGTCGACATCAACTACTTCGGCACGCTGCAGCTCACCCAGGCGATGCTGCCGCACCTGAAGACCGCCTCGGCGCGCACCGGCGATGCGCGCATCGTCATGATCAACACCATGTCGACCCAGTGGCTCGAGAAGGGCGCCGCCTCCTACGCCGGGTCCAAGGCGGCGCTCGGGGCGGTCACCAAGACGTTGGCCCTCGAGCTCGGCGAGCACGGCATCCGGGTCAACGCGGTGCACCCGGGCTACATCTGGGGCGACAGCGTCAAGATCTACTTCGAGTGGCAGGCGACCGACCGCGGTGGCGACACGACCTGGCAGGACATCTACGACGAGCGCGCCGCCGAGACGGCGCTCGGCTACCTGCCGCACTCCTCCGAGATCGCCGGTGCCGTGGTGTTCTTCGCCTCGCCCCTGGCCAAGTGCGTCACCGGCACGGCGCTGCCGGTGAACGCCGGGCACTGGATGCCGCCGAGCGCGTAGGACTCAGCTGGCGGTCGTCTCAGATGGCCGTGCCTCAGCCGACAGTGCTCACCGCTCGGCTCGTCGCGCTTTGCGCCGTGCCCGCCGGCGGGTGAACACCGCGACGGTTCCGACGGCCGCACCCAGCAGGGCGGTGCCGGTCAACGTGATCCACAACGGCACGTCGTCCATCTGGAAGAACAGGAAGTTGATCGTCACCGGCTGCCGGTTCGACAGGATGAACGCGATCAGCACGATGCCGAGCACACCCCCGACCAGGAGCTTCGGGCTCGCTCGGAAGCCGTAGTTCTCGCCGGTCGACTCGAGTTGGCGCTTGTTCGGAAGGTCGGCCATGTGCGCTCCACGGTGTGCTGCGCCGGCGGGAGGCGGGCGTCGCGACTCAGGATACGGAGCGACTCACGCTCCGGGGGTGACCCATTCCGCGATCAGTCGCGCCTGCTCCTCGAGCACCGGCATCACCTCGTCGGCCGGCGCCGAGGGCAACCGGAAGACACATTCGGTGACGCCGATCTCGGCGAAGTGCTCGAGCTTCTCCGGGCTCGGATGCGATCCGAACGGCACGATGCGCATCGTCTCGGGATCTCGCCCGGCGGCCTCCATCGCTGCCTTGAACCGCGGGATCTGCTCCGACAGGCCGGCACCGCCGATCGGGATCCAGCCGTCCGCGTACTCGGCGATGTGGGCGAACATCTTCGGGCCCGCGCCACCACCGACGAGCACCTGGACGGGCTGTTCGGGCTTGGGCCACGACCACGTGTCGGGGAACGAGACGTGGTCACCGTCGAACGAGGCGACCTCGTCGTTCCAGAGCGCCTGCATGGCGAGCATGTGCTCACGGGCGTGGGCCCGTCGGGTCCGGTACTCGACGCCGTGGTCCTCCATCTCGTCCTCGTTCCAGCCGAAGCCGACGCCGAAGTCGAAACGTCCCCCCGAGAGGTTCTGCAGCGTCGCGATCGCCTTCGCGGTCACCAGGGGCTCGCGTTGCGCGGGCAGCATCACACCGGTGCCGAGCCGGATGGTGCGGGTCAGCGACGCAGCCGCGGCGAGCGCGACCAGCGGGTCGATCGAGCGCTTGTACTCCTCGGCCAGCTCCGCGTCACCGGTCGGGGGTGGTGTGCGACGGCTGGTCGGGATGTGGGTGTGCTCGGGGATCCAGACCGAGTCGAAGCCCAGCTCCTCCGCGGCCACCGCCAGGCTCGGGACCTGCATGGACTGGTCGGTTGCGAAGATCGTGACACCGAATCGCACGGGCCCCCCTCGGGCACTGCCGGGCGACACCGACGGACGGCGGCGCGTGGACGAGTGCGGTCCAGGGTAGAGCAGGGAATCTGACGGTCCGTCAGATGTCGTGGCGGCGGGCCGTGGTGTTGCTCGGATGCGCCGCCCGTGAGCGGTTCGAGTTCAGCGTGACCTCGAGCAGATCGACCCAGTGGGCCTCGGTGGTGTGGCGAGCGGAGCGGCGACCGTCGCGGAACCCGACGCGGTACCCCAGGTACGCCCCGAGGAAGAGGCAGCCGAGGGTCAGAACGACACCGGCGGTGATCAGGAGAAAGGTGACCATGTGACGCCTCCGTGGGGAAGGGGCTGCAGCTGGTCGGCCGCTCCGGCGTGGTGCCGGAGCACACATGTGTAGCCGCAACCGGCGACGTTGACACAACTGTCGATCGTGAACATCACGTGTCGCGCAGCGCACCCGGGGTTTGTGCTCGAACCTGACGGGGTGTCAGATTCTTGGCATGGGAATCTGCGACGGACGTGTGGTGATCGTGACCGGATCGGGGCGGGGGCTCGGGCGCGCACATGCCCTGGCGTTCGCCGCGGAGGGCGCCAAGGTCGTCGTCAACGACCTCGGCGTGGCCCAGGACGGGTCGGATCCGTCCGACACCCCGGCCCAGCAGGTGGTCGACGAGATCGTCGCCGCGGGCGGCGAGGCGATCACCTCGAGCCATGACGTCGCCGACTGGGACGCTGCCGGCGAGATGGTCCAGTCCGCGATCGACGCCTTCGGCGGCCTCGACGTCGTGGTCAACAACGCAGGCATCGTGCGGGACCGCATGTTCGTGAACTCCGAGCAGGACGAATGGGAGGCGGTGCTGCGCGTGCACGTGCTCGGTCACGCCGCCCCGGCGCGCCACGCCGCGTCGTACTGGCGCTCGCGGTCCAAGGCGGGCGAGACGGTGCAGGGACGCATCATCAACACGTCGTCGGGTGCCGGGATCATGGGTTCGATCGCGCAGGCCGCGTACTCCGCAGCCAAGGGTGCCATCGCCAGCCTCACGCTGGTGCAGGCCGCCGAGCTCGGCCGCATCGGTGTCACGGCGAACGCCCTGGCGCCCGCGGCACGCACCCGGATGACCGAAGAGGCCTTCGCCGACATGATGGCCGAAGTCGGCGAGGACGCCTTCGACGCGATGGATCCCGCCAACGTCTCTCCGCTCGTCGTCTGGCTCGGCTCGGTCGAGTCCGGTGAGGTGACCGGCCGCATGTTCGAGGTCGAGGGCGGCATCATCGGGATCGCCGAGGCGTACCAGCACGGTCCGCGGTTCGACAAGGGTGCCCGCTGGGATCCTGCCGAGATCGGCCCGGTCGTGGCCGACCTGCTCCGCGAGGCGGCGCAGCCGGCACCCGTCTACGGCGCCGGCTGAACCCGCCCCATCCCCGAGGCCGCGACCGGCGGTGCCGCCCGGCCCTTCCACCCTGAGGGGGGCTGGCGCGTGAACCGGTCGCTCTGTAGGTTTTTCCGTGAAGCGTGCACCTGTCCCGGGGCGCGACCGACACCCCAGGAGATCCTCATGCGACGTCGGATGTTCGGCTCGAAGATCCATCGTGCGACGGTGACCGTCGCGAACGTCGAGTACGAGGGGTCGGTCACGATCGACCAGGACCTGCTCGATGCGTCCGGCATCCTGGAGTGGGAAGAGGTCCACATCTGGGACGTCACGAACGGCAACCGGCTCGCGACCTACGCCATCTCGGGTCCCCGCGGTTCGGGGGTCATCGGCATCAACGGCGCAGCGGCGCATCTGATCCACCCCGGTGACCTGGTGATCCTCGCGACGTTCGTCGAGCTCGAGGACGCCGAGGCGAAGGTGCACGAGCCCACGGCGATCTTCGTCGACGAGCACAACCGGGTGAAGGAGATCCGCCCGGAGATCGTCTCGGTGCCCGGCCTGACGGCCTGAGGCAGAGAGGGCCTGACGGCCTGAGGCAGAGAGGGCCTGACGGCCTGAGTCAGTGAGGGTTTGACGGCCTGAGCCGGAGAGGTCAGCCGCGGAGTTCCGCTGCGAGCGCGGTGGCGAGACGAACGGCCGTGTCGTCGTCGCGGGAGTGTGCGCCCCCGAGGCTGAAGACCACGGCGCGGTCGCCGACGATGACCGAGCCCATCACCCGCTCGCCGGTCCGTCCGCTGCCTCGGAAGCGCGCGACCCTCGATTCGTCGGCGCCCTCGACGGTGGGGGGCCCGAGGTCGTCGACGTTCGGGTCCTCGAAGGCGAGCCGGGCCTCGTCGAGCGGGGCGATGCGGTACGAGGCCTCACCCTCGGTGTCGCCCACCCAACACGGCTGGGGTGTCATGTGCACCGGACCGGTCGAGTCCTCGGGATCGACCCCGGTGACCTCTCGCAGCTCGGTGCTCGTGAGCAACGTGCAGCTCGGGTCGTCGGGCGGGGGTGGGAGCTCGGACGCTGGATCGGGCGCCGCCTCTGCGTCGCCGCCGATCCGGAAGCGGCCGACGGCGAACCGCCCGGTGCCGTCCGGCACGACCAAGCGGTAGTCGCCGGGTTCGTCGAGGGGTCGGGTCGAGGTTCCCGTGAGATCCCATTCGGGTGACATCGCACGGTCCTCGGTGACCCCAGGTCCGAGGTAGCGCGCAGGTGGGCCGCAGTCGAGGCCCACCTCGTGCTCGAAGAGCCTGAGCTCCCCGTCGTCGTTCCAGATCGCGGCATCCGCGACGAGCACCCAGGTCGAGCCGTCCCACCGGAAGAGGTCGCCGACGGTGCAGTCCCATGACCACGGCCGGGTGTCGTCATTGGTGACGGATCCGATGAACGACGTCGGACGATCCGGATCGGGCCGGAACACGACGTTGACGTCCGCACGCTGTGCCTCGACGGGAGCCGGGACCGTCACGACCGGCTGCGGGTCCTCGGTCGGATCCGCTGTCCGGTCCGCGTGGACGCGATCGGTGTCGTCGCCTCCTGTCGACGCGAGCACCGTGGCACCGACGCCGACGAGCAGGACGATCGCAGCCGCTGCCAGCCACGTGGCCGGACGGCTGCTCGGGCCCCAGGGGCGACGGGAGACCGGAGGTGGCGGTCCGGACTCCGCCACTGCGTCGTCGCCGAGTCGGTCGAGCGCCCGGGAGATGTCGCCATCAGGCGCGGAGTGGTCGGAGGTCACCGGAGCTCCTGTCGTTCCTGTTCGGCCAGTCGTTCGGCGAGTCGCGCGTGGGCGTCGCGCAGCGTCGAGGAGACGGTGCCGCGGCTGATGCCGAGCACGTCGGCGATCGTCGGCTCGGTGAGGTCGGCGACGTGGCGCAGCACGACGACCTCACGCATGCGCTCGGGCAGGGAAGCGACGAGCTCGGTGAACCGCACCGTCGCGCTCGCGTCGGTGGATCGGGTCGCCGCGCCGTTCGCTGCCATGGTCACGAGCTCACGCTCACGCGTTCGGCGGCGTGCGCGCCGACGCAGCTGGTTCAGCGCCACGGTGTAGGCCCAGCCGTCGCGGTTCTCCATGTGCCGGACCCGCGACCACCGAGCGGCGGCACGGGTGAAGGCCTCGGCGGTCACCTCGTCGGCCTCGTCGCTCGAGGCGGCGGCGACGCACATGGTGGTGCGGACGCGGGGGTAGAGCTCGCGGTACCAGTCCTCGAACTCGCCCGACCGTTCCATCCCCACACCCTCCAAGAGTCACGAGGCTGTCAGAACGCGGGGTCGAACCATCACACGAC
>JALYWI010000197.1 GCA_030852785.1 Actinomycetota bacterium
GGTGTACATGACCCGGAGCGAGCTCAGGTCGACCGTCGGCATCGTCGGCGAGTTCAGCATCATGATGAACTGCGTGCTGACGCACGCGAGCACCGTGACCGACGCACGCTCGATCAGCTCGAGCGCCTGCCCGGCGGAGAATCGTGACATCACCACGCAGGGGATGCCGAGCAACGCCGGGGTGAAGTGCGACGTCCACAGCCCGAACCCGAACGGCGCGGACACCACGCTCATCATCACGTCGGAGGCGTCGAGACGGCCCGCCTGCGCGGCGACGTGGTGGAAGTACGCCCAGCGGTTCTGGTGCTGCATCACGCACTTCGGGAGGCCGGTCGTGCCCGACGTCGAGTTCAACAGGAAGAGATCGTCGGGGCCCAGCCCCCGGCCGGACGCACTCGACGTCGCCGGGAACCCGTCCACCTCGCACGTCGAGCCGTCGAGCTCGAGGCGGCGGAGCACCGGTCCCGGTTCGTCGAGGACCGTCAGGTGATGCTCGAGGCGGAGCCCACCGGCTCGCAGTTCGTCCACGACCGACGGCGCCGGGGTCCCGCCGATGTCCTCGCCGGAGACGAGGACCCGACACGCCGCACGCTGCAGCAGGTGACGCACCTCGCTCAGCCCGGCCCGCGGGCCGATGCCCATGACCACCAGTCCGGCCTTCTCCGCGGCGACGTAGACCGCGTGCACCTCCGGACCGTCGGGCAGGACCACGCCGACCCGGTCGCCGGGAACGAGACCGAGCGACACGAACACCTCGCACAGCCGGGTGGACCGGTCGTCGTACTCCGACCACGTCATCCGGGACCGGTCACTCACGAACGCCACGTCGTCGGGGCGTCGCGCGGCGAGCTCGGCGATGCGCTGCGCGAGCGGCTCGCGCATGGACCACGGCTCGTCGTGGTGACGTCGGAGCGCGTCGGGGTCACGACGCAACAGCGGCGAGGTCACGACGTCGTCACCGCGGTGCGCACGTCGGAGATCTGCACACCGGTGACGGTGTCGCCCTGAAGAGTCGGCCCGGTGGTGTGCAGGTGGCAGGCCACCGTGCCGCCGTCGGGAAAGGTCAGCGTCTCAGGCGGCTCGTGCCGGCAGATCTCCATCGTGTGGGGACAGCGGGTGTGGAACGAGCAGCCTGGCGGGATCGACGTCGGTCCGGGGGCGTCACCGCGCAGGACCACCGGCTGGCGACGGCGCTCGGCGGCGGGGTCGGGTTCCGGGATCGCGGAGAGCAGCGCCTGGGTGTAGGGGTGTCGGGGCCGCGAGTACACCTGCTCGGCGGGACCGCGCTCGACGATCGAGCCCAGGTACATGACGGCGATCTCCTCGCTGATGTGGTGCACCACGTAGAGGTTGTGAGCGATGAACAGGCACGACGTGCCGAGCTCGGCCTGCAGGTCCTGCAGCAGGTTGATGACCTGCGACTGGGTGGAGACGTCGAGCGCGCTCACCGGTTCGTCGAGCACCACGACCTTCGGACGGAGCACCAGCGCGCGGGCGATCCCCACCCGTTGACGCTGCCCGCCGGAGAGCTCGTACGGGTAGCGGTCCAGGTAGTCACGGCGCAGACCCACGCGGTCCAGCATCTCGCTGGCCTCGGCCCGGCAGTCGGCTCTGGAGCGGTCGCCGTGGATCCGCAACGGTTCGGCGACGATGTCAGCGACGGTCATCGACGAGTTGATCGCCCCGGTGATGTCCTGGAACACCGCCTGCAGGTCACGGCGCGCCGAGCGCAGCTCCTGGCCGCCCAGGCCGGTGATGTCGCGGCCGAGCAGACGGATGGTCCCGGCGGTCGGCTCCATGAGCCGCAACGCGAGCCGGGCCGTCGTCGACTTGCCCGACCCGCTCTCGCCGACCAGACCCATGGTCTCGCCCTCGGCGATGGAGAAGCTGACGTCGTTGACCGGGCGGACGACCGTCCGGTGCCTGCCGAGGAATCCGGCACGACCCACGAACTCCTTCGACAGGTGCTCGACCTCGAGCGCTGGGCTCGGCCCGTGCTCAACCACTGACGGTCCTCCCGGTGGTGATCTCGATCTCGTTCACGAGGTCCAGCTCATCGGCCCGGAGGCACCGGGCGACCCGGCGATCGGCCAGCTGGACCGGCGCGATGTCCGCCGAGGTGCACGCCTCGCTCGCATGGATGCACCGGGGGTGGAACCGGCACCCGGTGGGGAACCGGCCGGCCATCGGCGGCGAGCCGGGGATGGCCGGCAGGCGCTGCCCCTTGAGGCTCGGATGTGGCGCGGCCATCAGCAGCGCCTCGGTGTAGGGGTGTCGCGGGTCGCCGAAGAGCTCGTCGACGCCGGCCTGCTCCACCACCTGTCCGCCGTACATCACGACGAGTCGGTCACACAGCCCTGCGAGCAGACCCAGGTCGTGGCTGACGAAGAGCACCGCCATGTCCAGCTCGGCCCGCAGCGATCTGAACAGCTCGACGATCTGCGCCTGCACGGTCACGTCGAGCGCGGTCGTGGGCTCATCGGCGATCAGCAGCGACGGTCGGCAGCTCAACGCCATGGCGATGCACGCCCGCTGCTGCATCCCGCCGGAGAACTCCGAGGGACGCTCGTTCGCACGGCGCTCCGGTTCGGGGATCCCGACCTTCGCCAGCAGCTCGACGGCCCGTTCGCGCGCGGCCCGTCGAGACACCCGCTCGTGTGCCCTGATCGTCTCGGCGATCTGGTCGCCGACCCGATAAGCGGGGTGGAGCGAACCCATCGCGTCCTGCGAGACGAAGGCGACCTCGGCGGAGCGCATCGCCCGGACCTCGCGACGACCCATGGAGAGCACGTCGCGACCGGCGAACTCGATGCGACCCTCGACCCGTGCAGCCTTGGCGGGCAGCATGCGCAGCACAGCGAGCGCCGACATGGTCTTGCCCGAGCCGCTCTCACCCGCCAGCCCGACGAACTCACCGGCGCGCACCGTGAAGCTCACGTCGTCGAGCACCTGGACCTCGCCGTCCTCGGTCGGCAACCACGCCGAGAACGAGTCCAACACCAGCAGATCCCGGTCGTGGGTCATGAGCGCACCTTCGAGACGACGTCGCGGATGCCGTCGCCCAGGACGTTGAGCGCCAGCACTGTAAACACGATCGCCAGACCCGGCACGAACACCGGCCATGCCGTGGCGAACACGAACGTGTAGTTCGTCGCCAGCATCGAGCCCCAGCTCGACGCGGGCGGCTGCACGCCCAGTCCGAGGAAGCTCAGGCTGGCCTCGGCGAGGATCGCGGTGGCGAGGCCGAGGGTGATCTGCACGATCATCGGCGAGGCCATCTTCGGCAGCATGTGGCGCACGAAGATGTAGCTCGGCGACGCGCCGAGCGAGCGCTCGGCCTCGACGAGCTGACTGCGCTTGAGCGTGCGGACCTCGTCACGGATCAGTCGCACGAACACCGGGGCGAAGATGATCGACAGCGCGATCGCCGTGTTGACCAGGCTGCGCCCGAGCACGCCCGCCACCGCGAACACCAGCATCAACGCAGGGATGCTCAACAAGACGTCCATCGCCCGCATCAGCACGCTGTCGACCCCGCGTGTCGCGTAGCCCGACAACGCGCCGATCGGCAGGGCGATCACCACGGCGATCAGCACCGAGCTCACCGACACCAGCAACGAGACACGGGTGGCGTAGACGAGGCGACTGAACATGTCGCGACCCAGGTCGTCGGTGCCGAGCCAGTGCTCGGTCGACGGGGTCTCGAACTTCGCGGTCAGGTCGGTGTCGGTCGGGGACTGGGGCGCGATCACTCCGGCGAACACCGGCACGATCACGATCATGATCACCAGGAAGACCAACGACACCATCGCTGCACGGTTGCGTCGGAACGCCCGCCACTTGCGTCGTGCGGGCGGGGTGCTCGCGTGCTGCTCCGGCTCGACCACCGGTTCGTCCTCTGCGACGACGGGCAGGTGGTGACTGTCGATCGCTTCGTGCAGGGCCGTCATGTTGCCGCCTTTTCGCCGACGTAGCGGGGGTCGAGCATGCCGCGGATCACGTCCGCGGAGAGGTTGAGGAGCACGACGAGGATCACCGTGAAGGGGATCACCCCGAGCACGACGGGCAGGTCGCGGCTGAGCAACGACGCCACCAGCCACGGACCGAGGCCGGGGAGGTTGAACACGGACTCGACCACGATCGCTCCGCCGACGAGGCGGCCGATCGCGATCGCCATGACCGAGGCGACGGGACCCATCGCCATGCGCAGCCCGTGTCGCATGACGACGCCGCTGCCGCTGAGCCCCTTCGCGCGAGCGGTGCGGATGTACTCCTCGTCGAGCACGTCCGAGAGCGATCCGCGCAGCTGGCGGGCCAGCGTCGCGGCCATCACACCACTCAGCGCGAGCGCCGGCAGCACCAGGCTGCGGAACCACTCGCCGGGCGACTCGCTGAACGGCGTGTACCCACCGACGGGCAGGACCTGGAGCCAGACGCCGAAGACGATCACGAGGAAGATGCCGAGCACGAACGGCGGGATCGACATGCCGATCGTCGCAGCGAGCGTCGCGCCACGGTCGACCGCACTCCCCCTGCGCACCGCGGCGAGGATCCCGGCCGGCAGCCCGATGAGGAACGCGAAGATCACCGACAGCCCGAGCAGCGAGGCCGAGACCGGCCACTTCTTCGAGAACTCCTGGGTGACCGGCGCCTTCGAGAACAGCGAGTTGCCCAGGTCGCCCTGCGCTGCGTCGGAGAGCCAGGCGCCGTACCGCTCGACGAGCGGGTCCTCGAGTCGCAACGTCTGACGGATCTCCTCGACCCGCTCCGGTGAGGCTCCCTCACCGGCGAGCGTCAGCGCCGCGTCACCGGGGAGGAAGATGCTCAACGAGAACACGATGAAGGTCGCCACCAACACGAGCGGCACCGCGATCGCGAGCCGGACCAGCACCATCTTCAGGATCATGTGCTCCCCCATCGCAGTCGGGACAGGTCGCCCTCGGAGCCCGGGGGTGTGCGGCGGGCCCCATCGCTCACCGCACACCCCTCGTGGACCGATGCCGTGTCGATCACCTCGTGATCGAGATCGGCGGGTTCAGGTAGTTGGCGTTGTTGCAGGTGCTGTACGCCTTGGGGATGCCCTGCACCTTCTGGGAGTGCACGGTCACCGCCGGGGCGAAGTACAGCGGCACCTCGATCGCCTGCTCCATGATCAGCTCCTGTGCCTTGGCGTACGCCTCGGCGCGGGCTGCCTGGTCGGTCGTGGCGGCGCCTTCGGCGAGCAGCTCGTCGAGCCCCTCGATCGCCGCACCGGCAGCGTTGTTCGACCCGTCGCTCGCGTACTTCACGCCGAAGAACTCGCCCGGGTCGGTCGACTCGCTCCAGGCGGAGATGCCTGCGGGGGCCGACTTGGACACGTAGAGCTCGGTGTTGATCTCCTGGCCCGGCACGGTGCGGATCTTCATGTTGATGCCGGCGTCCTTGAGCATGTCCTGGACCGCCGTCGCCAACTGCACGTAGAGCGAGGTGTCGGGCGTGACCGCTTCGAACTCGATCCCGTCGGGATGTCCGGCCTTCGTGAGCAGGTCCTTGGCCTTGTCGACGTCGTAGGGGTACATGCCTTCGACGGCGCTGTCGTAGGCCCAGCTCGTCGGAGGCAGCGGCCCCTCGGCGGGTGTGCCGAGTCCGAGTGCGATGGCCTCGTTCAATGCGTCGCGGTCGATCGCGTGCTGCAGTGCCTGACGCACCTCGAGCTGGTCGAACGGCGCCTGGGCGTAGTTGATCATCAGGTGCATCATGAGCTCGGAGGGTCCGGTCAGCACCTCGAGATCCGGCTGCGCCTGGGCGACGGCGATGTCGGCCTCCTTCATGGAGAGCGCATCGAACTCGCCCTGAGCCAAGCGGGTGATGAACGGGCCGTAGCCCGAGGTCGCGCCCTGGGTGTTCGTGAACTTCACGCCGCCCAGCATGCGGTTCTCCTCGTCCCAGTAGCCGTCCCACGCCTCGGCGCCGAAGTTGCCCTTGGACTCGAACTCGTTGATCTTGTACGGCCCGGCTCCCACGACGCTCTCGGCGGTGGTGCCGTAGTCGGCGCCTGCAGCCTCGACGGCGACGGGCGACGGGATCATGCCGGCGCGGCCCTGGAACACGGCCGGCATCAGGCCGACCACCGGCTTCGAGAGCTCGAGGCGCAGCGTGTGCGGATCCACGACCTCGACACGCTCGATCGGCTCGAGCGTGGTCGCCATCACCGACTCGGGGTCGGTCTGACCGCGCTCGATCGCGGCCTTGACCGCCTCTGCGTCGAAGGGCGTGCCGTCGGAGAACTCGACGCCCTCACGCAGGTTCAGCACGAACGTGGTGTCGTCGGGGGCTTCCCAGCTCTCGGCGATGCCCGGCACGAGCGTGCCGTCGGGATCCACCCGGACGAGGGTGTCGTAGAGGGTGCTGAAGACCGCGACGTCGCACACGCTGACCGTGCGGACCGGGTCGAGCAGCTGCGGCGTCGGCAGCGGCATGCGCAACACCGCCGAGGTGTCGACGTCGCTGTTCGCGGGTCCCGATGTCTCGGCGCCCGAGGACGTCTCGTCGCTGCCGCCACATGCGGTCACCACCAACGCGAACGCGGTCGCCGCTGCGATCGCCGTCCAGCGCCTACGGATCTGGTTCATCTCTAGCCCCCTGAAGTTCTCTCTGATCACTCGTCGTCGTGTCCGCCGCGTGCTCGCGGCGCATTGCGTTCCCCGGATGCGCTCTCGTGCTCAGCTCAACGCAGCGCCTCCGCCCACTCGAGCCCTTGGCGGGCGGACGAGACGTGCGCCTGGTGCACGACGTGCCACTCGTCGTCGGGGTCACCGAAGTAGACGCGGTCCTCGCTGTCCCCTGCGGCGTCGACGGTGGCGACGAGGCTCCTCCACCGTTCGAGGTCCTCGGCGCTCGGCGAGAACACCTCGTTGACGATGTCGATGTGGCTCGGCGGTCCGAGCAACATGCCGTGGTAGCCGAGGTCCCGCAGGTGCTCGGCCCACCGTCGCAGACCGTCGAGGTCGCTCTGGGGGCCGGCCCACATGCCGCTCACCGGGTAGCGGATGCCCGCTGCCCTCGCGTCGATCAGCACCTTCGAGCGCAGGTAGAGGCTCTCGGCACCCTCGGCGGTCCACCGGTATCCGATCTCGCGCACGATGTCGCCGAAGCGGGAGACCGCGCCGCCCATGTAGGCGACCCGCGGCGAGGCCATCGCGATCTCGTAGGAGTTGCGCAGCGCGTGCGCCGTCTCGAGGATCGGATAGATCCACGTCGAGCCGAGCTCGAGACCCCGATCGGCCTCGAAGCAGCGCAGCATGGCGTCGACCGCCCGCACGTCGCCCGGTCCGTCGATCTTCGGCACCGCGATCCCGGCCAGCTGGCGATGGGTCGCTGCGTCGAGGTCCCGGAGGATCTGACCGGAGTCCAGGTCCTGCACCCGGACGAAGTAGAGCGGTCGTCCGCCGTCGTCGCCGAGGCCCTGGAGGAACTCCGACACGACCCGCCGGGCGCCGTCGCGTTGTGCCTCGCTGAAGGGTGTGCGGGGTTCTTCCAGGTCGAGGATCACGGCGTCGGCACGCTGGCCGAGAGAGGCTGCGACCGCGTCAGGGTCGTCGCCGGGCACGAACTGGACCGACCGCAACGGCGGTCCGCTCGCTCGCGCGAGCTCCTGGAGGTGAGGCTGGGCAGTCTGCTGTTGCACGTTGGTGTCCGTCGTTCCGGGTGTGGTCGTGTGGGTCTCGGTCGGCCGGGCGGTCAACGAC
>JALYWI010000083.1 GCA_030852785.1 Actinomycetota bacterium
CTCGTGCAGCACGTCGGGCTCGATCGAGGGCACCACCTCGGCGCGCTCGCCGACGCGTCGCAGCCTGGCCTCGTGGTCGTCGACCTCGACCCGGCAGTCGAGGTGCCGCGGCAGACCGGTGGCCGTCGCCGACAGCCACAGCACGGCGATCGGTGCACCACTCGTCGAGGACTCGTCGTCACCGATCGCCGCTGTCACCTGGTCATCCGGCGCACCGTCGACCACCAGCAGTCGGGCGCGGCCCGACCCGTCGGCCGGTGGAGCGTCGACGTGGGGCAACCACGCGGTCCAGGCCCAGCGGGTGAGCCGTGCGGGCCCGGCGAGCACCTCGATCGACAGCTGGTCGGGACCCGCTGCCGCGGCGGCCTGCACGACCAGCGAGGTGGCCAGGTCGGTGGCCGCCTCACCGCTTCCGACGACGGCGAGGCCGCCGTGCTCGAACAGGTCGACGAGCACCGGGAGGGGGTGCGTGCCGCGGTCCACGACGAGCGCGTCGAGCTCGCGACGCAGGTCACGGCGACCCTGTTTCGGCACGACGAGTCGGTGGCGTCCGGGCTGCTCGGCGACGCCGACCGAGACCGGCACTCGCGGCGGCCGACCGTCGAGCGGCCGGATCGACCACACCCGCGGGTCCGCGCGATCGATCCGCGCGAGCGACCCGGCGCCACCCGGGGTGAGGCGACGGGCCTGCTCACGCTCGCGACGGCGCAGGGCGTCGTGGCGTTCGAGCAGGTCGGCCAGGTCGACGCGGAACTCCTCTTCACGGAAACGCTGCTCGGCACGCACCTCTCGACGGGCCTCGATCCCCGAGGCCACGACGAACACGAACGAGAAGAACACGAACGCGGCGGCGGCGACCGACCGGGTCGCGACCCACAACCCCACGCCCATGAGCAGCGGGACCATGGCCGACAGCACGGGGAACCCCGGGATGCGCGCCGATCCCGGCGGCTCGGGCAGGTCGACCGGTCGCGCTTCGTCGGACACGTCGGGCGCGGGAACCGTCGCGTGGGCGACGGTCGTGCCGGCGGAACGAGGCGGGTGCAGCGCACCCTCGACCCGCACGACCGCGAGCAGCTCGCCCGCACCGATCAGGTCGCCGGGCGACACCCGGGCGCTGCCGCGGATGCGGGCACCGTTGCGGGTGCCGGTGCGGGCTGCGGTGGAGCAGACCTCGATCGACGTGCCGACATCGATGCGGACGCCGTGCACGTCGTTCTCGCCGTAGTCGAGTCGCCGGGCGACGCCCCCGGCGCCGACGAGCACCACCGGCGAAGCCTCGGCGGTCGATGCGTGAGGACCGTCGCTGCGTTCGGCGACGACCCGTACGGTGGAACCCGACGGCGGTCCCGAGGTGCGCACCGGTCGCGTGGCGTCGAGCGGTCCGGCGGCGTGCTCCGGCGGCCACACGACCTCGATCGTCGAGCGGCCGGTCGCGGCAGCGTCGTCGCAGCGGGTGAGACCCGAGAGGTGCTCCGCGAGCTCGCCGACGGTCACGCCGTCGGGGAGGTCCACCACCAGGTCGAGCGCCGGGGCCTCGCCCGGGTCGTGCGGCGCCGCGTCGGCGGTTGACCCGGTGGGGGAGTCGGCCGGGGCGAGGAGTGGGGCGCCGGCATCGCGGAGGACCCTGAGGAGCAGTCGTTCCACGACGCCGACGCCCGCTGACCGGGGAGGGTGAAGGAGGGGCCGACCCGGTCAGGCCTGGGAGGCTTGTGTCTGCTGCGCGACGTTGGAGGCGATGACCTTGCCGGCCGCTTCGAGCGCTGCGCAGACCCGCTCGAGGTTCGCCTTGTGGTTGCCGTTCCACTCGGAGCGGAACTTGTCGGCATCGGCTCCCTTCCACCAGGCGCCGACGAGCTGGCCGTCCAACTTCTTGGCGAGGGTGCGGATCGCGCCGGCGTCTCGCAGCATCGCCTTCTGCAGCGTGCTCATCTGCTCGGGGTCGAGACCGAGTTGTGCCATGTGGAGTCCTCCTGGTCGGGGCCGAGGTGTTTCGGCAACGATCAGGAGACCCGATCAGGGCGGGACTGTCATCGGGGACCGGTCCCCGGACGCCGGTCCGGAGGGCGTCGAGCGGGAGGCCGAGCCGGACGGCGAGAACGCCTCAGCGGGACGACCGCGTCAGCGCGGAGGACGGCGCCGGGTGGTGCCCTTCATGCGCGAGGGGTGCAGGCCCGGTCCGCGGCGCGGTGCGGGGCCTCGGCCGAGTGCGTCGAGCGCGTTGCGGTAGTCGTTCGGACCGCTGCGCCGTCGAGGCCGTCGCCCGCCGCCCACCTCGTAGCGGCGTGTCACGCTCGCAGTGACCAACGCGATGCCGACCAGCACGAGCAGGTCGCCGATCGACACCACGACCCCCCACGGCAGCGGGATGGTGTGCCCGAGGAACCCGAGGAACGCGCCATCGGAGAGGGTGCGTCCGCCGTGCAGGACCACGCGGTCCAGGTCGCCCTCGTCCACGATGCCGGCGCTCACCAACGCCGAGCCGCTGACCGGCATGCCCCAGTTGAACAACCCGACGAGCAGGTTCATCGCCAACCCCGCGACGACGAGCACCATGCCGCCCACGCGCACGTTGAGGACCGCGAACGCGAGCAACGCCGCGGTCGCGAGCAGCCAGCAGAGCGTGACGAGCGTGCCGCCGGCGGGGATCACGTCGAGCAGCACCAGGACCACCGCGCCGCCCACGAGGGCCTCCCACAGCGGGGGTCGCCACTCGGCGACGTTCCCCAGCTGCCCGCCCCAGTGGACCCCGAGCCCGAGGCCGATCCCGATCGCCAGGAGTGTCGGTATCAGGGCCATCACCCGAAGTTAGTCGGGGGGTCGGCCGCTAACGTGCCTGCCCATGGCAGAGCTGCGCTACGAGGTCGGCGACGGTGTCGCCCGACTGACGATCGACCGGCCCGGACGGCGCAACGCCCTGAGCTGGACCGTCATCCAGGGCCTGCGTGACCGTGTCGCGGACGCGAAGGCCGACCCCGAGGTCAAGGTGCTGGTGCTGACCGGCGCGGGTGACAAGGCGTTCTGCGCGGGCGCGGACCTGACCGGCATGCGCGCCGAGGCCGGGTACGCCGCGGTGCACGACGACCGGGGCGAGCTCGCCCGGCTCTTCGACGACCTGTGGAACCTCGGCAAGCCGACGATCGCCCGGGTGCGGGGTTACTGCCTGGCCGGTGGGCTGGGGCTCGCGTTGTCGTGCGACCTGGTGGTCGCGGCGGACGACGCCGTCTTCGGCACACCCGAGATCGACGTCGGACTCTGGCCGTACATGATCACCGTGCCGCTGTGCCGCTCGATGCCGCCCAAGCGTGCACTCGAGTTGATGATGACCGGCCGCCGGATCGATGCGACCGAGGCCGACCACCTCGGCTTCGTCACCCGGGTCGTGCCCGTCGACGATCTGGACACCGCGGTCGACGAGCTCGCCGCCACGCTCGCGTCGAAGTCGCCGTCGGTGATGAAGCTCGGACGCGACAGCTTCTACGCCGTGTGGGACCAGTCCGCGACCGACGCGCTGCGCCTGTTGCACCCGATGCTGACGGTGACGACCGAGCTCGAGGACGCCGCCGAGGGCATCGAGGCGTTCATCGAGAAGCGGCCTCCACGTTGGACCGGTCGGTGAACTAGACACTCTGCCCATGCAGCAGTTCTGGCTCTTCCTCCACATCCTCGCCGCGATCATGGCCTTCGGCGTCGACTTCGCCCGACCGATGGTGCAACGAGCCGTCGGCTCCGAGGCGGCGGGCAAGGCGTACTCCAGGGCCGCCACGTTCATCCAGGCGCCGGCGCTCGCCGTGCTGCTGCTCAGCGGCATCATGCAGGCCTACGGCATGGAGCCGCGCGAGGTCTTCAAGGAGACGTGGATCTCGATCGCCTTCACCCTCTGGATCATCATGGCCGTGGTGCTGTTCTTCCTGATCCGCGCCGAGCGCTCCGACTCCTCGGCGGTCGCACCGCTCAGCGGCGTCCTGCACGTGCTCCTCGTGATCGCACTCTGGGCGATGATCTGGCAGCCCGGCGCCCCGGGCTGATCGGGGTCCGCGGATGAGCGCGATCACCTACTCGGCGGCCGACGGCGTCGGTCAGATCGTCATCTCGCGTCCCGAGCGCCGCAACGCGCTCAACCACGCGGCGCTCGACGCGCTGCACGACGCGGTCGGTCGCGCGGCCCGCGACGAGCTGCGAGCGCTGATCCTGTCGGGCAGCGACGACCAGTTCTGCAGCGGCGCCGACCTCAAGGAGCTCGAGGACCTCGAGTTCACCAACGCGCTGCGCCGCATGCTCGACGACCTGGCGGGACTGACGTTCCCGACGATCGCGGCGATCTCCGGCGCGTGCATGGGCCTCGGCGCGCAGCTCGCCCTGGCGTGCGACCTGCGGATCGCGACCACCGAGGCGCGCTTCGCCGTGCCGGTCGCCAAGTTGGGGCTGATGGTCGACCACTGGACGATCCAACGTCTGGCGATGCAGGTCGGTCACTCGACCGCCCGCTGGATGGTGCTGACCGCCGCCCAGGTGGACGCGAGCCGGGCCCACGAGGTCGGCTTCGTGCAGGACCTGGTGCCCGACGGCGACGACACACCAGGTGTCCGTTCGCTCGCGGCGGGCACCGAGCTGGCCGCGTCGATCGCTCGTCTCGCGCCACTGTCGCTGGCGGGTTCGAAGCTCGGGTTGAACCTGCTCGAGCGTGGCGACGCCGACACGGCGGGCTCCTACCGTGCGGCGTTCGAAGCAGCCTGGGCGTCGGACGACCTGACCGAGGGACGTCTCGCCTTCACCGAGCGCCGGTCACCCGAGTTCCGCGGCCGCTGAGCCAGCGACGTCAGCGTGCTGCGCCGCGCAGCGTGCCCGTGACGGGCGAGCTCGACAGCCAGCGACGTCAGCGTGCTGCGCCGCGCAGCGTGCCCGTCACGGGGGAGCCGTCCTCCTCGAGCACGGCGCAGATGACGGTGTCGTCGCCCCGCTGCCAGCTCTCCTCCGTCGGCCACCACAGCTGGATCTCGAGCTCGGACACGGTCCACCGCTTGCCGACGAACGCCTCGAAGCGGTCGTGGCAGGCTCGCTCGGCCCAGTCCTGCACGACGTCGATGCCGGGGTAGCCGCCACCGTCGGGCGTGTCGCCGTCGTAGTCGAACTGGTCGTACACCTCGAAGGTGTGCGGTGTCGCGCAGTCGAGCGCCCACACGGCGAGCTCGGTGACGACCGGGTCGTCGATCGTGTCGAAGCAGTGCCCGGTCTCGAGGTCGCCGAAGCCGAGCTCGATCGCGCCCGGCGGCATGCCCGGCGGGACGGTCGTCGCGGGTGCCTCGGTGCTCGCGGTCAGCTCGGGATCGTCACCCGACGGCGGCTCCGCGTCATCGCCCGAGCAGCCGGCGAACAGCAGCGCGGCGACGACGCACGGCACGGCGATGGCCGGGCGGAGACGGCGCAGTTCGATCACAGGGCGGGGAGGTAGCGGTCCATGTAGACGTAGCCGAACCAGACGAGCACGAGCACGCCCGGTGCGGCGACGAGGTACACCGCCCACGTGCGGAAGTGCCGGCCGAGGAACCACGCCAGTGCCACCAGGGCGATCGCCGCGGCGCCGAACATCAGCACCTTCGGCAGTGCCGAGGACTCACCCTGCAGCCCCTCGTCGAACTCCTCGGCGGTCACCGCGGCCTGCTCGACGGGTTCGGCCCGGTCGACGGGCACGTCGGCGGCGGCGGCCGGCGGCGTGGACAGCACGGCGTGCACGATGATGCGCTGCCGCGCGGAGTACTTCGGATGGCACGCGGTCAGCGTGATCCGGTTGTCGCCGACATCCGCGAGCACGCCGACGTCGCTCGGCGCGACGGCGTACCAGGCCTGCGTGGTCTGACCCGGTGCGGGGATGACCTCGTAGGTGAACTCGCCCTGTGGGGTGGCGATGCGGATCTCGTCGCCCGGGTTGAGCTCGTCGATGCGGTTGAACGGCGCGCCGTAGGTCGTGCGGTGACCGGCGATGCCCGAGTTGCCCTTCTGCCCCGGCAGCGGGGTGCCGGGATAGTGGCCCGGTCCCTTCTTCAGGTCGGCCTTGGAGACACCCTCGACGATGACGTTCCCGACGCCGATCTTCGGGATCGAGATGATGCCGACCGGTTCGCCCTCGGGGGGAGGGGCGGTGGGGGGTGCGGTCTGCGAGTCGACCTTGGCGAGCTGGTCGCTGAGCGTGTCCAGATCGATGTCGGCGTCGTCGACCGCGGGGTCGCCCACGTCGATCGCGAGCTGTTCGGTCAGCTCCGACTGACCGCGCGAGGTCTCGAGGCCGGTGCCCCACAGCTGGTAGCCGACGAAGCCGAGGACGAGCAGCCCCGCGGCGATGAGGACCTTGCCCAGCCCTCCCAGGATCTTTCCGAGCACCCGGTCACGGTACCGGTGCGACCGCCCGGACCGCACCATGGCCCCGGAGCACACCGTCCGCACCGCCGGCGCGGCCCGACTGCGCCGACGCGGCACTTGGTGCCGGTGTCGACCCTGCCGGTACCGTTGGCGCATCGGCGCGCCACTCGTTCACCTCCGCCATGCGGTCGCGCTGATCGGCCGGTTCCCCGCACTCGCAGGGGTCGACCTCGACGTCCACCACGGTGAGATCGTCCTGGTCCGTGGCCCCAACGGCGCCGGCAAGACCACGCTGCTCAAGCTGTGCGCCGGTCTGGTGCCCGCGACCTCGGGCACCGTCGAGGTGCTCGGTCGCGACCTGACGCGGCACCGGGCCGCGGTGCGACGCCGCGTCGGCATGCTCGGCCACGACACCTTCCTCTACGAGGACCTGAGCGTCACCGAGAACCTGGACTTCTGGTCGAGGGCCTCGGGGGCGACGCGCGACGACGGCCGCGCGGCGCTCGTGCGGCTGGGGGTGGCGGAGCGCCTGTGGCCGCTGCCGGTCCGGGCCCTGTCGACCGGTCAGCGTCGTCGGGTGTCGTTCGCGTCGATGGTGTGTCGCCGCCCCGAGCTCTGGTTGCTCGACGAGCCGCACGCCGGACTGGACGCGGACGGACGAGACGTCATCGACGAGCTGATGATCGAGGCGGCCTCGGTCGGGGCGACGGTGCTGTTCGCGTCCCATGAGCTCGACCGGGCCGACCAGATCGCGCACCGTTCGGTGACGATCTCGGGCGGGGTGATCCACTGATGGCGGACTACCTCGCCCAGATCCGACTGGTCCTGGTGAAGGACCTGCGCCTCGAGATGCGCTCGCGGGTCGGGCTCGCGCAGGTGCTGCCGTTCGCGGTGCTGGTGCTGTTCCTCTTCGCGTTCGCGCTCGATCCCGACGGCGAGGTGCTCGAGATCGCCACGCCCGGCCTGTTCTGGGTGACCGTGCTGTTCTCGGCGGTCCTGATCCTGCAGCGCACCTTCGCCCTCGAGGCCGACGACGGCGTGCTGGACGCGCTGCGTCTGTCGGGCCTGGCGCCGTCCGCGATCTTCCTGGGCAAGGTCTCAGCTCTGGTCGTGCAGCTCCTGGTGCTCGAGGTGGTGCTCGCCGTCGGCGTCGCCGTGCTCTACGACGTGACCTTCACCGGGATCGGCCTGCTGGTGCTGGTGTCGCTGACGGCCACGGCGGGCATCGCAGCGTCCGGAGCGATCTACGGCGCCCTGTCCGCACGCCTGAAGAGCCGGGACACGCTACTTCCCGTACTCTTGTTGCCGCTCCTGGCACCTGTGTTGATCTCAGCAACGCGGGGGTTCGAGATTGGTCTCCGGCACGAAGCTGGAGGAGGGTGGTCGTGGATCGGCCTGCTCTCGGTATTCGCCCTCGCATACCTCGCGCTCGGTGCCGTGCTGTTCCGGCCGCTCCTGGAGGACGCATGACCAACACGACCACACCCGTCGCCGCCGACGGAACCGCCCCCGGGCCGGCGCCGACCGGCACCGGATCGACGGGCACCCGGGTGCTGGGCGCCGTCGCGCTCGTGCTCGTGGCGTTGACCGCGCTCTACGGCCTGGTCATCAGCCCGCCGGACCGGCAGCTCGGCGAGACCATCCGGATCATCTACATGCACGTGCCGACGGTGTCGGTCGCGTACATCGCCTTCATCATCACCGCCGTCTCCTCGGCGATGTACCTCTGGAAGCGCACCGAGTTCTGGGACCTGCTCGGTGCCAGCGCCGCCGAGCTCGGCGTGCTGTTCTTCGCGCTGACCATCCTCGAGGGCGCGTTGTGGGGCAAGACCACGTGGGGCACGTTCTGGGAGTGGGAGCCGCGTCTCACCACCTCGGCGGTGCTGCTGCTCGTCTACATCGGCTACCTCGCCGTGCGGGCCATCCCCGCCGATGCACGCACCCGGGCGACCCGCAGCGCCATCATCGGCCTGGTCGCCGTGGTCAACATCCCCATCGTGCACAAGGCGGTCGACTGGTGGCGTGGCCTGCACCAGGGCCGCACGGTCCTGTCGACGATCGACCCCGAGATGGGCGGCAGCCAGCTGGTCGCCATGTACCTGGCGCTGCTCGCCGGACTGGTCGTGTTCGTCTGGTTGCTGATCCACCGCTTCCGTGTCGCCTTCCTCGCCGAACGCGCCGCGGACTCCGGTCTCGAGCACGCCATCGAGGAGCGCCGCGTCGAAGGAGCCACGTCATGACCGAGGCCTGGTGGTACATCGTCGCCGCGTGGGGCGCGACCCTCGGAGGGGTCGGCGTCTACGCCGCGTTGCTGCTGCGTCGGGGTCGCCGCCTGTCACGGGTGGTGCCGCCCGAGGACCGGAGATGGATGTGACCGACCACGGCACGAGGTTCGACGACGAGGAGTCCGCGGACGCCCGTGGCGGCCTGGACGTCACCCCGCGCACCGGTGAGCACCACGACAGCGACGCCGGTGGTGGCCGCCGACGGCTCGCGATCGCCGGTGTCGTCGTGTTGGTCGCCGCGCTCGGCGTGGTGCTGTTCAACGGCCTGACCGACGCGTCGACCTTCTACTACAACGTCGACGAGGCGGTCGCGCAGCGCGACGACCTGGGCACCGACCGGTTCCGCATGCAGGGCAACGTGATCGACGGCACCATCAGCGAGACCGACAACGGCGTGGCCTTCGTGATCGCGTTCGGTGACACCGAGTTGAACGTCGAGCACCGGGGCGACCCGCCCGAGCTGTTCGACGCCGAGATCCCCGTGATCATCGAGGGCGCCTTCGACGGCGACGAGTTCCGCAGCGACAAGATCCTCATCAAGCACGACAGCACCTACGAGGAGGAGAACGACGCCCGCCTGCGTGAAGCAGAGCAGGACGCGGCGCGGCGCTCCGAGGCCTCCGGGTGAGTCGTGCATCACGATGAACGGCTGTCGGTAATGAACGGATGTCGGCGATGAACGGATGTCGGCGATGAACAGAGCACTCGGCCTGGCCGGTGTCATCGTCGCGTTCAGCGGGTCGATCATCGGGATCGGCGTGCTGCTCAGCGGACTGCTGCAGCGCCGTCCCCGCCAGCTGCGCCTGGGTCGCGCGTACGCGCTGATCGTGCTGATCGGTGCGATCACCGCGGTGGTCGCCATGCAGCTGGCGCTGGCGCGGCGCGACTACACGGTGCGCTACGTCGCCGAACACGGGTCATCGGCCACGCCGTTCCTGTTCAACGTGGCGACCATGTGGTCGGCGCTCGAGGGATCGATCCTGTTGTGGGGGCTCATCCTGGCGGGGTACCTGGCGGTCGTCGCCAACAAGTTCCGCAAGCGCCTCGAGGACCCGCTCGTCGCGTGGGCGCTGATCACGATGTTCGTGGTCTGCGTGTTCTTCTTCGGCTTGATGCTCACCGCGTCGAACCCGTTCGCGGCGAACAGCCCGCCACCCGGCTTCGACGGTCCGGGGCCGAACCCGCTGCTGCAGAACCACGTCCTCATGGCGTTCCATCCGCCGATGCTCTACCTGGGCTACGTCGGCTTCACCGTGCCGTTCGCGTTCGCGATCGCTGCGCTGGTCACCGGTCGAGTGGGCGAGGGCTGGCTCGTCGAGACCCGACGCTGGACCCTCTTCGCCTGGGGCTTCCTCACCGCCGGCATCATCCTCGGCGCCTGGTGGAGCTACGAGGTGCTCGGTTGGGGCGGTTACTGGGGGTGGGACCCCGTCGAGAACGCGTCGCTGCTGCCGTGGCTCACCGGCACCGCGTACCTGCACTCGGTGATGGTCCAGGAACGCCGGGGCATGCTGCGCGTCTGGAACCTGTCGCTGCTGTGCGCCACCTTCTCCCTGACGATCCTCGGCACGTTCCTGACGCGGTCGGGTGTGGTCGAGTCGGTGCACGCCTTCTCCGACGGCACCATCGGGCCGTTGCTGCTCGGCTTCTTCGCGCTGATCGTCATCGTCTCGGTCGGGCTGATCGGCTGGCGCGGCGACCGTTTGCGTTCCGTGGGCCGGATCGACTCGCCGCTCTCGCGGGAGGGCGCGTTCCTGGCGAACAACGTGATCTTCGCCGCCTTCGCGTTCGTCGTGCTGCTGGGCACGGTGTTCCCGCTCATCATGGAGGCGACCCGCGGCGACACGCTCTCGGTCGGACCTCCCTACTTCAACCGCATGACCATGCCCATCGGGTTGACGCTGCTGCTGCTCATGGCGGTCGCCCCGGTCCTGCCGTGGCGCAAGGCCAGCGGCGAGCTGCTGCGTGACCGGCTGTGGTGGCCGGCGTGGACGGGTCTGGCGGCGCTGATCCTCGCGGTGGTGATCGGTGCGACCGGCGTGGCGCCACTGGTGGCCTTCGGTCTGGGCGGCTTCGCTGCCGGTTCCGCGATCCGTCAGATCGCGCTCGCGACACGTCGCCAGGGGTGGCGGGGCTTCGTGGGGCGTGCGAACGGCGGCATGGTGGTCCACCTCGGCACGATCCTGGTCGCCGTCGCACTCGCTGCGTCGATGAGCTTCCTCAAGCAGGGTGAGTTCTCGCTCGCCGAAGGTGAGACGGCGCGGGTCGCGGGCCACGAGCTCGAGTTCCTCGGGTCGCGCACCGTCGAGTACGACAACCGGGTCGCGCTGGTGGCGGATGTCCGCGTCGACGGCGCGCAGACCTACCAGCCCAGCCTCAACCGCTACCGCTCCGGCATGACCGTGGGCACCCCGTCGGTGCGCACCGGTGCCACCCAGGACGTGATGCTGTCGGTCGTGCGGGCCCCGAGCGAGGAGAACTCGACGCTCGGACTGCGCGTCATGGTGCAGCCGATGGTCCTGTGGCTCTGGATCGGTGGCCTGATCATGGTCGTCGGCACCGCCTTGTCGCTCTTCCCGGGCCGGCGTCGCAACCCGCTCGATCCGGTGTCGGCCCCCGCGCCGATCGAAGAGGTCGAGCCCGAGCCCGGTGACGGTCTCGCCGAGCACACGGTCGCTGCGGACGTCGCGGCCGACGCCGCGACGAGCGAGGGTGATGACGACGCGGTCGGCTCCGACGAGTCGGTGGGGGCGGACCGGTGACCGGCCGTCGCGCACCGATCATCGCCGGCATCGTCGGCGTGGCCGTGATGGCACTCGTGCTGCTGTTCGCCGTCAGCCCCGGCGGGGGAGAGCGGGAGACGACGAGCCCCCTGCTCGGCAAGCTCGCACCGGCGTTGATCGGCCCGACGATCTCCGGCGAGGACTTCGACCTCGACGACCACCGCGGCCAGTGGGTGCTGGTCAACTTCTTCGCGACGTGGTGCGGCCCGTGCATCGTCGAGCACCCCGAGCTCATCGAGTTCTCGGAGTCGCACCCCGGCGAGGTCCAGGTGGTCAGCGTCGTCTACAACGAGTCGGTCGAGAAGGTCGAGCAGTTCTTCGCCGAGAAGGGCGGTGACTGGCCCGTGATGACCCAGGGCCAGTCCGCCTCGCTCGAGTACGGCGTCAAGAAGCTGCCGGAGTCGTTCCTGGTCAACCCGTCGGGCACCGTCGTGGTGAAGATCAACGGCGGCGTGAAGGCCGCGGATCTCGACGAGCTGCTCGCCGAGCAGGACGCCGCCGCACGGGCGGGCGGTGAGGGATCGTGACCGGGCAACCGCAGCAGGATCGACCGCAGCAGGATCGACCGCAGCAGGATCGGCCCCAGCAGGATCGACCGCAGCCGCCGCGGCAGCGACACCCGCAGCGCCAGCGCTGGTGGTGGTGGGCGCTCATGGGTGTGATCGCCGTGGGGTTCATCGCCTCGTCCGCCGGCCGGCCGCCCACCGAGGGCACCAGCGACGAGCGGCTCTTCGCGCTCGCCGCGCAGCTGAAGTGCCAGCAGTGCGTCGGCGAGTCCGTCGCCCAGTCGCAGTCGGCCGGCGCGGTGCAGTTCCGTGAGGAGATCTCCTCGCAGATGGCCCGCGGTCGCACCGACGACGAGATCCTCTCGTTCTTCGCGGACGGCTACCCGGGGGTGCTGCTCAACCCGCCGTCGAGCGGGGTCGGCGCACTGGTGTGGGTGATCCCCGTGGTCGTCGCGGCGCTCGCAGCCTTCGTCCTGGCGCTCACGTTCCGTCGTTGGCGCGGTGAGCGATCGACCCACGAGGTGACCGAGGCGGACGCCGCCCGGGTGGCCGCAGCGCTCGACGAGCGCCGCGCCGACCGCACCCCATGAGCGCACCCCGTACGGGCCCGTCGAGCAGCTCGCGCCCGTCGAGCCGGTCGCGCCTCGATCTCGACGAGATCGCCCTGCTCGAGGAGGAGCGCGACCACCTGCTCGCGTCGCTCGAGGACCTCGAACGCGAGTTCGCGGCGGGTGACATGGACGAGCTCGACCACCAGACGCTCAAGGACGACTACACCGCTCGTGCCGCGGCGGTGCTCGAAGCGCTCGACGAACAGCACTCGGCGCTGCGAGACGCTGCACCGACACGACGCCCGTGGGTGACCGCCGCGGTCGCGCTGGGCGTCGTCGCGTTCGCCGTCGTGGCGGGACTGCTCCTGGCCCGTTCGTCGGGTCAGCGCGGGAACGGCGTGATCACCGGTGCGGTCAACACACAGCGGGCCGAGCTCGCCCGCTGCCAGAGCGTGTCGTTCCAGGAGCCGGCCGAGGGCATCGACTGCTACGCCGAGATCCTCGAGGACGCCCCCGACCAGATCGAGGCGCTCACGTACCAGGGCTGGGCCATGGTCCGCAGCGACGACGTGAAGGGCGGCGCGGCCAACTTCGAACGTGTCGTGGAGCTCGACCCGACGTACCCCGACGTCAGGGTGTTCCGAGCGGTGGTCGCCGCGAGGGCGGGCGACCACGAGCGTGCGGCCGAGGAGATCGACGTCTTCTACCGGAACGATCCGTCACCGGCCGCGCAGCAGGTGCTGGCGTCGCAGGGCCTCGAGCGGGAGATCTTCGTGCTCACCCTCGACGACGAGACCCGAGCCTGCTGGCAGCGCTCCGCGACCGACGACGGCGGCGAGGCCCGTGACGCCGCCGGTTTCGTGACAGCGCTCGGCGAGTGCCTCGACGCGGTGCTCGTCGCGCAGCCGGGCCTGGTCGACGCCCTGGTGTCGCGTGCCTACGTCACCGCCAGCGCGGGCGACGTGGCCGGTGC
>JALYWI010000118.1 GCA_030852785.1 Actinomycetota bacterium
CGCCCGGCCCGGGGTGGTCACGACCTTCGACCCGCTCGTTCGCGACGAGCGGTTCGCCGACGCCGTGCGTCCCGAGGTCGTGATCCGCCTCGGTGGTCTGCTCAGCTCCAAGGAGCTGGCCAGGTTCCTCGCCGCCTCGGGCGCCTACCAGGTGGGCGTCGACCCGTTCGGGCCGCCCGCCGATCCCGACGGGGTCATCACCCGTGCGCTCACCGCGGAGGTCGCGATGTTCTGCGACCAGATCCGGTCGGTCTCGCCGAAGCCCGCGCCCGCGGAATGGCTCGCCACCTGGATCGACGCCGATTCGACCGCACGTCGGGCCATCGGCCGGGTGCTCACCCGCCACGGCGACGCGACCGAACCCGCCGTCGCGGTCGACCTGGCGGCAATGCTGCCCGACGGCGCCCGGATGGTCGTCTCGTCATCGATGCCGGTGCGGGACCTCGAGTGGTACGCGGCCGGCCGGTCCGGGCTGCAGGTGTTCTCGAACCGCGGAGCGAACGGCATCGACGGCGTCGTGTCGACCGCCGTCGGCGTGGCCCTGAGCGGCGCGCCGACCGCACTGCTGATCGGCGACGTCGCGTTCCTGCACGACACCAACGGTCTGCTCGGCCTGGCCCGGCGTCGCGTCGACCTCGTGGTCGTGGTCGTCGACAACGACGGCGGCGGGATCTTCTCGTTCCTCGGGCAGCACGACGCCCTCGACGACACGTCGTTCGAGACGCTCTTCGGCACACCGCACGGCGTCGACCTGTGTGCGCTCAGCCGTGCCCATGGCATCCCGGCCGAGCGCGTCGCCACCCGGGCGGGGCTCCAGGCTGCGGTCGCGGGAGCGCTCACCCGGGGCGGGACCAGGGTGGTGGTGGTCGACAGCGACCGCGAGCTCAACGTCGTGCTGCACCGCGAGCTGCACCACGCCGTGTCCGCGGCGCTCGCCGCGCACGCTGCCGACGACTGAACAGCTCAGCGCAGGACGAGCTCTGCGCTGAACGAGCCTCAGAGCCGGACGATCGAGCCGAGCAGCGCTTGCGCCTTGGCGCGTGTCTCCTCGAGCTCTGCGAGCGGGTCGGAGTCCTCGACGACACCGACGCCTGCGAACAGCCGGGCGGAGCGGCCGTCGAGCTGCACCGAGCGGATCCCGACCGCCCACGCGCCGTTGCCCTCGGCGTCGACCCAACCGACAGGGCCGGCATAGCGACCGCGGTCCTCGTGTTCGAGCTCGTCGATCAACGCCAACGCCTCGGCGCGTGGCCAGCCGCCGACCGCGGGCGTGGGGTGCAGCGCGGCGACCAGGTCGAGCACCGACGGCGTCGGGTGCGACAGTCGTCCCTCGACGATGCTCGCCAGGTGTTGCACCGGTCCGGCGGGCACGACCGACGGCGACGGCTCCGCGTCGAGGAAGCTGCACCACGGCAGCAGGGTGTCGTGCACCATGTCGATCGTGATCTGGTGCTCCCGGCGGTTCTTCTCCGACGAGAGCAGCTCACCCGCTCGCCGTTGATCGGCCTCGGGTTCGCCGGTGCGGGGAGTGGTGCCGGCCATGGGCTGCGCCCGCACCATGTCGCCGACCCGTGACACGAGCAGCTCCGGGCTCGCACCGACGAACCCGTCGACGGCGAAGGTCATCGCCGCGGGGTACTGACGGCGCAGCCGGGCGAGCAGCGAGGCCGCGTCGATCGGCTCGTCCGCGTCGATCCGCAGCGACCGCGCCAGGACCACCTTGGTGAGCAGCCCCGCACGGATCCGGTCGGTCGCGGTCTCGACGGCTCGACACCACTGCTCGTCCGCCAGCGCGGCGGCGACGGTGATCTCCGAGGGCGCCCTGACGTCGCGTCGGTCGACCGGCCACGCCCCGGCGTCGGTGCCCGACGCTCCGATGGTGGTGGTCCAGCGGACACCCTCGGCGCTGTGGCCGTGCACGACCGCAGGCACGACGAACTGCGCCGCTGCGGTCGGATCGAACGGCAGCGCCGCGAACGCGACGGGACCCGAACCGGAGTTCGACACGTCGTCGCTGCCGCGCAGCTCGGCGAGTGCATCGGCGACGACGTCGACGTGCTGGGGCCAGGGAGCGGGTACGTCGATGCGCAGGGCTTCGCCGTGTCCCCACAGTCCGCGTCGCGGTGAGCGGAACGCGGCGACCGGTTGACCGGCCGGCGGCTCGCCCGGGTCGACATCTGCGGGCACCGACGTGGCCCGCAGTCGGTCCGGCGGGGTCACTCCGATGTTGCCCGGGTGGCGGTGATCAGCTGTGCGATGCCGACCGACAGCAGGGTCCGTCGCACGTCGCGGAAACCGAGCGATGCGAGCGTCGAGACCATCTCGTCGGGCTCGGGCAGGTAGGCGACCGACCGGGGCAGGTAGCGGTAGGCGTTGCCGTCGGAGAGCAACCCGCCGATGCGTGGCACGACCTGCCCGAAGTAGATGCCGTGACCGAAGCGGAGCACCGGGTTGGGCGGGGTCGCGACCTCGAGCAGGGCGATGCGCCCGCCGGGGCGCACGATGCGAGCGAGCTCGGCGAAGGTCGCGGTCAGATCCGTGAAGTTCCGCAGCGCGAAGCCGCAGGTCGCGCCGTCGACCGAGGCATCCGGCAGGGGCAGCGCGGCGCCGTCGGCCTGTACACGGGCGAAGGGCCGTGGCGCCGCGGCGAGCATGCCGAAGCTGAGATCCGCGCCGATCGGGAACAGTCCGCGCTCCTCGAGATCCGCCGCCAGGTCGCCCGTGCCGCAGGCCAGGTCGAGCACCGAGCAGCCGGGCGGCAGGCCGAGAGCCGAGACGGTGCGGCGCCGCCAACCGACGTCCATCCGGAACGTCATCACCCGGTTCACCAGGTCGTAGCGGGGGGCGATGACGTCGAACATCGCCTGGACGGAGCGGGTCTTGTCCTCGCCGGTCGGCAGCGGGTCGCCGGCGCGCGGGATGAGCTCCCGGCTGTCGGTCCGGTCACGGGGGGACGTCTCGGCGGTGGTCACCCGGCCAGACTAATGACGGTGCGCTCACCGGTCCGATCCGGGTCGATCGTGGGCCTGGCGTAAACGGTCGGGGCGGTCCGGGCGTGTGAGGGGTGCATGTCCGAGGAATCGTTCGACGATCTGATGCAGCGGGAGTGGGCGCCGGTGCTCGCCGTGGCCACCGCGTTGGTCGGGCGTGGCGGTGTCGCCGAGGAGCTGACCCAGGAGGCGTTCTTCGCTGCGCACCGCCGATGGGACCACGTCGGCACCCTCGATCGGCCCGGCGCGTGGGTCCGGCGGGTCGTGATCAACCGGTCAGTGTCGCACCTGCGGCGCCGGCGGATCGAGCTCCGGGTGATGGGGGTGATCGGTCGGACGGGCTCGCTCGTCGACGACGACGGGATCGCTCCGAGCCCTGCGATCGATGACGCCCTCTGGAACGAGGTCCGCCGACTTCCGGCGCGGCAGGCGCAATGCGTCGTGCTGCGTCACGTCGACGGGCTCCGAGCCAAGGAGATCGCCGAGTTGCTCGGTTGTTCGACGGCGACCGTCCGGGTGCACCTGCACCGGGGCCTGCACACGCTGCGGTCCAGAGTGGACCGCTTCGGCGCACCGGCGCTGGAGGCGACATGAACGACGGATCGGGGATCGACGAGCACGATCCGGCCCTGGACGCCGCGGCGCGGCGCTTGCGCGTCGACTCGGCGGCGACACCGACGCCGTCGGTCGCGGAGCTGGGAGCTGGGCATCGTCGCCGGGTGCGGCGACGGACAGCCCGTTCGGTGGTCGGCGCCACGGCGGCGCTCGTGGTGGTCGTCGGCGCGGCAGCGTTGGTGTCACGAGCCGACGGACCGGACAGCAGCGAACTGGCCTCGACGGGCCACACGACGTCGACCGAGCCCGCCGGCGATGCGTCGCCGCGAGCGGGCGTCGAGCTCGGTCCGGCCATCGACTGCCGACCGCCGATGTCGATCGGGTTCGAACTGTCCGAAGCGATGACCGCAGGGACCCGCCGACGCACTCAGGAGGAGCTCTTCGCCACGCAGCAGCAGGTGACGACCTATGCCGATGCGCAACCCGACGTCGTCGCCAGCGGGTACGACAACGCAGACGGCGGATCGCTCGTCGTCGCCGTCTTCGCGGACGACGCCGATCTCGGTGCGCACCTCGCCGCACTTCGGGCGATCGTCGATCACCCGGACTCGGTCGTCGTGCGTGCTGCCCCGTCGACCCTCGCCGAGATGATGGCGGCCCAGGCCGAACTGCACGCCGACCCTGCGGTCGCCGACGGTGGTGTCCTCTCGACGGGGCCCTCGTGGAACGGACTGCATGCCCAGCTGCGCTCCGACCAGCTCGTCCTGGCCGAACGCGTCGCAGCCGCGCACCCCGGGATGGCGCAGTTCGTCATCGGTGCCAAGCGCTACCAGGGCCACACCGACGGCAGCCTCCGGCGCTGCGCAGGCGATCCGACCCCAGTGGTGCCGGCGCTCCCCACGGGCATCCCGATCGAGTCGGTCGGCCAGGCGCCACCCGGAGCGGTCGGAGCGGCGGACGTCGGTCACGCGGGTGCCGTTCGGGCTGGCGACGACGTCGAGGCGGTCGTCGAGGTGCGCGCGGATCGGACCTTCACGTGGACCCCGACGTCGATCGAGCCGGTCGCCGGGGTGGTGGTGCGAGCGGGTACCGACGAGGTCGTCGGGGCCGAGGTCGTCCGCTTCAGCAGGCTGGTGCTGCCGGCACCGGTGACAGCCGGTCCCGGCGAACCGCTCCAGATCACCGTGACGGCTGCGACCGCATCGGCGGACACCTCGGATGACCCCGCACTGGGGCCGGGCGACTACGAGATCGTCGCGTCGGTCGACATCGACGGGCAGCAGCATCTGCTCCCGCGGGTGCCGTTCACGATCGAGTAGGCGTCCTTCTGCGAGACCACCGAGCGGCTACTGGCCGGTGTCAGCCGGTGACGCCCGCGGCCATGTCCCGGGCCCAGCGGTAGTCGGCCTTGCCGGACGGCGCGCGGTGGACCTGGTCGACCCGCACGATGTGCTTGGGCAGCTTGTAGCGGGCGACGTGGCGAGCGGCCTCTTCCAACAGGTCGTCGTCGCTGGCCTCGACGCCGTCGACGAGCTGCACGACGGCGATGACCTCGTGACCCCAGCGCTCCGACGGTCGGCCGGCGACCAGGCAGTCGGCGACGGACGGGTGTGCGAGCACGGCCTGTTCGACCTCTTCGGCGAAGATCTTCTCGCCGCCGGAGTTGATCGTCACCGAGTCACGTCCGTACAGCTCGAGCACCCCCTCGGCGGTCAGCCGGGCCCGGTCACCGGGCACCGAGTAGCGCACGCCGTCGATCGTCGGGAACGTCGCCGCGGTCTTGGCGGCGTCGCCGAGGTAGCCGAGCGGCACCCTGCCGCTCTGCGCGAGCCACCCGGTCTCGGCGTGACCGGCGGGCAGCACCTGGGTGAGCGTCTCGTCGAGGATGCACATGCCCGGACCGGGTTCGAAGGTGCCCGTCGAGGCGGACTGCCCTGCCGAGGTGAGTTGGCTCGCCTGCTGCCCCGTCTCGGACGCCCCGAGGCCGTCGAGCACCATCATCGTGGGGACCGCGGCGAGCAGCCGCTCCTTCACCCCCGCGGAGAGCGCGGCGCCGCCGGTGATCGTGATCAGCAGCGACGACAGATCGTGGTCGCCGCGTTCCATCGCCTCGACGAGCGGCCGCCCGAAGGCGTCACCGACGATGAGCAGCACGTTCCCATGCTCCCGTTCGATCAGGCCGAGCACGTCGTCCGCGTCGAGGTGGTCGACCACACCGGGGACCAGGATCGTGTTCGCGTTGGTGAAGCCGTTGAGTGCCATCCAGTGGGCCGCCCCGTGCATGAACGGCGGCCCCGCCACCAGGCGCATGCCGCCGTTCGCCGCGTTCTGGACGATCTCGTCGAGCGAGCTCCACTCCTGGCGGTTGTCGAGCCGACGCCCCCCGAGCGCCCCCACGAAGATGTCGGCCTGACGCCACAGCACACCCTTGGGGAGCCCGGTCGTGCCGCCGGTGTAGAGGATGTACAGGTCGTCGGGCGACCACGCCTCGCGGAGGTGGTCGGGGAGCCGGTCCGAGCTGGCATCGAGCACGTCCTCGTACCACTCGGCGCCGTCGAGCAACGTGTCGTCGCTGCCGTCGCGCACCTGGAGCAGCACCCGCAGGTCGGGCAGTCGGTCCCGGACGGCGGCCAGGGTCGGCGCGAACGTCGAGTGGAAGACGATGGCGTTCGCGCCGGCGTCGCGCAGCAGGTACTCCAGCTCCTCGGCGACGTAGCGGTAGTTCACGTTGAACGGCGCGAGACGGGCCTTGTAGGCGCCGAGCATGCCCTCGAGGTACTCGTTGCCGTTGTGCAGGTACAGCGCCAGGTGGTCCTGGCCGCTCGTGTGACCGTCGAGTGCCCGGCCCTCGCCGTCGCTACGTTCCGTGACGGCCCCCAGCCCACGGTCGCGCAGTGCATTCGCCAGTCGCCGGGTCCGGTCACCGACCTCGGCGTAGGTGAGTCGACGATCTCGGAAGACGATGCACTCCCGGTCCGGCACCGCGGACTCGACCGCCTCGTGCACCTGGGCGAGGTTGAACTCCACAGCTGATCCCCCCGGACCGTCCGCCGACCGGTGACCGGCCGGTGACCCTCGATCGGAGGGCACCCCGGATGCTACGTGCCACTCGTGGGCGCCGAGGGCCAGCCCCGACGGTCGCGGCGGGCCCCCGCCGGACGTGTCAGCTGCAGCGTGGGTCGGTGCTCGGGACGACCAGACGGATCAGGTAGTCGTCGACGACCCGGGTGACGCACTGGTTCGAGCCGTAGGCGGTGTGGCCGTCGATGTCGGCGCTGACGAGCACACCGGAGGACAGGCGCTCGGCGACGACGACCGCGTTCTCGTAGGGCGTCGCTGCGTCGCCGGTGTTGCCGACCACCAGGATCGGCGGCGCACCCGGGGCGGTGATCGCCGTCGGGTCGCCCGTCGGTGCTGCCGGCCAGGTCGCACACGGCAGCATCTCGTTCGCCACGCCGGCGCCGAAGCGCGGCGACAACGCCTCGGCCTGTGCGACGAACTCGCGGAACGCCGCCGCTCCGCGGGGCGGTGCGCTGTCGGTGCAGACCACGCCGGCGTACGCGCCGTAGGAGCCGAAGTCGTAGTACGACTCGGCGAGCCGTCGCAGCTCGGAACCGTCGCCGTCGAGGGCGTCGCTCAGCGCCGGGCCCAGATCGCTCCAGCCGTCGCTGCGGTAGCTCGTCGCGACCGCGGCGGTGCCCAGCTCGCCCGGCCCCACCGTCCGTGTCCCCGAACCGAGCGGCGCTGCTTCGACCTGTGCCATCACCTGGTCGTACGCCGCACCGAGGTCGTCGACGCCGCAGGCCGACCTGCCCGCAGCAGCGCAGGCGGCGGCGTTGCGTTCGAAGGCGGCGTCGAACGCAACGGTCTGGCCGAGCAGGAACTCGGTGAAGCCCTGCGCCGGGTCGACGACGCCGTCGAGCACCATCGCGCGGATCTCGCCGGGGAACATCTCGGCGTACGCCTGTCCGATGTGGGTGCCGTAGGAGAAGCCCAGGTAGTTGAGCGGCGGGGAGCCGAGCGCCCGGCGGATCGCCTCCATGTCACGAGCGACGTTCCAGGTGCCGATCTGCTCGAGCAGCGCCAGGTCGCCCGCGCAGCCGCTCGTCAGCGTCGCAGCGGCCTGCTCGAGCGCCGCGGTCTCCTCGGCGTCGTCGGGTGACGGATCGAGCGAGAACAACTCGGCGGAGCCGGCGCCGCAGGACACCGCGTTCGACCCGCCCACACCCCGGGGATCCCAGCTCACCAGGTCGAAGCGGTCCCGCAGCTCGGACGACACGGGCGAGTACGACAGGAACTCCAGGCCCGACGCCCCCGGACCGCCCGGGTTCATCAGCAGCGGACCGATCGGTTCGCGCAGCGCCCGCTGGCGGCCCAACGCCAGGTCGATCGTGGGGCCCTCGACGTCGCTCCAGTCGAGCGGCACGGTCAACGTCGCACACTCGGTGATCGACGGGTCATCACACGCGCCCCACGCGAGCGGCGCCGGGCTCCAGCCCTCGGGGATGCCCGGCACCGAACCGAGGGCGTCGACGGGTTCCGAGGTGGTCGGCGCCGTCGTCGAGGTCGGGCGCTGCGGTGACGTCGCGGAGGACGTGATCGGCTCGGCCCGGGTGCAGCCGCTCAGCACGAGCAGCGCGGCCACCAGCGCCGCGACCCGGAGCGTCGGCCCGGTCACCGCGCTGCGGCGAGTTCCTGACGTGGGCGACGCGGGCGAGAACACGGCCGTCAGCGTATGGCGGCGGCTCGTCCGCGCCGTGCCGCACCTGAGAGCCGGCACACGGCCGGACGCGACGCTGCCGGCCCGCGAGGGCCGGCAGCATCGACGTTCGTCAGGAGCGGATCCGGCTCAGCTCACTCGTAGTAGCGGAAGATGATCTCCGCCACGGCGGCGGGCTTCTCGCTGCCCTCGATCTCGAAGGTGAAGGTCATGTAGACCTGCGCGCCGTTGCCGGGGAGCTCCTCGAGCGAGGTGAGCTCTGCGCTGAGTCGCACGTTCGAGCCGACCTTGACGGGCGACAGGAAGCGGACCTTGCCGGCGCCGTAGTTCACGCCCATCTTGATGCCGCTGACCGTGGCGATCGACGGGAACAGGACCGGGCCGAGCGACAGGGTGAGGTAGCCGTGGGCGATCGTGCCGCCGAAGGGGCCGTCCTTGGCCCGCTCGGGGTCGACGTGGATCCACTGGTGGTCACCGGTCGCGTCGGCGAAGGTGTTCACCCGCTCCTGCGTGATCTCGAGCCAGTCGGAGGTGCCGAGATGGGTTCCTACGAGCTCCTTGAGCCCTGCGATGCCTTGGATGTCGTTCGCCATGGCCCGATCATTGTCGCGAGTCGGTCGGTGCGGCCACTCCGACGCGCTGCAACGGGCCTCGCGCTCGCCGATGCCGGATCAGCGGAACCAGATCTTCTGGTGCTCGCGCGACATGGGGTGCAGCAGCAGGGCGATCAACGCGTACTCGAAGAGCACGTTGAGGATGCTCGAGGAGAAGAGCACGAAGGTGAAGGACTCGCGGCCGGTCAGGAAGATCACCAGGCGGATGGCGAGCGGGATGAACGAGGCCACGACGGCGATCTGGTACCCGAGCTTCTTCTCGTTCGCGATGCCGTACGCGCCGTAGACGTACGCGGCCAGGGCGAGCAGCCCGAGGACGCCCAGACCGACGCCGGTGAAGACGCCGAGCAGCATCCAGAAGGCGTCGAAGTACAACAGGAACTGCGCGATGTACAGCGTCTGTGGCACGTTCGGGTTGAACCAGCGGCGTTCCGACATGGATGACAGTCAAGCAGCACGCTCAGACCTCGCAGGCATCGCACTCGCAGCAGGTGCCGGGACACGCCTTCGACCCCTCACGTCCCTGCGGCCGAAGCCGTTGTGCCCCGTCGGTGACCGCACGCTGCTCGACTGGGCGCTCGACTCGTTGAGCCCCGCGGTCGTGGATCTCGCGGTGAACTGCCACCACGGATGCGACCAGATCGACGCGCACGTGTCCGAGCGGATCGGGTCGCTGGGTCGGCCGATCCACCTCTCGGTCGAGGCGCCCGTGGCGCTCGGCACCGCCGGAGCGGTCGCGCACCTGGCGCGCTGGCTCGACGGCCGCGGCGCCCTCGTGGTGAACGGCGACACCTGGCAGCGGTCCGACCTGCGCACGTTCGTCGAGGGGTGGGACGGTGAACGAGTCCGTGTGCTCACCTCGACGCCCCTGCCGTTCGGCCCGCGCAGCGGCATCGTCGCCTCGATCCTGCCGTGGCAGCACGTCCGAGCGCTGGCGGTCGAACCGAGTGGTCTGTGGGAGTCGGTGTGGCGCACCGAGCTCGACGACGGCCGGCTCGACGCGGTGCACCACGACGGCACCGTCGTCGACTGCGCGACGCCGCGCGACTACCTGCGGGCCAACCTCGAGTGGTCCGGCGGCGAGTCCGTCATCGGATCGGGTGCTCGAGTGCAGGGCGTGGTGGAACGATCGGTCGTGTGGCCCGGCGCAGCGGTCGGACCGCACGAGCACCTCGTCGACGCCATCCGCCTCGATGACCGCCGCACCGTGCTCTGCCGCTGACGCTCCGCCACCACCGACCCGATATCCGATCTCGATTCAGTGCCAGGGCACCGAAACCGAGCCGGATGTCCACCACCCACCCGATATCCGACTCCGTTTCGGGGTCGGGACCCCGAAACGGAGTCGGAATTCGGAGGTCCGCGGCTCAACTGCTGGCGACCTTGCGGCTCAGGTGCTGGCGACCTTCCGGCGCGGCCGGTTGACCGGGGTGGCCTCGTGGCCGGCGCGCAGCTGCCCGCAGGCGGCGTCGATCTCGGAGCCGCGGGTGTCGCGCACCGTGACGTTCACCCCGTGACGTTCGAGCTCCTCTCGGAACGCCCGGACCCGGTTGCCCGAGGACCCTCGCACGGCGTAACCCGGCGTCGGGTTCAGCGGGATCAGGTTCACATGCGCTCGCACCCGTCGGGCGATCGCCGCCAGGCGCTCGGCGTCCTCGCGGCGGTCGTTGACCCCGTCGATCATCGCCCACTCGAAGCTGACCCGTCGGTGGGTCGCGTCGTAGTAGTCGATGCACGCCTGGGTGAGCTCCTCGAGCGGATAGCGGCGGTTGAGCGGCACCAGCTCGTCGCGCAGCTCGTCGTCGGCTGCGTGCAGCGACACCGCCAGGTTCACCGGCAGGTCCTCGGTGGCCATGCGTCGGATGCCGGGCACGACACCGACGGTCGACACGGTGAGGTGCCGGGCGCCGATCTCCATGTCGCCGTGGATGCGGCGGATCGCTGCCCAGGTGTGGTCGTAGTTGGCGAGGGGCTCGCCCATGCCCATGAACACTATGTTCGACACCCGACGCGGCGTCGGGCCCGCCGCCGCGCGCTGGCGGGCGACGGCGAGCTGCTCGACGATCTCGCCGACCGAGAGGTGACGCTCGAAGCCGGCCTGACCGGTCGCGCAGAAGCTGCACCCCATGGCGCAGCCGGCCTGCGTCGAGAGGCAGACCGTGGAGC
>JALYWI010000130.1 GCA_030852785.1 Actinomycetota bacterium
CCGGGGTGAGCCCGGACCGGCCACCCACGCAGACGACCGCGACGTCCGCCGACCCGGCCAGCTCGACCGCCGCGGCGATGCCGGAACGGTCGTCGCCGACCACCTCGCAGCCGGTCGCGTGTTCGACGACCACGTCGCTGCCGAGCAGCTCGGCGCGCAGCCCTGCGAGCGGCGTGACGATGTCCGGCAGGAACGGGCCGGGTGCGAACGCGCCGCCGGCCTGCGGCAGCAGCGCCGAGCCGCCGGCCGCGTCGCCGTAGAGGATCTCGAGGTGCGCGGGGTAGTGGTAGTCGCCCTCGAGCAGGCGCGGGTCGTCCGCCGCGGGACCGATCACCGCGATCGACCGGAGCGACTCGCTCGCCAGCGGGAGGATGGCGTCGGCGTCGGTCAGCAGCACGAGCGATGCGCGTGCGGCCCGACGGGCGAGCTCACGCCCTGCGGTGGTGCCGAACGCCCGGGGCGCCGCGGCGACGTCGACGTAGGGCGACTCGAACAGGCCGAGGTTGAACTTGTGGCGCAGCACCCTGCGCACGGCGAGGTCGACGATCGCCTCGGGCACGATGCCGGCCTCGATCAGCGGCGGCAGCTGCGCGAAGCAGTCCGACGCGGGCAGCTCCTGGTCGAGCCCGGCGAGCAGCGCCTTGGCCGCAGCGACGGCCTTGTTCGGAGCGACGCGGTGCTGGGTCACGAGCAGCTCGACGGCGAAGTAGTCGGCCACCACCGTGCCGTCGAAGCCGAGCTCGTCGCGCAGCAGGTCGGTGAGCAGCGCACGCGACGCGGCGGGCGCGAGTCCGTCGACCGAGGCGTAGGAGTTCATGATCGACGCCAGGCCGCCGTCGCGGATCGCCGCGGCGAACGGCTCGGCGTGCACCTCGCGCAGCTCGCGTGAACCGATGTGGACCGGCGCGTGGTTGCGGCCGCCGTCCGAGGCGGCGTAGCCGAGGAAGTGCTTGGCGGTGGCGACGACGCCGTGGCGCAGGTGGGTGCGTCCGTCGTCGCTGTGACCGGATGCGTCCTGGTCGACGGCGGCCTGCAGGCCCCGGACGAACGCCGTGCCGAGCGTGCCGACGAGCACCGGGTCCTCGCCGTAGGTCTCCTCGACGCGTCCCCAGCGGGGGTCGCGTGCCACGTCGAGCACGGGGGAGAGCGCCTGGCGGGCACCGACGGCGATCATCTCGCCGCGGATGTGATCGGCGACGTCCCGGAGCAGCTCGGCGTCCCAGGACGCAGCCAGCCCGATGGCCTGGGGGAACTGCACCGCGTCCCTCGCGCAGAACCCTCCGACGGCCTCTTCGTGGACGATGGCGGGGATACCCAGCCGGGTGTGCTCGACGAGCCATCGCTGGATCTCGTTGTGCAGGAGCGCCAGGCCCTCGGGTCGGAGTCCCGTCGACGCGGCGATGCGGGTGACCTGTCCGGTGCCGTTCGCCATGAGCTCGGCGGCCGCCGCCGGGGAGAAGGTGTCGTCGCGGACCAGGCCGGTCGACCACACGCCGCCGAGCTGTGCGAGCTTCTCGTCGAGGGTCATCTGTTCGACGAGCAGCTCGACACGCTGCTCGGTGGGCAGGGACGTGTCGAGGTGCGCCGTCGGCGTGTCACCGGGGTTCGGCTGTTCACCGGGGGTCGTGGACGGCGGGCTCATGGAGGAAGTCTGGTCCAGTCGGCGGGCGGGCTCATGGAGCGGGTTCGGTCGCTGCGGCCGTGTCGGCGTCGTCGACCCCCGGCCGGGCGTCACCGATGATGACCGCGGCGAGCGCCACGACCACCGTGACGATCCCGACGACCTGGATCGCCGCGACACGCTGGTCGAGGAACACCGCGGCAGAGGCGGTCGCCACCACGGGCAACGCGAGGGTGATCAGGGCCGAGGTGACCAGCATCGTGTGGTTGTGCGCCCAGTTGATGAGGATGTGGCCCGAGCCCGGCACCAGCACGATCGCGACGATCAGCATCGCGGTCGACGCGTCGAGTCGTCCCCCGTCGGCGAACAGGTCGCCGGTGACGAGTGCGATGGGGGCGACGACCACGAAGGCGACGATGTTGATGACCGTCATGTACTCGAGCGTGTCGAGCTGCTGGCGGGCCTTCTTCGACGCGATGAAGTACCAGGCCCACGTGATCAGCGCGAGCACCGCCATGAGGTCACCGGTGATGCTGCCGGTCGCACCGCGAGAGGTGCCGAACGCGACCAGGGCCACCCCGAGCGTCGCGACGATGGCGCACACCACGTGTCGGGCTCTGATGCGTTCACCGAACATCACCGCAGCGAAGGCCATGATGGCCAGGGGCTGCAGCGCGCTGATCGTCGTCGCATTGGCGACGCTGGTCAGGTGCAGGGCCGCGAAGAACGTGGCGACGTTCAGCCCGAAGGCGACGCCGCCCGGCCCGCCGAGTCGGAAGGAGCGTCGCCCCAGGCGTCCGCCGCGGGCGTAGAGCACCGCGACGTACAAGAGGGCGCCGAACAGCAACCGGTAGAAGGACAGCGCGATACCCGACATGTCGACGCTGGCGATGATCGTGTTGCCGAGGCCCCAGACGGTCACCGCCGCGACGGCCGCCGCGACACCTGCGGGCGAGGACCCCGGCGCTGACGTCACGGGTGTCGCCGCGGCTGCGGGTCCGGTGGGCGGCGTGGTCACCGCCCGAGGGTAGGAGCGGGGTGCAGCGGGCGTCAGGTCGGTTGTGGGCCTGCGGTAGGTTCGGCCGCATGGCCGATGTCGTGATCTTCCACAACCCCAACTGCTCGACCTCGAACTACGCCGTGGGCGTCGCCGACGAGCTCGGCGTCGACTACGACGTCGTGAAGTACATGCTGAAGTCGGAGCGCCCCGACTGCGACGCGCTGACCCGTCTCGTCGCCGAGATCGAGGATCCGGTGACGGACCTGGTCCGCCGGGACGCCAACTTCACCAAGCTCGGGTTGACCGACGCGGATGTCGAGACCGCCGAGCAGGTCATCGACGTGCTCGAGGCGAACCCCCAGCTGCTGCAGCGGCCGATCCTCGTCAAGGACGGACGGGCGATCATCGGCCGCCCCAAGACCCGCGTGCCGGAGTTCCTGCAGGGATGAGCTTGGAGGGCTGAGCCTGGAGAGCTGGCATTGGCGGCGAGAGCCGCGGACGTCGGGCGATCCGGCGCCAGACTACGGAGATGCCGACCTCACGGAAGTCGAGACTCTCCATCTGGTGGTGGGAGCTGTCGTACCGGGTGGGGCCGAACCTGTGGGTGACGCCGGTGCTGATGTCGGCCTTCTCGCTGGCGCTGTTCGCGCTGACCCGATGGATCGACCGGTACGAGACGATCAGCACACCCCTGCCCGAGTTCCTGATCGCGCGATCGCCGGCCGACGCGGCGCTGGTGCTCACCGCGCTCGTGTCGACGATCGGCACGGCGCTCGCACTGGTGTTCTCGACCTCCATCCTGACGTTCTCGATCGCCTCGTCCCAGCTCGGTCCGCGCCTCATCCGACGCTTCATGCGGGACCCGGTCACGCAGGTGACCCTCGGCGGCTTCCTCGCGACGCTGATCTTCTGCGTGCTGACGCTGGCGACGGTCCGGACCGGCACCTCCGACGGTGTCCCCGAGGTCTCGTTCTCCGTGGCGGTGCTGGCGAGCCTCAGCTGCTTCGGCCTGCTCGTGTACTACGTGCACCGGGTCGCGTCGACGATCCAGGCGCCGAATGTGGTCGCAGGCGTCGTCGACCAGCTCGGCGAGGCCCTCGACGAACGTGACCGGTACCTGCCGTCGGTGCCCCGATGTCGCGACCTCGATCTGATCCGTCACATCGTGGCGCAGGCGCGTTCCGAGGGCGGTGCGCTGGTCTCGGTGCGGAGCGGCTACATCGATCTGCTGGACCATCCCCGGCTGCTGCATGCGGCGATCTCGGCGGACGCCGTGCTGGTGCTCGAGCGCCGACCGGGGCAGTTCGTCGTGGCCGGTCAGACCCTGTGCCACGTCCTGCCCGCCGACGCGGCCCCGGCGATCGCCCACGTCGTCGCCGAGGCGATCGAGATCGGTCCCGCCAGGACGCTGCGCCAGGACCTCGAGTTCGCGATCGCCCAGGTCGTCGAGATCGCGATGAGGGCGTTGTCACCCGCGGTGAACGACACCTACACGGGACTGACCTGCATCGACTGGTTGGGCGCCGCACTGGTCGACATGGGCCAGCACCCCTACGACACCGGCGGCTGGTCGGGCGACGACGACCGGCTCCGGTTGGTCGTGCCGTCGCTGCGGTTCGACCGTCTGATCAAGACCGCGTTCGACACCATCCGTCAGGCCGGCGCCGACAACCCGGCGGTGCTCATCCGTCTGCTCGACTCCCTGGGGACGCTGGTGCCCATGGTGCTGCCCGAACACCGCCGTGCCGTGAGCGACCAGGTCGAGCTGGTCATGGAGATGATCCGGGCGGCGCAGTTCGCGAGCGGCGACCTCGACGACGCCGAACGTCGCTACGACAGGATCACCGCGGCGCTCGCCGGCTGAGCGCGACGGTCACCTGTCGTCGGCGATGGTGGAGTAGTTGCCGCCCTCTTCGAAGACCTCGAGCCCGGAGTAGCGGCCGGCGGGATCCGGCATCTCGACGATCGGGTCGTCGCGCTCGTCGAACTCCAGGTGCAGCGCCCGCGAGATCGTGGCGTGCATGTCGTAGGTGCAGGTGATGTAGGTCAGCTCCAGGATCTCTTCGTCCGAGAGGTGCTCCTTGAGCGCGTCCATCACCGCGTCGGGCACCCGGCCGCCCTGGAGGACCAGGCAGTCCGCGTAGGCCAGCACGGCACGTTCGACGGGGCTCCAGCAGTCCGCGATCTGCCAGTTCGGGATCGCGGCGACCTGCTCGTCGGTGAAGCCGTTGTCGCGCATGGCCTTGCAGTGCTGGGAGAACACGAACTGCGACCCACGTCCCCAGCCCGCCCGGATCTGTCCGAGCTCGCGCAGCTTCGGCGAGAGGATGCGCGCCGGTGATCGGTAGAACTGGAGCCCGCCGCAGATGTGGTCGAACGCGTCGGGGACCAGCGCGGTCACGGTCCACCAGTTGCCCGGCGTGCCCGACGCGGTGCCCGGGTCGGTGACGGGGTCGCGGTCACCGAAGAGCAGTCCGTACATGACCTCACCGAAAGGGTGGACCTCGGACCGTGGGACTTCGCGCAGTCGTGGCATCGGCTCACCGTAGGAGATCGGCCGTGGCGGCGAGCGCCCGAAGTCCCTCCTGCAGCTCCTCGAGCGGCGGCCACCCGAAGCCGAGCCGGAAGTGGTGCCGGTCGGTGTCGAACCAGTGCCCCTCGCCGACGAAGGTGCCGTGCTCGTCGTGCAGCACCTCGTAGAAGCGGTCCATGTCCGCGACGACCTCGGCCCGCACCCGGGGGAAGCACACGACGCCGCCGGTGGGTTCGACCCACTCCAGCCAGTGCGACTGCTCGGCCAGCCAGTCGGTGACGATCCCGACCCGCCGATCGATCTCGGCCCGCAGGCGTGGCAGGTGCTCGTCGCGACGTGCCAGCACCTGTGCCGAGGCGGTCTCGTCGAGGGTGGAGCCGCAGATGACGATCTGCTCCTTCGCCGCGAGCAGCGTCTCGGAGAGCTCGGGGTCGCGGTTGACGATCCAACCGAGTCGCAGTCCGGGCAGGCCGTAGGTCTTCGACATCGACGAGACGCTGATCGCCCGAGGTGACAGCGACGCCGCGACCGGCAGCGGCGCCGGTCGGGCCATCTCCCGGTAGGTCTCGTCGACGAGCAGCCAGCAGCCGTGTCGTTCGGCCAGCTCGACCAGGGCGTGCAGGTCGTCGAGGGACAGATCGACGCCGGTGGGGTTGTGTGGAGTGGTGACCGAGATGAGCCGCGTGTCCGGTCGGATCATCGCCGCGACACGCTCGATGTCGAGGCGGTAGCCGTCCTCGATGCGCAACCGGATCGGGTCGACGTGCGCGCCGATCAGGCGCGGTGTCTCGAGGTTCGTCGAGTAGTTCGTGTGCTCGATGACGGCGTGGTCGCCCGCCCGCAGGACCGAGGAGGCGACGAAGAACAGCGCGGCGGCAGCACCCGGCGCGCACAGCACGTCGCCGGCCGTGGCGCCGGAGTCAGCGGCGATCGCGTCGCGCAGCTCCGGCAGTCCCCGGTGGTCGCCGTAGGCGAGCGTGAGTCCTGACAGCTCGACGCCGTAGTCCTCGAGGGTCGCGTCGGTGACGGAGCTCTCGGTCAGGTTGCAGCGGATCGAGTCGTAGCCGCGCTCCTCGGGCGATTCGATCTCGATCGGGAGACGCCGGTAGTCCATCGGGCCGACGGTACCGGGCCGCGCCGACGGCACTCGGCCGTACCGACACGGCGAACGACAACAACTAGAACGTGTTCCAATTCTGCGTTAGCGTTCCGGTCATGCGCACCGAACTCTGTGATCGACTGGGAATCGAGTTCCCGATCTTCGCCTTCACCCACTGCCGTGACGTCGTGGCTGCGGTCTCGAACGCCGGTGGTCTCGGCGTCCTCGGCGCCGTCGGCTACACCGTCGAGCAGCTCGAGACCGAGATGGCCTGGATCGACGAGCACACCGACAAGCCCTACGGCGTCGACGTCGTCATCCCCGGCAAGTACGAGGGCATGGGCGAGATGGACCCCGTGAAGCTCGAGCAGGACCTGTTGACGATGGTCCCCGACGAGCACCGGAAGTTCGTGCACAAGCTGCTCGACGACCACAACGTGCCCGAGCTGCCCGCCGACGAGATCCCGCCCGCGCTCATCGGCTGGACCGAGGCGACCGCCTCGCCGCTGATCGACGCCGCCCTGCGGCATCCGAAGGTCCGCCTGATCGCCAACGCGCTCGGCACCCCGCCCGATGAGGTCATCCAGCGCGTGCACGACTCCGGTCGCCTGATCGCCGCGCTGTGCGGTGCGCCGAAGCAGGCCCTGAAGCACAAGGAAGCCGGCGTCGACATCATCATCGCCCAGGGCACCGAGGGCGGCGGCCACACCGGCGACGTCGGTTCGGTCGTGCTCTGGCCCCAGGTCATCGACGCCGTGTCCCCGACCCCCGTGCTCGCCGCGGGCGGCATCGGCACCGGTCGCCAGGCCGCCGCCGCGCTCGCCATGGGCGCCGAGGGCATCTGGACCGGTTCCATCTGGCTGACCGTCGAGGAGGCCGACCAGGCCCCCGCCCAGGTCGAGTCGCTGCTCGCCGCCACCAGCCGCGACACCGTCCGGTCGCGCAGCTGGACCGGCAAGCCCTGCCGCATGCTGCGCAACGAGTGGACCGACGCCTGGGAGGATCCGGCCAACCCGGACCCGCTCGGCATGCCGCTGCAGTTCATGGTGACCGGCGAGGCCGTCGCCCGCTCGCACCACTACTCGCAGCCGGCCAAGGACATCGCGTTCAACCCGGTCGGCCAGATCGTCGGCACGATGAACAAGGTCCGCAAGACCCGTGACGTCATCGCCGACATCGTCGACGAGTACCTCGAGGCGTCCGCCCGTCTCGACCGCATCAACGAGCGGGCCGCAGCCGAAGGCTGAAGCAGTACAGCCGGTACGCGAAGGGGGCGCCTCGTGCGAGGCGCCCCCTTCGTCGCGTTCCGGGCCGGTTACTTGACGACGAACTTGGTCGACATCAGCTGCGCGGACGGCGAGTTCCTGTTGACGGTGGAGCGGAAGGTGGGACCGGACACGTCCCGCGTGCCGCCGGTGCCGGTCAGGCGGATCGTCGCCTTGTCGACGCGTCCCGAGGTGCCGGTGTTGCCGAGGATCTGCACCGAGGTGACGGTGCCGAGCCCGAACCAGGCGCCCAGCTGGCCGCCGGTGTAGGTGCGGCTCCAGCCGTTGTGCGGGTTGCTCGCGACCTCGTCGTAGGGATCGGGCTTGCCCCGCAGGTACGGCACGGCCGAGACCCAGACGATCTCGCTGTTCTCGGTGTGGCCACCCGACGACGCCGAGTAGACCGCGTCGATCAGGCTGCCGTTGTAGGTGACCACGTGTCCGGCGGTGGTGTCGACCGCAGCCCGCCAACGGGCGTCCTCGTGCCGGGTACCCGTGTAGGCCTGGTGCAGCACCGTGCCGAGCAGGTCGTAGTCAGCGGTCCTGCCGCCAGCGAGCTTCTTCTCGGCGAAGGTGCGGCTCGCCGTTGCCTGTGCCTTGATGGCCTCGATCGGCCACGACGACGACATCTCGCCCAGGCCGTAGAGGTACTGCGACATGGTCAGGTTCTCGACGATCGCCCGCAGGCCCCCCGCTTGGTCGATGCGCACCACGACGCGGCCGTAGTGGAAGTTGTACCCGGGCGCCGAGACCGTGATCGAGCTTCCGTCGGAGTAGCCCACTGCGAGCGACTGGGAAACGCTCCTGTTGATCGCTCCGCTCAGGATCAGCTGGCTGCCGGTCCTCGTGATGGTGACCACCGCTCCCGATGCCACCCGCGTGCCTGCGATCGTGACGTGATTGCCGACGGCGCGGAGGGTGATGGTGTTCTGGCGTTCGGTGGCGAGCACACGGATGTTGCTGCTCGCGCCCCTCGCGGTCACCGTCGCGCCGTTGTAGTAGTAGCCGAGGATCTGGGCGTAGCCGTTGCCCCGCTCTGCCATGCCGCGGGCGCCCCACTGGCTCATGCCGACCCCGTGGCCCCACCCGGAGCCCGAGAACGTGAAGCTGCTGGCGGCCGGCGGTGCCGGCGGGGGCGGTGGCTGGCAGGCCGCGGCGACGACGGTCACGAGCCCGAGGAGGACGAGGAGCGAGCGACGGATCGTCCGTGGGGACGCGTGCCGTTCCGAGGAGACGTGGCGGGAAGAGGTCACCCAGGAAGGATCGGTCCGTCGGAGGAGTCGCTTGAGAGAGCCGCTGCGGATCGGAGGTCTGCAAGGCTGGTGCTCGTGCGCGTCGCCACCTTCAACATCCGCCATGGGGCGCATGACGGCAAGGGTCTGCGGTCGCTGGTCGCCGACGGTGCCGGCCTTCGGTCGTCGGTCACATCGCTGCACGCAGACATCGTCGCGCTCCAGGAGGTCGACCGTCGGGTCGCGCGGTCCTGGGGTCGGGACCAAGCGGCGATGGTGGCGGCGTCGGGCAGCGGGTCGACCTCGCTCTTCGCTCCGGCGCGGCGTGTGCTGCTCACCGGCCACGACGGCGTGGCGCTGGTCGTGCGCGGGGTGGTGCGCACCACCCGCACCCTGGCGCTGCCGGGTCGGGCGGCACCCCGGGTCGCGCTGTTCGCGCGCGTCGAACCTCCGGGCGGCCTCACGCCGGTCACCGTGGTCGCCACCCATCTGCAGAACCGGGTGCGGCACGGCCCGGCCGAGGCGCCGATGCAGCTCGACGCGCTGCTCGAGGAGCTGACGCGATGGCCCGAGCCGTGGATCCTGGCGGGCGACCTCAACCTGCGCCCCGACGTGGTCGTCCCCGCACTCACGTCGGCCGGACTGACGCCGCTGCGCGCCGGGCACACCTATCCGGCGGGCGCACCCCGCATCGAGATCGACTGGCTGGCGGTGCGTGGGCTCCGGGCATCCACCGCCGGCGTCGGCGACACTCCCGCTCGCACGGTGCAGCTGCCCGTCGGCGACCACCGGGCGCTCGTCGCGGACCTCGAGCCCGCCGCGGCGAGGACCGATGGGCCATGAGCGCTCATGTCGGCCGGATCGCGGCCGATGGGGCACCTGATGGTCACGACCACGTGGCCGGAGCGCCGAGGGAGCAGGTCGTGGAGCAGCAGGACGCCGTGACGTCATCGCCGTTCATCCACCCGCCGCGCCCGATCTTCGGCACGCCTCCGCCGGGACCCGCGGCCGCTGAGCCCGGACCCGACGACCCTGGGTCGGCGGAGCCCTCGCCCGCGCCGCTCGAGGGGAAGCTCGCGGTGGTCACCGGTGCCACGGGGTTGCTCGGTGCGACGGTCGCCGCCGAGCTGGTGGCCCGCGGCGCTCGCGTGTGCCTGCTCGGCCGGTCGATCGACGAGCTGCGCGAGACCGCACGACGCTGCGGTGACGCCACAGCGGTGCTGCGGTGCGACCTGGCGATCTCCGACGACGTGGCCGAGGCGGCCGACTTCGTGGAGCGGATCGGGGCACCGGTCGACGTGCTGGTGCACGCGGCGGGGGTGCGCTCCTCGGCGACGGTCCGCACGGGCACGCTCGAGAGCCTCGACGAGCACTACCTGCTCAACGTGCGGGGCCCGTACCTGCTGACCCAGCGTCTGCTCGGCTCGCTCGGACAGGCGCGTGGCCAGGTGGTGTTCTTCGCCTCGAGCTCGCGTCCCGACCTGGTGCTCGACCTGCATGGCGGCGACGCACACCACGCCATCTCGACCGCGGCGCTGGTCGCGTTCGCCGACGAGCTGCGTGCCGAGGCGGCGCCCGCCGGTGTGCGGGTCCTGACCGTCGACGCCGAGGTCGACCTGGGCCCCGACGAACAGGGTGACGAGGTGCTCGCCGCACTCGCCGCGCAGGTCATCGACGCGCTGGGCTCGCCACGGCTCGACGTCACCGGCTTCTCGGTGCGCTCCACGGCCAACCCCTCGCGCACTGTCCGGCAGTAACGAGCAGGCCGGCGGTAGCCTCCAGCCATGGACAGGGTCTGCGTGCGTCCGGGATGCGATCGTCCCGCTCGTGCGCGCCTCGCGTACGACACGGTGACGTGCCAGGTGTGGCTCGACCAACTGCTCGACCGCTCCGGCCGATCGCAGGAGATCTGCGAGCTGCACGCCGAGCGGCTCACCGTGCCGCGTGGGTGGATGCTCTGCGACCGCCGGGCCGAGGCGCCGGCGCTCTTCGTCGCAGAGGTCGCCTCGCCCTCCGCTGCACCGACCGATGCCGCCGTGCCGGGCGAGGGTGCCACGCGCCGACGGCGACGTCCGCGGCGCGACGACAGCACCCGCAACCTCTTCGACGAGATCGCCGCCGACATCTCCGAGGCGCCGATCGAGGTCGTCATCGCACCGCACCTCGTGATGGTCGAGCCCGAGCCCGTCGCGACCGAGACCGAGCCCGAGCCCGAGCCGGTGGCGACCGAGCCGGAACCCGAGCCGGTCGCCGTCGAACCGCAGCCCGAACCCGAACCCGAGCAGGAACCTGAGCCCGAGCCGGAGCTGGCGGTGCTGACCGCCACGTCGCCGCTGCTGGCCCGTGCGTTCCGTCAGACCGGGCCGCAGCGCTCGGTGCTCACGCAGGCCAACGGCGACGAGCCCTCGGCCGATTGAACCACGCCGACCCGTCGGGCCGGCCGAACCAGGGGGAGCCGACATGACGATCGATCACGGCGTGGCCGGTGCAGTGCAGACCGAGAACACGTACCTCGAGGGGAACTTCGCGCCGGTGCTCGAAGAGGTCACCGCGTTCGACCTGACCGTCGACGGCGAGCTGCCGCCGTCGCTCGACGGCCGCTACCTGCGCAACGGTCCCAACCCGATCGACGCCGACCCCGCCACCTACCACTGGTTCACCGGCGACGGGATGGTGCACGGCATCCGACTGCGCGACGGCCGCGCCGAGTGGTACCGCAACCGTTGGGTCCGCAGCGGCAGCGTGCCGGCCGCGCTCGGAGAGGTCGATCCGGGTGGTCCGGTCACCGAGGGCGCCGACTTCGCCGCCAACACCAACGTGATCGGTGTCGCCGGACGCTGCTTCGCCATCGTCGAAGCCGGCGCCAAGCCCGTCGAGCTCGACGGCGAGCTGGGCACGATCGGCCGCTCCGATCTCGACGGCACCCTGCCCTACGGAGCGACCGCCCACCCGAAGGTCGACCCGGCGACGGGTGAGCTGCACCTGGCCAACTACTTCTGGGGCCGCCCGGACGTGATCGAGTACGTCGTGGTCGGTCCCGATGCCCGTGTCCGGCACCGCCAGGACATCGACGCTCCCGGCTCGCCGATGGTGCACGACATGTCGATCACCGAGCACCACGCCGTGTTCTACGACCTGCCCGTCGCCTTCGACCTCGACTCGGCGATGACCGGCGCGAGCTTCCCGTACGCGTGGAACCCGGAGCACGCCTCGCGCGTCGGCGTGCTGCCGCTCGGCGGCGGTACCGGCACCGACGCCGTGCGCTGGTTCGAGGTCTCGCCCTGCTACGTCTTCCACTCGCTCAACGCACACGACGTGCTCGGCGCGGATGGCTCGGTCGAGCAGGTCGTGCTCGACGTCGTCCGTCACGACCGCGTCTTCGACCGGAGCCGACTCGGTCCCGACGAGAGCGTCCCGACGCTGTGGCGCTGGACCCTCGACCTGCGCACCGGTGGGGTCTCCGAGACGCAGCTCGACGACGTGCCCGTCGAGTTCCCCCGCGTGGACGAGCGGCGCGTGGGTCGCCGCCAGCGACACGGCTGGGCGGTCGGGCTCAGCAACGCCCGCCGCACGGACTCGGTGTTCGAGCCGGACTGCCTCTACCACCACGACTTCGACACCGGCGTGGCAACCCGTCACGAGCTCGGCCCCGGCCGGTCGATCGGTGAAGCGGTGTTCGTGCCCTCCGGACCCGACGCGGACGAGGACGACGGCCACCTGCTCGCACTGGTGCACGACGCGACCGACGACCGCTCGTCGCTGGTGGTGCTGGCGGCCCAGGACCTCGCCGCCGGCCCCGTCGCCACCGTGCACCTGCCCCAGCGCGTGCCGTACGGCTTCCACGGCAACTGGTTGCCGGCCTGACACCGCCACGGCAACTGGTTGCCGGCCTGACACCGCCACGGCAACTGGTTGCCGGCCTGACACAGCCACGGCTCTGTCCGACGAATTGGCGCGTGCTGGGTCGGAGATCGACCAGATCTGCGCCACTTCGTCCGATCGGCCGGGGTGCCGGACGGGTCCACTGTCGTGTCCGTGGTCGACAGTCGACCGCCAGCGCGACAGAGGGCTGGTCGGGTGAGCTCGATGGGGAGAGCGGTCGGGCCGCTTGGGGAGCGTGGAGGGTGCCCGCGTAGATTCGGGCCATGCCCGAGTTCCAGTACCAGGAGATGTTCCCCCAGACGAAGGCCGACACGCCCTTCGTGCAGCTCACCTCGGACCTGGTGTCCGTCGGTGAGTACCGGGGACAGCGGATCCTCGAGGTCGACCGTGAGGCGCTGACGCTGCTGGTCGCCGAGTCGGTGCGCAACATCTCGCACCTGTTCCGCCCGGGTCACCTGGCGCAGCTCTCCAAGATCCTCGACGACCCCGAGGCGACCGACAACGACCGCTTCGTGGCCCGGACGATGCTGCAGAACGCGTGTGTCTCGGCCGGCATGGTGCTGCCGAGCTGCCAGGACACCGGCACGGCGATCGTGATGGGCAAGAAGGGCCAGCAGGTCTGGACCCACGGCGGTCCCGACGACCAGGCGGGCGGCGACGAGGCAGCCATCGCCCGCGGCGTGTACCGCACCTACACCGAGACCAACCTGCGCTACTCGCAGCTCGCGCCGATCACGACCTACGAGGAGAAGAACACGGGCACGAACCTGCCCGCGCAGATCGACATCTCGGCGGTCGACGGCGACGAGTACAAGTTCCTCGTCATGACCAAGGGCGGTGGCAGCGCCAACAAGACCTTCCTGTACCAGGAGACCAAGGCGCTGCTGAACCCGGAGTCGCTGCTGAAGTTCGTCGACGAGAAGATCCGCACCCTCGGCACCTCGGCGTGCCCGCCGTACCACCTGGCCATCGTCATCGGCGGCACCTCGGCCGAGATGAACCTCAAGACGGTCAAGTACGCGAGCGCCCGCTACCTCGACAACCTGCCGACGGTGGGCAACGAGCTGGGCCACGCCATCCGCGACATCGAGCTCGAACAGCAGATCTGGCAGCTCGCCGCGGCGACCGGCATCGGTGCGCAGTTCGGTGGCAAGTACTTCTGCCACGACGTCCGCGTGATCCGACTGCCGCGTCACGGCGCCTCGTGCCCGGTCGGCATCGGGGTGAGCTGCTCGGCGGACCGTCAGAGCGTCGGCAAGATCACCTCCGACGGCGTCTTCGTCGAGGAGCTCGAGCACGACCCCGCGAAGTACCTGCCCGAGGTGACCGAGGCGGATCTCGGCGACGAGGTCGTGCACGTCGACCTGTCGCAGTCCATGGACGAGATCCGCAACCAACTCTCGCAGTACCCGATCCGGACCCGGCTGTCGCTGAGCGGCACGGTGGTGGTCGCACGCGACATCGCACACGCGAAGTTGAAGGAGCGCATCGAGCGCGGCGAGGGCCTGCCGCAGTACGTGAAGGACCACCCGATCTACTACGCGGGTCCGGCCAAGACCCCCGAGGGCATGCCGTCGGGCAGCTTCGGGCCGACCACCGCCGGTCGCATGGACAGCTACGTCGACCTGCTCATGGAGCACGGCGGCAGCTACATCAGCCTCGCCAAGGGCAACCGCTCGAAGCAGGTGCGCGAGGCGTGTGCGAAGCACGGCGGCTTCTACCTCGGCTCCATCGGCGGGCCGGCCGCGATCCTCGCCCAGGACGCCATCAAGCACGTCGAGGTACTGGAGTACCCGGAGCTCGGCATGGAGGCGATCTGGAAGATCGAGGTCGAGAACTTCCCCGCGTTCATCATCACCGACGACAAGGGCAACGACTTCTTCACCGACCTGCTCTGAGCCGCAGGGGGCGCTGCCGGCAGAAGATTGCACTGGGCAATATCACCCCTCGCGGTTTGGCACCCGGGGGTGCTGCGGTATGGCAGCATTCAGCTACCTGTGGTGAAGGCAGGTGCTCGGCGACTGGGAGAGGCTCCGTGGCACGTACGACATTCTCGAGGGGCGCCGCTGCCCTCGTCCTCGCTGCGCTTGCACTGCTCGCGACGGCGTGTCCGCCACAACCCGGAGAGGGTGGAGGCGGAGGTGGCAACGGCTACGTCGACATCCCGCCGAACAGCACCGACCCGTCGATCTCGGGTGACCCGCTCTACCCGAACTTCGCCATCCCGCCGTCGGGCACGCCCCGAGGCCGACTGGTGGTGCTCTTCAACGGCACGGGTGCCGGGCCGAGCGCCCTGGTCGGCATGGGCAACGCGCTGGCGTCCGACGGCTACCACGTCATCGGGCTGCGCTACGCCTCCGGTGTCGGCACGCAGTCGGCGTGCCCCGACTCCGCGGTGACGACGTCGCCCGACTGCCACCGTGCGTTCCGCGGCGAGGTCGTGTTCGGTTCGGGCGTCGGCGACCCCGACGGCTACGCGGCCGACCACCCGGCGGTCAACGTGACGCCGGCGAACTCGGTGGTGAACCGTCTGATCAAGCTCGTGGGCCACCTCACGGTGCGCTTCCCCCTGGCCGACTGGTCGCAGTTCGAGGACCTCTCCGGCGGCGAGTGCGTGGAGTCCCCGCAGTACGGCGGGTGCGAGCTCGACTGGACCAAGGTCGTGGCGCTCGGCCACTCCCAGGGCGCAGGTGTCGCGCTCTACCTGGGCAAGCAGTTCCCGCTGGCACGCGTCGGCATGCTCTCGGGTGCGTACGACGCCTTCTCCCTCGGCTCCGGCAGCTACTCGGTCGCCCCGTGGGTGACCGAGGGCGACTTCGCGACGCCCACGTCGTCGATCGCCACGTTCAGCCACCTCAGCGACTACGGGCTGGGCATCCAGCGGGCCGTCGCCGATGCGCTCGGTCTGGCCGGCCCCGAGACGAACGTGACGACGACGCCCCGCCCCTACGGGGGCACGAACCGGATCGTCACGACCGTGAACCCTGCCTGCCTGCTCGACAGCAACGGTGCGCACAACGCCACGGCGACCGACGGCTGCTCGCCGGTCAACGCGCACTCGCACGCGTGGCGCTACCTCGCCGGCGGCGCCTGAACCCTCGGTTCCTCGGTCCGACGCTCGAGTCGGCGACGGGCGCGCGTCGGCGCGTCGCCCGAACGTGACGCCGAGCGGTTCGCCGAGCGCCAGGCGCGCTCGAAGCGCTGACCCGCGTTGGTGGCGAGCGCAGCGGTGGTGCGCTCGTGGGACAGGTCCGCGACCTCGCTGTTGCCACCCGAGCGCAGCAGGTTGAGTCCGTGCACCTCGGCCTCTTCGGCGTTCGGGCGGATCTCGAGGACCTGGACACCCGCGGCACGGGCTGCGGCCAGCTCCTTCTCGAGTCGGCAGTCGAAGACCTGCTTGCCGACCCGGTGGTGCATCGACGGCTTGTCGTCGTGGTCGTAGGTGAGCGGTGCCGCGACGATGATCAGCTCGGCGCCCGCCTCGACCGCGACGTCGAGGTTGGTCGACGAGCTCACCGCGCCGTCGACGAGCAGTCGACGCCCGAGGCGCACCGGCGGGTACATGATCGGCACCGCGGCCGCCGCGCGCATGGCATCCGGCAGGGCCGGACGTCGTGGCCCGGGTTCACCGAGCACGACCCGGCGGCCGGTGACGATGTCGAACGCGCAGAGCGCCAGGCGCTGCTCGGGCCATTCCTCGCCGGCCCACAGGGCGAACTCGCTGCGCTGCTCGGTGACCGAGCCGAGCCCGGCGCGGTAGAAGCGCTGCATGGTCCGGGGCGGGTTGACGATCGGCCACCGCACGACCGAGCGCTGCAGCACCCAGGTCGAACCGACCACCCGGCGGGCGAGGCCCAGCGGGGTGCGCCAGCCCTGGGAGAACACCACGTCGGGCCGGAAGAACGGCTGGTCCTCGGCGAAGGGGTTCTCATCCGCGTGGGCGAGCTCCCAGACGTCGTCCAGGTCGTGGCCGACGCGCAGGATCGAACCGACGATCGCACCCGCCGAGGTGCCCACGACCAGGTCCGCGGCGGCCGGATCCAGCCCGGCGTCGCAGAGCGCCTTGAGCACACCGGCGTGGTAGCCGATGCCCACCGTGCCGCCCGCACCCAGCACGATGGCCGTGCGCACCCGGCGCGTCGGCGACGTGGCGTCGGCCGCTCCGCCCGTGGCGGCCTCGGCGCTCGCAGTCCTCCCCATGTCGCCCCCTGGGTGGCCCGAACCGGCTCGGTTCAGCTGAATCTGGGTCAGAAGTGTGCAACACGGCCCGAAGGGGCGCCAATGGGCGGATCTCCCGGTCGGAGGGGCCGAACGGCCCAGTGCACGTCGGCGGACCACGTGTGTGGACGAGACTGTCGCCGTGGACGTCACGCTGTTCACCAACCTGCTCGGCGCCATCGGCCTGGGGTCCGCCTCGGGTCTGAACGCGTGGATCCCGCTGCTCGGACTCGGCATCGCGCAGCGCACCGGTCTGGTCACCCTCACCGAGCCGTTCGACCGGCTGGGCTCCACCACTGCGCTCGTGGTGCTCGGCGTGATCTTCCTGCTCGACCTGGTCGGCGACAAGATCGCCGTGGTCGACCACGTGCTGCACGCAGCGGGCACCGTCGTCGCACCGCTGTCGGGTGCCGTGGTGTTCGCCGCCCAGGAGAACCTGTTGTCGCAGTCGCACCCGTGGGCCGCGGCGCTCGCCGGGGTGGTGCTCGGGGAGTCGGTGCAGCTCGCCCGCAGCGCGGTGCGCCCGGCGGTCACCGCCGGGACCGCGGGCGTCGGCAACCCCGTCGTCTCCGCGATCGAGGACGCGGTCGCCGCGGTGATGACCGTGCTGGCCATCGTCGTGCCCGTCCTCGCGTTCGTGCTGCTGGTGACCCTGGTGATCGTGCTCTGGCGTCGGGTGCGGCGCTGGCGTCGACGGCGCGCCGAACGTCGAGCCGCGCCGGGGCTCGCGGTCCGCCCCGACGGTGCCGGCCCCACACCGCCGCGCGCAGTTCCGTGAAACCACCGCCGTGAACGCACCACCGTGAACGCACCAGCGGGAACCGCGGACGGGTCCGCGACGACTACTCCGACGATGGTCGACCGTGCTGCCTCCCCCCGCGTCCCGACGACGGCCCGCCCCGGTGCGGCCGCCGCGTGGCTCGTCGCCGTGTTCCTGGTGCTCGGTGTGGTGCTCGCCGCTCCGGTGGGGGCGCACGCCGCGCTGGTGTCGATGACACCGGAGGCCGATGCGATGCTCGACGCCGCCCCGGGCGAGGTGGTCCTGGACTTCAACGAGAGCGTCTCGGCCACGAGCGACGCCGTGCGCGTCTTCGATCCGTCGGGTCGGGAGCTCCGCGGCATCGAGGTCGCCGGCACCGACGCCACCGTGACCGCGACGCTGCCGGACTTCGACGACGACGGCTCCTACACCGTGGACTGGAAGGTCGTCTCGGCCGACGGGCACCCGATCCGCGGGGCGTACCTGTTCCACCTGCGCACCGCGACGTTGACCGAGCCCTTCGACGCAGGCGCGTCGGGTTCGCCGCTGGTGGCCAACGTGATGCGCGCCGTGGGCGCCACGCTCGCGCTCATGGCGCTCGTCGGGGTGCTGGTCGCGGCGCTGCGTCGCCGCAGCGGTGACACGCCGCGCTCGGGCTGGTACCGCTGGCGCTGGGTGCTCGTGTTCGACGGCGCGCTGCTGCTGTTCGTCGGGGCGCTCGCCGTCGTCGGCTCCTCGATGTCCGAGGCGCTCGAGGTCACCCTCGACACCTCGAGCGGCAAGGTCGCACTGCTCGCGTGTGTGTTGGCGCTGATCGGTGTCGTGGTCTCGCTCGTGCCGAAGGCCGCGCCGCTCGAGATCCCGTTGGGGGTGCTGACCGTCGGCGTGATCGCGATGCAGGGCCACGCCGTGTCGCTGCCGCCGGTGGCGCTGTCCGCACCGCTCACCGTCGTGCACGTCGTCGCCGCCGTCGTCTGGGGCGTCGGTCTGGTGTGGGTCGATCGGCGCTGTGCCGGTGCCCACGCCGCCGAGGTGCGACGGGACGTCGAGCGGCTCTCGCCGTTCGCGATGGGTGCGGTCGTGCTGCTCGCGCTCACCGGTGTGGTGCTGATCATCGACCGGGTGCCGCTCGACCAGCTGCTGTCGTCGAACTACGGCCGCCTCGGCCTGCTCAAGGCGGCGTTGCTGGTCGTCACCGTCGTCGTCGCGTTCCGCAACCGGTCGACGGTCACCCCTGCGCTGCCCGATGAGCTCGGGGCTGGCGGGGGCGGGCTCGACGGCGGGGGCGGTGGCGGTGATGGGGGCGACGGCGAGGCGACGGTCGAGACGCTGCGTCGTGGGGTGCGCATCGAGATCGTGCTGCTGTCGGTCGCGCTGATCGCCGGGGCGGTGCTGTCCCAGATCTCACCGCCGGACCCCGACGCGACGGCCGGCGGGTTGTACACCGAGCGGGCCGCGTTCGGTGACGGCCAGGTCGAGCTCACCGTCGAGCCCGGGTCGCGCGGCACCAACGAGGTGCACGTCATCGCGCTCGGCAAGGACGGCCGCCTGATGCCGGACCTGACCGAGCTCTCGCTGTCGCTCACCCTTCGCTCCGAGGACGTCGGCCCGCTGCAGCCCGAGATGCAGGTGGTCACCGCCGGCCACTCGCTGTCGTACGCGGATTTCCCCCTGGTGGGGGACTGGACCGTCGAGGTCAGCGCACGGCTCGGCAAGTTCGAGGCGCTCACCGCGACCTTCGAGGTGCCGATCGGGCGGCGCTGATGGAACAGCGCAGCTGAGCTGCGCTGATGGAACAGCGCAGCTGAGCAGAGCGGGAACCGTCCACGTGCTCCCGGCGACTACCTCGTCGACATCACCTCGTTCCAGGGAGCACACATGCACCGTCCCAACCCGTCCCGTCGCCGCGGTCCGATCGCACGTCGATGTGCCGTCGCCGCGACCATCGCTGCGGTCGCCGCCCCCTTCCTCCTGGCGGGCACCGCCGGGGCGCACATCAGCCCGCAGGACCCGGAGGCGCCGTCCGGTTCGTACTTCACCACGGCGTTCAAGGTCGGCCACGGCTGCGACGGTTCACCCACCACGAAGGTCGCGATCAAGATGGGCGACGGCGTCACGTCGGTGAAGCCGCAGCCCGTCGCCGGTTGGAACCTCACCACGACGACCCGTGAGCTCGACCCGCCGATCGACAACCACGGCACGATGATCACCGAGACCGTCGACGAGGTCATCTGGGAGGGCGGTCCGCTGCCCGACGACGAACTGCAGATGTTCTGGATCTCGATGAAGCTGCCCGAGGGCGAGGCGGGCACCGCCGTCGAGTTCCCCGTCGTGCAGACCTGCGAGACCGGCGAGACCGCATGGATCGAGCCCGTCGTCGAGGGGCAGGACGAGCCGGAGCACCCGGCTCCCGCGGTGGTGTTGACCGCTGCGGCCGACGACGGCCACGGCGACGACGCCGCGACGACGACCGTCGCTCCCTCCGCCGACGGCGACAGCTCCTCCGACGACAGCTCCGACGACAGCTCCTCCGACGACGGCTCGGACGACGGCTCGAGCAACGGCCTGGCCATCGGCGGGCTGGTGCTGGGTGCGCTCGGCCTGCTCACCGGTGGCGCCGCGCTCGCCCGCTCCGCCAAGCGGTGACCTGAGCCGACCTCAGCGATCGTGGCGACCCGGTGGACGACCGTCCGCCGGGTCGTTCCGCGTGGGTCGTAGGCTCGCGTCGGTCCGGTGACGAGGGAGTACGACGATGCAGACCAACGAAGTGAACGTCGACGTGCGGGGTGTCGGCCCCCACACCTGGATCCTCTGGCTCGTGATGGGGCTGCTCAGCATCGGCATCGGTGTGTGGCTGCTCTTCAGCCCCGGCGTGGCCATCGCGACGCTCGCGATCCTGCTCGCGATCGCCCTGTTCATGAACGGTCTGAGCGAGCTCGTCACCGCCGGCGGTCGACACCACCCGTGGTTCGGCTACCTGATGGGCGCGCTGTTCCTGGTCGCCGGGATCATCGTGTTGCTGCGCCCCGGCAAGTCGCTGTGGTTCCTCGCCGTGTTCGTCGGCGCCTCGCTGCTCGTCACCGGCGCCATCCAGGTCGCGATGGCCGTCGCGGATCGCGAGCACGAGCGGCACTGGGTGCTGCTCGTCGTGCTCGGGCTGCTCGGCATCGTCGCCGGTGTGCTCGCCGTGGTCTGGCCGGACATCACGATCCTGGTGCTCGCACTGCTCGTGGGCATCCGGTTGATCATGTGGGGCGTCATCCAGTTGGCGATCGCCTCGCAGCTCAAGTCCCTCGCGGGCTGAGCCCCCGCTCGGGGGTGGCCGTCAGGTGTTCGGGACGGCGGTGATCAGTCCGGCGTCGATCGCCGCGAGGAACCTGGCGTGGTCGCGTTCGGTCTGGTCCGCGTACGCGATGGCGAACGCCTCCATCGACTCGTCGAAGCGTTCGGGCTTGCCGAGGTAGCCGGCGATCGCCAGCGGGTCCGCTGCCCGGGCGTGCGCCCGTGCGAGCGCTCGGCCGCAGAGCTCGCCGTAGACGACGAGCCCGTCGGGCGGCAGCGAGTCGACGTCGACGCTGCCCTTCATGTCGCGCAGCTGGCGCACGTAGAAGTGGTTGCCGGCGGGACCCTCGGTCCAGCCGAGGAACACGTCACTCGCGGCCTGCATCAGACGCTGCCCCACGACCACGCGCTCGCCCTGGTGGGCGTACTCGCTGTCACCCGAGTACGGCGCGAGGACCGACGTCTCGGCCTCCTTGACCTGGAGGAACAGCACGTCGTCCTCGTCGCGGCCGTGCAGCAGGGCGATCAGGCAGCGGGTGCCGACGCTGCCGACGCCGACGACCTTCACCGCGACCTCGCGCAGGTGGAAGCGCGACAGCAGCTGGCTGTGGTCGTCGTCCATGCTCTCGGAGTACTCGTCGATCACCGTGGCGATCAGGTCGTGCCACTCAGGCGCGTCGAGCGGCACGAGCACCGGCGGCTGGTGGCGGATCCGGCGCTCGCCGTCGATGACCTCGGTCAGCTTGGTCAGCACCTGTGCCGAGCTGCGGTGGCGCGCCTTGGCGATGGACTTGGCGAGCTTCTTGGGCGAGACGATGCCGGCGAAGTCGGCCATGGCCTCGTCGAGCACGATGTGCTCGTACCAGATGTCGAGCACGTCGGCCTCGGCCAGGCGCCGCAGGTTGGTGCGGTAGGACCGAGCCGCGCTGCGCGCCGCGCGGCGGCCGGCCTTCTCGCCCTGCCCCGAGGTGCGCGCCGCGACCAGGATCGACGTGACGAGGCGCTTGACGTCCCACTCGAACGGGCCCGGCAACGTCTCGTCGAAGTCGTTGAGGTCGAAGATCAGGTTGCGTTCGGGGGTGCCGTACGAACCGAAGTTCGACAGGTGCGCGTCGCCGCAGAGCTGGGTGCGCAGCGGCGTCGACGCCGCGGTGCCCAGGTCGTGGGCCATCACCACGGGGGACCCGCGCAGGTACGTGAACGGCGACACCGCCATCCGTCCGTACCGGACCGGGACCAGCTCGGGCACACGGCTGCGGCCCTGCTCGATCAGCAGCTCGACGGGGTCCGGTCGGTCCGAGGTCGGCTCCCACTCGCCGAGGGCCTCACGCGAGATCTGCTTGCGCAGGCGCTCGCCGTATGCGAGTCGCTCGTTGGGCGTCGAGGTCGCCAGGTCGGGGACCGGTTCGAGCGGGACTTCGGTTGCGGTCATCGTGTGCTCCTGACAGCGGCGCTGGTCGTGCGGATCGTGGGGCCCCACGCGCTCATGCGCGCTGGACGATCCACGAGATGATGTAGCCGAGGCTGTTGGTCGAGGTGTGCAGCAGGACCGGCGCGGCGATGCTGCCGGAGCGGTTGCGGAGCCAGGACCACGCCATGCCGACCAGTCCGGTGCCGACGACCCCGACCGTGATCGCCGCGGCACGACCCATCGCGCCGGGCAGGTTGTCGCGGAACAGCGGGTTGACCTCGTTCACGTTCCACGAGGGCAGGACGTGCCACAGCCCGAAGAGCAGCGCGGCGAGCACGTCGGCCTTCAGCAGCGGGGCGTCGCCGCCGCCGAGCCGCTTGCGGAACATGGCGGGCAGCACGCCTCGGAAGGCGATCTCCTCCATCAGCACGGTCCCGAAGGGCACGACGACCAGGCTCCGCCACAACATGGCCGGCAACGTGATGTCGGCGCGGTCGTCCTGGAACAGGTCCCGGGTGAACGGCAGCGCGAGCCCGATCAGGTAGACGCCGAGCAGGCCCGCCGAGAGCAGCCCGCCGAGGCGCAACCCGGTGGGCAGCTTCCTCGGCGCGACACCGATCTCGTCGGCGGTGCAGTGGTCGTAGCGGGTCGCGGTCACCACCAGCACCGCAGCGACGCTGCAGTTCCAGGGCACGTACGCCCACGAGGGCAGGAACTGATTGGCGACGACGTTCGACACGACGAGCGTGCCGAGCACGGTCGCCAACGGCCAGGGTCGGCCGAAGGTGCCCAGCTCGGCGGGAGCGGTCACGTCACGCACGCCGTTGATCCCCTCGACGATCGCGTCGATCGGATCGGGGAGCTCTCCGGAGCCGTGCGGGACCCGGTCGTCGCGTGGCTCGTCGGTCACGTCGTGCACGCTACCGCCGCGCCGGGGTGGCTCGACCGTGGGCGTGGGCGCGATCGGTCCGTGCTCGGGAGGAACGGTCACCGATCGTCAGGTCGAGGGGGCGTCGATCCGGCGCACCGCGCGGTCCAACGCCGCGCAGGTCTGCTGGAACCGCACGATGTCGACGCGTTCGAGGGCGCGACGCCGGGCACGTCGTCGACCGATCTGATTGCGGATGAACGTCGCCATGTTCGCCTCCAGGCGTCCCGACCCCTCGGAGGGGATCCGGGGTCGTGCTCGCAGGAGATCTGTCGGCACCGCCACGACGTTGTTGAGCGGTCGGCTGCGACGCACTCGGCGGTAGCGTCGGACGCGGGCCGCTCGGACGGTCACGGACCACCGGAGTGGGAGGGGTCGGATGTCGGATCAGGACGCGGGGCACAGCGCCGAGGACGAGCTCGCTCGGAGCGACCGGGCATGGGCGGAGCAGGCCAGCGCCGCGCAGGCGGCAGCAGCGGCCCAGGCC
>JALYWI010000156.1 GCA_030852785.1 Actinomycetota bacterium
ACCAGCGGCAGGTGGTTGGCGAGCGCCTCGACCACCTTGAGGCGGGTGCCCGCGCCCACACGGATCGGGACGATCGAGATGTCGGTCGCGGCGAGCTCGTCCGCGATCTCGGGCACCGCCCCCACCAGATCCACGCCGGGGACCTCGGCCACCCACGACAGACCCTCGCCACCACGTCCGACGATGCGGACCCGAGCGCGGGGTGCCCTCGCCTTCACCAGTGGCAGGACCTCTCGCACGAACCACTCGACGGCCTCGGTGTTGGGCTCGTAGTCGAGCGCACCGACGAAGAGCATCGTCGGGTCCTCGCCGCGCAGCCTGGTCCGGTCGGTGTGCGCACCCGGGGCCGGGTCGGCGCCGTTGGGCACGACCACGGCGTTCGCGCAGCCCGAGCGGACCGCGTCGAGCTCGCTGCACACCACGACGCGGTCGACCTGGTTCGCGACGCTGCGCTGCAGGCGGTCCCAGCGGCCCTCGTCGACGACGTCGAAGGCTCGTGACGTCGCCCATCGCGCGGTGCCCTTGAGACGGTCGGTCAGATCCGCCCCGGGAGCGAACCGGGGCGGGGTGCGGCGCCGGAGCCGCAGGGCCAGGTTCTCGAGGTTGTCGAAGTCGACGATCGACGGCACACCCGCGACCAGGTCGTGCATCGGCCACCAGGTGTCGACGTGCGAGAACCACACCAGGTCGGGCGCGCCCTGTTCGGCGAGCAGGTCACGCAGCGCCTGGCGGGCGTCGTCCCACACCGGGCCGAGCACACGTCGTGGCGCGCTCGAACGCAGCCAGACCGGTCCCCACGTGCGGATGCCGGTCTCGGAGCCCGGCGCGGCGATGGCCCGGTCGACGCCGTCGAGCGGACTCGGAGCGACTTCGGCGGCACCGCTGCGGTCGAGCGACACCACGTCGACCGTCGAGACCTCGGCGAGCCCGGCGATCAGGTGGTGCAGGCGCTGGCGGTACCCGTCGGTCGCGGGCCACGGATACTGTTCGGCCACCACGAGCGTCCTCACGGCGTGGCACCGTACCCGCTCCGCACCGCAGGAGATCGCATGTCATTGATCGAGGTCACCCACGTCGGACGGGTCGCCGTGATCACCCTGGACGATCCGGGTCGCCGCAACACCCTCAGCCTCGAGCTCTGCACCGAGCTGTCCGCCGCGGTCGACGAGCTGGAACACGATGACGGCACGGGCGCGCTGGTCGTCACCGGCCGTGCCCCCGCGTTCTGCGCAGGAGCGGACCTGTCGCAGCTGGGCGCGTCACGGCGTGACGGCCTGCTGGCGATCTACTCGGGCTTCCTCGCGGTCGCCGGCACCCCGCTGCCGACCGTCGCTGCGGTGAACGGCGCCGCGGTCGGCGCCGGCATGAACCTCGCGCTCGCCTGCGACGTGCGCGTCGTCGGCGACTCCGGCCGCTTCGACACCCGCTTCCTCGACCTGGGCATCCATCCCGGCGGAGGCCACACCTGGATGCTGCGGCGGCTGGTCGGTCCGCAGACCGCCGCGGCGCTCGTGCTGTTCGGCCAGGTCCTCGGAGCGGCCGAAGCCGTCCGGGTCGGTCTCGCCTGGGAGCAGGTGCCCGATGACGAGCTGCTCACCCGCGCGGTCGAAGTGGCCGCTCGTGCCGCCGACGCGCCACCGGAGCTGACGCGTCGGGTCAAGGCGACCCTGGCCGATGTCGCATCCATCGACGAGCACGCCCAGGCCGTCGAGCGCGAGCTCGTCGATCAGCTGTGGTCGATGGACCAACCCGAGTTCGCGGCGAAGCTCGCCGCGCTCTCGGAGAAGATCACCAGATCCACTCCGTGAGCAGCTCGTCGCGACGCTCCGCCCACTCCTCGGCGGTGATCGCGTAGCGCACGTGGTCCTCCCACACGCCGTTGATCTCGAGGTAGCGCTCCGCGATGCCCTCGTCGCGGATCGCGAGCTTCTCGACGACCCGCCGGCTCGAGGTGTTGCGGGGGATGATCGAGATCTGCACCCGGTGCAGCAGCAGCTGCTCGAAGGAGAACTGCAGCACCGCGACGACCGCCTCCGGCATGTAGCCCTGGCCGGCCAGGTTCCGGTCGATCCAGTAGCCGACGTACGCGCTCTGGTGGGCGCCACGGTGGATCGAGTTCACGTTGATCTCACCCGCGAACGAGCCGTCGACGAAGATGCCGAAGCCGTACCCGGTGCCGAGCTGGATCTCTCGCATCCGCATCGAGCACCGGGCCGAGAAGGCCTGTCGGTCCTCGACGGTGTCGGGCTGGCCGGGGATCCGGCGTGGCTCCCACTTCGTCAGCCACTCCTGGCAGTCCCGCCGGACGGTGCGCCACTCGTCGAAGTCGTGGAGCGTCAGCGGCCGCAGCAGGAGGCGACGCCCGTGCACGAGCGCCGTCATCGGATCGTTTGTCGACTTCCGGCGCAGCACTGGCCGGAGCCTACCGACACCCCCGAGGGGATGGTCACCGGAGCTGCGACAGGATCAGGCCGTCGAGGATGTCCGCCTCGGACACCACGCACTCCTCGAAGCCGAAGTAGCGGAAGATCCCGACGAGCACGCAGCACCCGCCGACGATGATGTCGGCGCGGGCCGGCTCGAGTCCGGGGTTGTGGCGACGATCCGCGACCGACTCGGTGGCGAGGGTCCGGAACACGTCCTCGGCGGCGGCCCTGGTCAACACGAACTGGTGGATGGCGTCACGGTCGTACTCGAGCAGGCCGATCTCGACCGCGGCGACGTTGGTGACCGTTCCGGCCAACCCGACGAACCGGGTCGCGGAGCCCGCGCCGGGGACCTCTCGTGTGACGTCGTCGAGGTGCTGTTCGACCTCGGCGAGGCAGTTCGACAGCTCCTCGGGCAGCGGCGGGTCGTGCTCCAGGTACTTCTCGGTCAGGCGCACGCAGCCCATGTCGATCGAGATGGACGACTCGAGCTCGTCGGAACCGAGCGCGAACTCGGTGGAGCCGCCGCCGATGTCGACCACCAGGTTCCGTCCCGGCACCTCGGGCAGGTCCGACAGGGCGCCGTGGAAGCTGAGCGCCGCCTCCTCCGGGCCGGTCAGCAGCTCCGGGGCGGCGCCGAGGATCTCGGTCGCAGGTCCGAAGAACTCGTCGCGGTTCGCCGCGTCGCGAGCCGCCGAGGTCGCGGCGATGCGCACGCCGGTCACGCCGTGGTCGTCCATCACCCCCCGGTACTCGCGCAACACGGTCAGCGTGCGCTCGATCGCCTCGGGATCGAGTCGACCCGTCCGGTCGACGCCGGCGCCGAGTCGGGTGGTGCGCATCAGGCGCTCGAAGCGCTGTTCGCCGTTCGCCACCAGGAGCCGTGTGGAGTTCGTGCCGCAGTCGATCGCTGCCAGGACGGGTTCGCTCATCGTGGCTCCGAGTCTGCTCCGGCCTCGAGCCGTTCGGCCACCCAGGCACCGACGGGGTCGTCACCGCCGGCCAGGTACCAGGCGTAGTGGGTGTGCAGGCACTTCACACCACGCCGTGTGCCCCCGACACCGCCGAAGGGGCGGGGGCCCGTCCAGTCCTCGGGGATCTCGGCCTCACGCTCGGCGCGGTAGCGCTCGTGCGCCGCGGCGAGCGCGTCGGGGTCGACGTCGGCCTCGGCCTGCTTCACTCCCCCGTCGGCCTCGAGTCGGCCGATGCGGCGGTTCAGGTCGCGGTCGAGCAGCCAGTAGAGGGTGGGCATCGGGGTGCCGTCGTCGAGCAGCGGGTGGTTCCGGATGACGACGGGGCGACCGGTCGGGTCGCGCACCACGACGCGGTGCGGGCCCCTCGGTTCCCGTCCCAGCAGCTCTGCGACCGCGGCCCGGTCGGCAGGCTCGGCCGCGGGGTCGGTCCCGGCGGTCACGATCCCCCGGTGGCGGCCTGTTCGACGGGCCCGCTGAGCACGTCGAAGGGCCAGGCGCGGGGCAGCACGAGCCCGGCGGTGGCCGGGGGCAGCACCGTGTAGGCCTCTTCGCCGACCTCGACGAGTCCGTAGTCGCGCCGGGCGATCCGCTGGATCTCCTCGGGCCGGTCGAGGCTCTCGAGGCGCTCCTCGAGTCGGTCGTTGCGGGCGGTGACCTCGGCGAGCACCTCGCGACGTTCCGAGATGTCGTCCCGCTGGGTCAGGTAGCTGCGCGCCGGGACGGCGAGCATCGTCATCGCGACGATGAGCAGCGAGACCACCACGGCGAGGTTCCGCCGCAGCACGGAGCGTGCCTCGGCCGCCGTGGTGGTGCTCCGCCCGTCGGCCATGCTCAGCCTCGGCGTCCCACCGGGGCCAGCGCCGCGGCACCGCGGTAGACCGCGGACTCGCCCAGCTGCTCCTCGATGCGCAGCAGCTGGTTGTACTTGGCCACTCGGTCCGAACGGGCCGGGGCGCCGGTCTTGATCTGACCGCAGTTGGTGGCCACGGCCAGGTCCGCGATGGTGACGTCCTCGGTCTCACCGGAGCGGTGCGACATCACCGAGGTGTAGGCGTTGCGGGTGGCCAGGTCGACGGCCTCGAGGGTCTCGGTCAGCGATCCGATCTGGTTCACCTTGACGAGGATCGAGTTCGCGACGCCGGCGTCGATGCCCCGTCCGAGCCGCTCGCTGTTCGTGACGAACAGGTCGTCGCCGACGAGCTGCACCCGGTCGCCGACCTTCGCGGTCAGGTCCGCCCAGCCGTCCCAGTCCTCTTCGGCCATGCCGTCCTCGATCGAGACGATCGGGTACCGGTCGCACAGATCCGCGAGATAGTCGGCGAACTCGGTCGACGACAGCGTGCGGCCCTCGCCCGCCAGGGTGTAGTTGCCGTCCGCGAAGAACTCCGTCGAGGCGGCGTCGAGCGCGATAGCGATGTCGTCGCCCGGGGTGCGCCCGGTGCGCTCGATCGCCTCGACGAGCAGCGTGATCGCCTCTTCGTTCGAGCCGAGGTCCGGGGCGAAGCCGCCCTCGTCGCCGATCGCGGTCGACAGTCCCCGCTCGTGCACGACCTTCTTGAGCGTGTGGTACGTCTCGACACCCCAACGCAGCGCCTCGGAGAACGAGGCGGCGCCGACGGGCATCAGCATGAACTCCTGGATGTCGACGTTGTTGTCGGCGTGCTCGCCGCCGTTGATCACGTTGAGCATCGGCACGGGCAGGACGCACGCGTTGGGGCCACCGACGTAGCGGTAGAGGGGCAGGTCGAGCTCGTCGGCGACGGCGCTCGCGACGGCGAGCGACACGCCGAGGATGGCATTCGCTCCGAGGCGGGCCTTGTTGTCGGTGCCGTCGAGGTCGATCAGCACACGGTCCAGGTCACGTTGCTCGACCGCGTCGAACCCGAGCAGCGCGTCGGCGATCTCGCCGTTGACGTACTCGACGGCCTGCAGCACACCCTTGCCCAGGTAGATGTCCGCGTCGCCGTCACGCAGCTCGACCGCTTCGAAGGCCCCGGTCGAAGCTCCGGAGGGCACCGCCGCCCGACCCGTCGCCCCCGAGTCCAGCTCGACCTCGACCTCGACCGTGGGGTTGCCACGGGAGTCCAGGATCTGCCGTCCGATGATCCCCTCGATGATGCTCACGTGCGTTCCGCTCCTCGGCCGTTGCGCCGGCGCACCCTCGGGCGCCGGACGTCGTTGTCTCCGCCCGGCATCTTGCCAGGCCACGCCCGGTCGACCGAATCGATCCGGCCCGGTCCGGTCACAGGTTCGACCGGATCAGTTCGGCGAACGCGGCGGCACCGGAGGACGTCAGGTGGGCACCGTCGTTCGCGAACCACTCGGGGTGCGCCGATGCGAGCGAGTACCAGTCGACCAGGACCGCGTTGGGATGCCGTTGCGCCGCGGCGGCCAGTCGCTGGTTCACCAGGTCCTGCCACGGCCGGGCGACCCGGGCGTTGACCAGCAGCACCTTGCGGTCACCCGCGATGTCCATCAGCCGGTCCAGGTCGCCGTCGGTGAAGGTGCCGTTGGTCCCGGCGTGCACGACGAGCGGACCGGGGATCAGGCCCTCGCCGGCGTACCAGCCGACGACGTTGAGCACCGAGTCGAACTGACGCCCGACCTTCGCGTCGACGCGCATACCCGGCATCGCCGAGGTCAGCGCACCCGACGCGCCGAGCATGACGGAGTCACCGACGGCGACCGCGTCGGTGCCCTGTGCGGGCGGGGCGGTGGTCGCCGCCGGTGCGGTGGTCGTCACGCCCGGTGCGGGAGCCGTCGTCACGGGTGCCTGGGTGGTGGTGGTCGTCGTCGTGACGTCGGTGGTGACCGGGGCATCGGGGTCGTCGCCGGGATCGGCGATGCCCGAGTCCTCGAACCCGGCCGCGTCCTCGAGACCGGACATGGCCAGCTGCTCGCGTTCGGGGCTGTGGGTCGCGCCGTAGAGGCCCACGGTGAGCATGATCAACAGCACGGCGAACACGCCGCCCACGGTCATGCCGCGGCGGACCAGCGCCTCTCGACGGGCGCCGGTCGCGGTGCGCACGTCACGCCACCAGTCCCCCAGCACACCCTTGCGCAGCGGCTGTTCGACGTAGCGGTACGACAGCTCGGCCGCGCCGAAGGTGAGCGCCATGCGCAGGACGAACAGCGGCAGACCGCTCAGCGGCACGTCCTGGTCGGGGCGGGTGACCTGGAAGATGGGCCAGTGCCACAGGTAGAGCGCATAGGAGCGCATGCCGACCCACACCAGCGGCGTCCATCCCATGACCGACGAGAGCCGGGTGGCGGGGTGCACGAGCACGGCGATCACCGCGATGCACACCAGGTCGAGCAGCAGGAACCCACCCCGGTAGATGAACGGGTCGTACGCGTTGACGCGGACCATGAACCAGCCGATGACGACCAGACCCACGCCGCCGATCAGGTCCAGGGTCGGACCCGCGCGCCGGGCGGCGGGCCGGGTCGCGGTCCACGGCGTCCAGACCATGGCGAGCAGCACACCGATCAGGAGCCCCGCGGCGCGGGTGTCGGTGCCGTAGTAGATGCGAGAGGTGTCCGCGCCCTCGTCGAAGAGCAACGCCATCTCGACCGCCGAGGCGAGGGCCACGACGAGCACCACGGTGCGCGTGCGCTGACGGCCCAGCTTCGCCAGGCCCAGCACGAACAGCGGCGGGAAGATCAGGTAGAACTGCTCCTCGACCGCGAGCGACCACAGGTGCATGAGCAGCGGCGGCCGGCCCGACTGCACGAAGTACGACTCGTCGAGGAAGATCTGCCACCAGTTGCTGACGTACAGCAGTGCGGCGATCACGTCGCCGCCCATGCGTCCGGCGGCGTCGCGGTACACGAGCAGGGCGGCGCCGGAGACCACCGCGAGCAGCAGGTACACCGCGGGCAGCAGGCGGCGGGCACGCCGGACCCAGAAGTGCCGCATGTCGACCGCGCCGCTCTGCGAGCGCTCCTCGAGCAGCAGGGTCGTGATGAGGAACCCGCTGACGACGAAGAAGACCTCGACGCCGAGGAAGCCACCCGGCATCCACGTGGCGCCGGCGTGGTAGAGGATGACGGCGAGCACCGAGATGGCGCGCAGGCCGTCGAGCGATGGCTGGTACCCGAGTTTCCTGGGCGCGACCCGCCCTTCCACAGCTACTGCCATCAGTGCACCATTCTGGCCCAGCCGGCGAGGCCTGCGGAGCCACCGAGCGTGCGTCAGCGAGGCTCGAGGCGCACCCGGAACGAGCGGACGGCCCGGGCGAAGATGTTGGCCTCGACGTCGGGTTCGGTCAGCACCACCGGGGCCCGGAACCGCCGGGTGAGCTCGCCGAAGAGCAGCTGCAGCTCGAAGCGCGCCAGGTTGGCGCCGATGCAGAAGTGGGTGCCGTGGCCGAAGGCCAGGTGCGGGTTGCTCGTCCGGGTCACGTCGAAGCGGAACGGGTCATCGAAGACGGCCTCGTCGCGGTTCGCCGAGGGGTACAGCAGGATGACGCGGTCGCCCTCGGCGACGGCCTGCTCGCCGATCCGGGCGTCCTGTGCCGCCGTGCGGAAGAAGTTGTTGAGGGGCGTCACCCAGCGGATGACCTCCTCGACCGCTCCGGGGACGAGCGACGGGTCGGCAGCCACCCGGTCCCACTGATCCGGGTGATCCGCGAACACCCGCAAGCCATGGCTGATGGCGGTCCGGGTCGTCTCGGCGCCGCCGGCGATGAAGAGCCCCGTCTCGTGCAACATGCGTCGGTCGCTGTAGCCGACGCGGTCGCCCATGTCGGCGTGCACCCACACCGACACCAGGTCGTCGACCGGGCAGCCGCGCCGCTCCGGCACCACCTCGCCGAGCAGCTCGACGAACTCCGAGATCGCGGCGCTCAGGCCGTACAGGGCGTCGACGTCGTAGGACGCGGCGTCGAAGCGCATGATCGACTCCGACCACCGCTGCACGTCGGGCCAGCGCTCCTCGGGGAAGCCGAGCAGCCGTGCGATGAGCCGACTGGGCAGCGGAGCGGCCAGGCCGCTGACGACCTCGAGCTCGCCGTCGGCGCCGATGCAGTCGAGCAGCTCGTCGATCGTGGCGCGCAGCCACGGCTCGTGCTCCCGGCTGGCACGCGGGGTGAAACGGTTCGACACCAGTCGACGGTTGCGCAGGTGCTCGGGGTCGTCCGAGGAGATGATGTTGTTCTCCTCGGGCGCCCACCACGACCGGTACCCCCGGCCCGAGACGAACGTCGCGCTGTCGCGTTCGACGGCGAGCAGGTCGGCGTGCCGCGACACGGCCCACAGGCCGTTGGCCTCGTCGCGGTAGACCGGCTCGTTGCTGCGCATCCAGGTGTACGCCGAGTGCGGATCGCCCCGGTGGAACTCAGGGTCCAGCAGGTTGACGTCGGGTCGGTCGGCGCACATGGTCCCTGAGTCTGCTCGGTTCCAGCCCTCTACAAGTTGAATACAAGTGCGTATCGTCGTCGGCATGGGAGCACGACGCGGTGACCAGTGGGACCCCGACACCTATCGACGCTTCGAGGACGACCGTGCACGGCCGTTCCACGACCTGGTCGCCATGCTCCGGCCGGTGCCGGGCGGAACCATGGTCGACCTCGGCTGCGGCACCGGCGAGCTCACCGCGCAGGCCGCCCGCACCCTCGGTGTCGCGAGCGCGACCGGCATCGACAACTCGCCCGACATGCTCGCTGCCGCGCCCCGGGGCGACCAGGACGACCGGGGCGACCAGGGCCTGCGCTTCGAGCTCGCCGACATCGCCTCGCTCGACGAGCGACCGCCGGTCGACGTCGTCCTGGCGAACGCCTCGCTGCAGTGGGTGCCCGATCACCGAGCGGTCCTCGCCGACTGGGTCGCCCACCTGCGCCCCGGCGGACAGCTCGCGGTGCAGGTGCCGGCGAACGCGACGCATCCGTCGCACACCACGATCACCGAGGTGCTGCACGAGCAGCCCTGGTTCGACGAGCTGGGCGGCAACCCTCCGGAGGACCCGGTCGCCGCCTCGGTGCTCGGCCCGGCGGAGTACGCCGAGGTGCTCTGGTCCCTCGGCGCCACCGAGCAGCTCGTCCGGCTCCAGGTGTACGGCATGGAGATGTCCGGTCCCGACGCGGTGGTCGAGTGGACCTCGGGCACCACGCTGGTCCGGGTGCGCCGGGCGCTGCCGCCCGAGCGCTACGAGGCCTTCGTCGAGCGCTACCGAGAGCGGCTCGCCGAACGGCTCGAGCACCGCACGCCGTACTACTACGCGTTCCAGCGCATCCTCATGTGGGCCCGGTTCGCCTGAGCCGGCGCAGTTGAGTGCAAGAGCGGTCGGTTGCGGGAGCCGACGGCTCAGTTGCCGCCGATCGCCATCCACGCCTCGGCGACCCCTGCGTCGCCGAGCACCTCGAGCGGCGTGCCGCCGTCACGGCCCCACAGGCCGAGCAGCAGTGCCTCGGCGGTGCCCCGCACCGCGGCGTCGCCCTTTCGGTGCGAGCGGTCCAGCACGTAGTCGCCGTCGACGACCTCGACGGTCCACTCGCCGTCGGTGTCGGTGCAGTGGAAGTGGGCGCTGCCCACCGGCAGGCCACGTCCGTCGCGCTGCACGATCCTCGGCACGATGACGCCGAGGTACTCATCGACGCCGTCCGCGGCCAACGCCGCGTCGATCGGTCCGATCACACCGAGCGCGCCTTCGGCGTCACGTCGGTGCAGCGAGGTCTCATGGGTCTGGCGACGGATCCAGACCGCCACGGTCGGCGACTCGATCGGGAACGGCGTCCAGGTGGGTGCGTCGGGTGCCAGCTCGTCGAGCGTCGTCGCCAGGGCATCGGCGCCCTCGGCGAACCACGACGTCAGCTCGTCGTCGGCCACGTCGTGGTGCAGGTCCTGCCAGCGCCCTGAGGGTTCCCGACCACCACGGGCGCACTCGGTCGCCCACCGGTGCACCGAACCGAGGTGCACGACGAGGTCGCGCAGCGCCCAGCCCGGGCAGTCGGGCACCGCTGCATCGAGCGGTCCCGAGCCCGCCAGCTCGGCGATGCGCGCCGCGTCCGATCGGAGCTGCGCCGTGTCGGCGGCGACGTTCCGGTGCGACACGTGCGTCGGGCCCTGCTCAGCCGGCCTCGGAGTGGGTGACGGCGGCTTCGCCCATCCACTCGCGCAGCGTGTTCTTGAGCTTGGTCTGCTGGATAAAGATGTCGTGCTCGGGCGCCACGCCGCGGGCGGGCTGCGGTGCCTTCCAGTAGAAGCTCAGCCACTCCTGCACACCCGACTGCCCGGCGCGGGCGGCGAGGTCGAGGAAGAGGGCCAGGTCGAGCACGATCGGCGCGGCGAGGATCGAGTCGCGGCACATGAAGTCGACCTTGATCTGCATCGGGTAGCCCATCCACCCGAAGATGTCGATGGCGTCCCAGCCCTCCTTGTTGTCACCTCGGGGCGGGTAGTAGTTGATGCGCACGACGTGGTCGATGTTGCCGTACAGGTCGGGGTACACCTCGGGCTGCAGGATCGTGTCGAGCACTCCGAGCTTCGAGACCTCCTTGGTCTTGAAGTTCTCCGGGTCGTCGAGCACCTCGCCGTCGCGGTTGCCCAGGATGTTCGTGGAGTACCAGCCGCGCAGGCCCAGCATGCGCGCCTTGAAGCCGGGGGCGAGGATCGTCTTCATGAGCGTCTGACCGGTCTTGAAGTCCTTGCCGGTGACCGGCACGCCGCGGGAGTGCGCGAGCTCCTCCATGCAGGGCAGGTCGATGCTCAGGTTCGGCGCACCGTTGGCGAAGGGCACGCCGCTGCTCAGCGCCGCGTACACGTAGATCTGGCTCGGCGAGATGTTGGGGTCGTCCGCTCGCAGACCCGCCTCGAAGGCCTCGACGGTGGCGTGCACCTCGGTGGCCTCCTGGTACGCCTCGGTCGAACCGCACCAGACCATCACGAGCCGGTCGCAGGCGTTCTCGACCCGGAACGTCTCGATGTCGGCGATCACCTGCTGGGCGAGGTCCCACTTGTTCTCACCGGTCTTGACCCTGACACCGTCGAGGTTCTTCACCCAGCGCTGGTCGAAGACCGCCGGCATCGCGTTGATGCCCTCGAGCTCTCCCGACAGCGGCCCCAGGTCGCGCTCGTCGAGCACTCCACAGGTGCGGGCGGCCTCGAGGGCGTTGGGGGAGATCGGGTCCCAGCCGCCGAAGACCACGTCGTCGAGGCCGGCGAGCGGCACGAAGTCCTTGATCATCGGGTTGCGTCCCTCGTCACGTTCGCCGAGGCGGATGTGGGCCATCTGGGTGAGCGAGCCGATGGGCTTCGCGAGCCCCTTGCGGGTGGCGAGCACTCCGGCGTAGGCCGTCGAGGCGACGGCGCCCATGCCGGGGGTCAGGATCCCCAGTCGGCCGGTGGCGGGAGCGATCTGCAGCGGTTCAGGCATGACATGGGACTCTAGGTCCCCGGGCCACCCGCCTCATGCTGGCGCACATGTGCCATGCGACGGTCGGTCGCCCGGCGCAGCGCATCTTCGGGGTCGACACCGGCGCGCTGCGCCGCCTCGACGAGTGCGAACAGCTCCTCGCCGATCTGCGCGGCCGCGTCGCCGGGTGGTGCGGTTGCAGCCGAGTCGGCACCGATCGCCGCGGTCTTGCGGACCACCTTGAGCGCGCGGGCGAGCGCCGGCAGGGCGGACGGGATGCCGTCGAAGACCGACTCGCGACCCAGCTCGGCACGCTTGTCGTGCTCCCAGTCCGTGACCAGCTCGTCGACCGTCGGCGTGGGGTCGTCGCCGCGGTCCGGGTCGAAGACGTGGCCGTGGCGTCGCACGAGCTTGTCGTGGATGGCGTCCGCGACGTCGCCGAGCGAGAACCAGCCGGCCTCCTCGGCGATCGTCGAGTGGAACACGACCTGGTAGAGCAGGTCGCCGAGCTCGGAGCACAGCTCGTCCACCCCTTCGCCGGTGTCGGGGTCGTAGGCGTCGATCGCCTCGAGCACCTCGTAGGACTCCTCGAGCAGGTACTTCTTCAGCGAGTCGTGGGTCTGCTCCGCCTTCCACGGGTCCTCGTCACGCAGGCGGTGCATCACGTCGTCGAGCCGTCCCACACGGGCCGCGGCCGACGGCGGGACCGACGGGATCCACAGCGAGGTCAGGTGGTCCGGTTCGACGACCCGGTCCATCTCGGACCACGGCACCTCGAGGATCACCTCGTCGTCCAGGCCCAGGCGCTGCAGGATCACCACGGTCGCGTCGCCCGGGTCGTCGACGCTGAGCTTGATGTCGGACAGCACGTCGCGGTCGTTGCACTGGGCGACGAGCAGCGGGCCTCGCTCGCCCGCGCCCTCGGTCGCGTAGCGGTGACCGTCGACGACCCGCACCCCGTGCTCGGCGGGGTCGATCCCGAGCCGCACCCAGGTCAGGTCGAGGAACGACAGCGCAGGATGCACCACGACCTCGACCCTCGGGTCGAGGAGCAGCAGCTCGACGGTGTGCTCCGCGACGACCGGCGAGCCGGGCACGGCGTAGAGCACGACGTCACCCGCGGCTGCCGCGTCGCCTGCGGCCGTGACGAGCTCGTCGACGATCGTGCGGTACACCTGCTCGAAGGTGTCCGAGGACTCGTAGACGTGATCGAACGTCACCGCATCCGTGACGACCGACGCCGCCGGGTGCCAGTCGGTGCGCAGGTAGCGGTGACGGGTGGACGCGATGACGTCGAGGGTGCCGGCGGTGACCAGGTCGGCGCCGCCGGGGCCGAGCCCGACGACGTGGATCACGCCGGTCGGCACCTCAGCCGCCGGTGACGGCGGTGGGATCGCTGACGATCCCACCCGGCGAGTTCAGCATCTCACCGGCGGGCGGGAGCGGTGCGGGCGGAGGGGTGACCTCGAACCCGCCTCCGAGCTGCTCGGGCCGGGCGACGACACCGGTGCCGTAGCGGGGGTTGACCTCGGTGGAGCGGATGCGCTCGCTCATCCAGTCGAGCAGCACGTCGATGGCCTGCTGCTGGGTCTGCTGCGCCTGCTGGATCTGCTCCTCGGTCGCATCGGCTCCGAGGCCGGCCAGGGCGGCCAGCTCGTCGACGGCGCGCCGCAGGTTCTGCGCGACGAACGCGACCTCGTCGCGGGCCTCGTCGAAGCTCGAGCTCGACGCGGTCTCGACCTCGTAGAACAGCAGGCCCTCGCCCGAACCGAGGTTCGTGGGGACGGGATCGGGCCGCGTCCCGCCGTTCGCCTCACGGGCGGCCGCCTCGAGCTCGGCGGGCAGCTCGCTGCCGACGAAGCACTGCTCCGGGGTGGCGAGCAGCTGCGCGTCGTCGACCCGGTCGGCGACCTCGGCGAGCTCGACGTCGTCGTCGAGCAGCGACTCGACGCGCTCCGCGTTCTCGGGCGACGTCGCCACCACGGTGAGGCACCAGGAACGCCAGCGTGACGGGGCGCCCTCGTAGACCAGCCGGAGATCGGCCTCGTCGGTCGGGTCGATCCGGGCGAAGCGCTCGAGCAGTGCGTTCTGCGCGGCGCTCGATTCGACCGCACCGTCGAGCGTGTCACCGCTCAGCTGCGCGCCGGCTGCGCCGAGCTGGGCCTGCACCTGCTCCTCGGCCTGGGCGAGCTGCTCCGCGGTCGGCTCGGCGCCCCAGCGCTGTGCCTCTTCGATCCACGCGACCCGCTGGATCTCGTAGAGCAGCGCCGTTCGTGCCAGGCCGCCCGGCTGCCGGCTCTCGTCGACACCCTGGACGTCGGGACCGACGATGGCGGGCACCTCGACGAGCGCGTTCACGTCGTCGATGCTGATCGCGTGGTCGCCCACGGTGGCCGCAGTGGTGTCGGCGGTGACGCCGCAACCCGTCGCGGCGACCCCGAGGGCGCCCACGAGCGCCAGCGTGCGGATGGGACGGAGGTGGAGCGACGTGCGCATGGGCACGGATGCTAGATCGCGCCGAACCGGCGGGCAGAACCTGACGGGCCGTGCCTCAGGCGGGTGCCGGTGCAGGGTCGGGCACGAGCTCCTTGAGCGCCGCGGCGATGTCGCCGGCCACCCCGGGCCCACCCGAGACCCGCAGCCGGAGCTCTCGGTCGCCCTCTCGGTAGGTCGAGCCCTTGTAGAGCCGTTCCAGGCGCATCTGCTTGGACTGCGGGAGCGTGATCGGCGAGATGCTCGCGATCAGCCCGCCGCCGGACAGGGCGGGGTTCTTGGTCACGGTCACGTCGGTGACCCCCGCACGCACGCACTCCGCGCGCAGGTGGGCGACCTGGATGAGCGCCGCAGCCGGCTCCGGGATCGGGCCGAAGCGGTCGATCCACTCCTGCTCGATGTCGTCGACGTCGCCGGCGGACCGCACCGAGGCCAGGCGACGATAGGCGTCGAGGCGCACGTCTTCGCGTTCGACGTAGTCGGGCGGGAGGAACGCCGGCATGGGCAGCTCGAGGGTGATCTCGTCGGGTTCCTCGACGGGCTCGCCGTTGAGCTGCGCGATGGCCTCGTTCACCATCTGCACGTAGAGGTCGTAGCCGACCGCCGCGACGTGACCGGACTGCCCCGTGCCCAACAGGTTGCCGGCGCCGCGAATCTCGAGGTCGCGCATCGCGATGCGGAACCCGGAGCCCAGCTCGGTGGCCTCGCCGATGGTCTTGAGGCGTTCGTAGGCCTCTTCGGAGAGCTGGCGGTCCTGGGGGAAGAATAGGTAGGCGTAGGCACGCTGCCCGGCGCGACCCACCCGGCCACGCAGCTGGTGCAGCTGCCCCAGCCCCAGCAGGTCGGCGCGCTCGACGACGAGCGTGTTGACCGTCGGCATGTCGATGCCCGACTCGATGATGGTCGTGCACACGAGGACGTCGTACTCGCCCTCCCAGAACTCCATGACGACCTTCTCGAGGCTGCCCTCGTCCATCTGACCGTGCGCGATCGCGACCCGCGCCTCGGGCACCAGCTCGCGGATGCGAGCGGCCTGCTGGTCGATGTCACGCACCCGGTTGTGCACGTAGAAGACCTGCCCCTCTCGCAGGAGCTCACGGCGGATGGCCTCGGTCACGGCGCGTTCGTCGTACTCGCCGACATAGGTGAGGATCGGCTGGCGGGCGGCCGGCGGGGTGTTCAGCAACGACAGGTCGCGGATGCCGGTGAGGCTCATCTCGAGCGTGCGCGGGATCGGGGTCGCGGTCAGGGTCAGGACGTCGACCTCTGCCCGGAACTGCTTGATCGCCTCTTTGTGCGACACGCCGAAGCGCTGCTCCTCGTCGACCACCAGGAGTCCGAGCCGCTTGAACTCGATGTCGCCCGACAACAGGCGGTGCGTGCCGACGACGATGTCGACCTCTCCCGAGCGGAGACGCTCGGTGACCGACCGGGCCTGCGCACCGGTCAGGAACCGCGACAGCACCTCGACCCGAACCGGGAAACCGGCGAAGCGGTCGGAGAAGGTCTGGAAGTGCTGCTGCGCGAGCAGCGTGGTCGGGACCAGCACGGCGACCTGTCGGCCGTCCTGCACCGCCTTGAACGCGGCGCGGATGGCCACCTCGGTCTTACCGAAGCCGACGTCGCCGCAGACGAGGCGGTCCATCGGCACGGTCGACTCCATGTCGGACTTCACGGCCTCGATCGCGGACAGCTGGTCGACGGTCTCCTGGAACGGGAACGCCAGCTCCATCTCACGCTGCCAGGGCGAGTCGGGCGCGAAGGCGTGCCCGGGCGTCGACAGGCGCGTCTGGTAGAGCACCACGAGCTCCTGGGCGATCTCGGCGACCGCCGAGCGCACCTTCGCCTTGGTGCGCGAGAAGTCCGCACCGCCCATCTTGTTGAGCTTCGGTGTCTCGCCACCGGAGTACAGACGGATGGTGTCGATCTGGTCCGACGGCACGTAGAGCTTGTCGCCGCCGCGGTACTCGAGCAGCAGGTAGTCGCGCTCGACCCCACCCATGGCGCGCTTGACCATGCCGTCGAACCGGGCCACGCCGTGGACCTGGTGCACGACGTGGTCGCCGACCTTGAGGTCCTCGAAGAACCGCTGGGCGTCCCGGCGCGGTGCACGCGCCGCACGGTGCGTGCGACGACGGCCGGTCAGGTCGGCCTCGGCGAGCACGGCGAGCTTCACCGACGGCAGGATGCAGCCGCGCTCGAGCGGCGCGACCACGATGTGGCCGCCCGGTTCACGCAGTCGACGCGCCGCAGCGGTGATCTCGCTCGGCGTGGCATGCACGGGGAACGAGAAGCCCTGTTCGTTCAGGAGCTTGTCGATGCGCGACGCCGAGCCCTCGCCGTCCGCGCAGATCACCACGGAGTAGCCGTCGTTGATGACCTGGCGCAGCTGACCGACCAGCGCGGCGCCCTCGCCGACCGCGGGTGGCCAGGCCAGCGCGGTGATCGCGGGCGACTCGGGTGCGTCGGGCACGTTGAGGATCGACCAGACCGGCGCGCCGGTGTGCTGCAGCAGGCGGTCGAACTCGACGTGCATCCGCGGCAGCTCGGGGGTCTCACCGCCGTCGCCCAGACCCCAGGTGCGCCCGAGCGAGGCGCCCAGGTCGGCCTCTTCCGCCACGATGTCGGCGGCGCGGTCGCGCAGGCGACGGGGTTCGACGAGCAGGATCTGCGAGGTGTCGGGGACCAGGTCGAACAGCACGTGCTCACGGTCGGCGAGCCACGCGAGCCACGCCTCCATGCCCTCGAAGACCTCGCCGTCGGCCAGGCGCTGCCACTGCTCTCGACCCCAGGGCTGGCTGGCGACCAGCTGCTGGGCACGCGCCGCGACCTGCTCGTTGGGCAGCAGCTCACGTGCAGGGAACACGGCGATCTCGTCCAGGTCGACGGTGGCCCGCTGGTCGGCGACCGAGAACTCGCAGAGGCGCTCGACGTCGTCGCCCCACAGGTCGATGCGGACCGGCGCGTCGGCCGTGGCCGGGAAGATGTCGATGATCGAGCCGCGCACGGCGAGCTCGCCGCGGTGCTCGACCTGGTACTCGCGTCGGTAACCGGCGCGCACGAGCGACTCGACCAGGCCGTGTGAGTCGATCTGCTCGCCGGAGCGGATCATGACCGGTTCGACGTCCTCGACGTGGGGCCCGAGCCGCTGGACCAGGGCGCGGGCCGGCGCGACCACCACCGAGAGCGACTCGTCGCCGGTGCGCAGGCGCCACAGGGCACGGAGGCGGCGTCCCATCGTCTCGATCGAGGGGCTGACCCGCTCGAAGGGCAGCGTCTCCCACGCGGGGAACAGCTCGACGGAGTCGGGCGGCAGGTACGAGGCGAGGTCGCCCGCGAGCCGTTCGGCGTCGGCCACCGTCGGGACCGCGACCACCATGGGTCGGCGTCGGGACAGCTCGACCAGACCGGCGATCGACACCGCCCGTGCGGCTTCGGGCACGACCAGCACCGTCGAGGTCCTGCCGAGCGCGCCGACCAGGCCCGGCTCCTCTCGCAGCATGGCGCGCAGCGGCGCCAGCGGCGGGGTCGTCTCGTGTGTCCGGGGGCTCGCGATCGGTCCGGTGACGGTCACGGGGCGAACCTACCGCGGGGCTGCGACACCGTCCGGGGCGCCCGGGTCACAGGTGTCACTGCGCCTGGTTGCAACGCTGCATCGCCGCGTCGACCCCGTCGGAGCAGATCAGCTCGACGGCATCGGCGGCCTGCTGGACCGCGATGTCGAGATCGACGCGCACCGACGAGGGCACCTTCGACAGCACCCAGTCGGCGCCACGGTCCGAACCGCCCGGGGGACGTCCGACACCGATGCGCACCCGCGCGTAGTCCTGGGTGTGCAGGTGCTGGGTGATCGACCGCAGTCCGTTGTGCCCGGCCAGCCCACCGCCGAGCTTCACCTTGACGCGACCCGAGGGCAGGTCGAGCTCGTCGTGCACGACGACGAGGCGACTCCAGTCGTCGATGCCGTAGCGCCGCACGAGCGGACCGACCGCCTGGCCGGACTCGTTCATCCACGTGGTCGGGAACGCGACGGCGACACGTCGACCGTCGACGCGCAGCTCGGCCACGAGTGCCGAGGTGCGCTTGTCGGGCGACAGGCGTTCACCGTGGCGCGACGCCAACAGCGCGGCAGTGTCGGCGCCCACGTTGTGGCGGGTGTTCGCGTAGCGGTCCCCCGGATTGCCCAGGCCGACCACCAGCAGGTCCCACGGCGTGCTGCCGTGCTCCTTCTGACCGGATCGCCGCGATCGAGGACCGATCACGGTGGCGACGAGGTCACTCAGCCGCAGCGTCGTCCGCGTCGTCCTCGGTGCGTGAGGTCACGGCGGCGCGGGTGAGCTCGGCGGTCACGACGGCCTGCTGCGGCTTCGACAGGGACACGGTGCCCTCGGGCAGCACGAGGTCCTTGACGAGCAGGGACTTGTCGATCGTCATGTTCGAGATGTCGACCTCGATCGCGTCCGGGATGTTGTCCGGGCGGACGCGCACCGACAGGGTGTTCAGGCGCTGCTCGGTCATGCCGCCGTTGACGGTGACCTTCTTCGCCTCGCCCACCAGGCGGATGGGGATGTCCATCTGGATCGCCTTGGTCGGGTCGATCTTCAGGAAGTCGATGTGGGTGACGTCACGACGCACCGGGTGGCGCTGCATCTCCTTGACGACGGTGAGGAACGTCTCACCCTCGAGGTCGATGCGGACCAGGGCGTTGCGGCCTGCGCCGGTGCTGAGCGCGGTGCGCAGGTCGGACCGGCGGAAGGTCACCTGCGACGCCGGTGCGCCACCGCCGTAGATGACGCCCGGGATGAGGCCGTCGGCACGGAGGCGGCGCGAGGGGCGGGTGCCGGTCGTGCGGCCGGTCTCGGCGATGAGGGTGACCTCGGACATGGGTGACTCCTGGGACTGCCGGCACTCGGTGCGCACGGCGGGATCGACTGTCGGATGATCGAGCAGGGACGGCGGATCGTGCGCGCGACCTGTCTCGGACCGAACGATGACTCTACCGGTGGTGACGTGCCGGTCGCCAGACAGCGGCGCCCGGCGTGTCGGGGCGGCGGCTCAGCTCTGGTTCTGGCCGTCGAAGATGTCGGAGACCGAGCTCTCCTCGAACACGGCGTCGATCGCGTCCGCGATGATGCCGGCGGCCGAGAGGACCTCGATCTTGTCGATCTGCTTCGAGGGCGGCAGCGGCAGCGTGTTGGTGATCACGACCTTCTCGATGACCGAGTTCTTCAGGCGTTCGATCGCCGGGTCCGAGAACACGCCGTGGGTGGCGGCGCAGTAGACCGCGCTGGCACCACGCTCGACGAGCTGCTCGGCCGCGGCGACGATCGTGCCGGCGGTGTCGATCATGTCGTCGATGAGCACGCAGGTGCGGCCCTCGACCTCGCCGACGACCTCTTTCGCCTCGACCTCGTTCTTGGCGCCCTTGATGCGGCGCTTGTGGACGATGGCCAGGTCGGCGTGCAGCTGGTTGGCGTAGCGCTCGGCCACCTTCACCCGTCCGGCGTCGGGCGACACCACGACCAGGTCCTCGGGGAGGTTCGCAGCCATCCAGTCGACCAGCACCGGCATGGCGGTGAGGTGGTCGACGGGACCGTCGAAGAAGCCCTGGATCTGACCGGAGTGCAGGTCGACGCTGACGATGCGCTTCGCGCCGGCGACCTCGAACATGTTGGCGATCAGCTTGGCGGTGATCGGCTCGCGACCCTCGGCCTTGCGGTCCTGGCGGCCGTAGCCGTAGAAGGGAGCGACGACCGTGATGCGCTTGGCGGACGCCCGCTTCGCGGCGTCGACCATGATCATGTGCTCCATCAGGGCGTCGTTGATCGACAGGTCGTCGGTCGAGCAGTGGCTCTGGAAGATGAACAGGTCGGAGCCACGGATCGACTCGCCGTACTTGCAGTGCAGCTCACCGTTCTTGAACTCGGCGATCTGGATGGGACCGAGACCGAGACCGAGACGCTCCGCAACCTCTTGCGCGAGCTCTCGATTCACCCGCCCCGCGACGATCGTCAGTCGCTTCTTGGTGACCAGCTCCACCCTGTCCTCCAGCTCATTCGCCCCGTCGGCGCCCGATCAGCGCCCGGAGCCTGCAGTGTAGAACGAGCCGGTGACCGAGTCAGCCGGGAGCTCGGCGCCGGGCCCGAGCGAGGCGTACGGACCGACCACACACCGGTCCCCGATCGTCGAGTTGCGGGCGGTCGCCTGCTCGACGACGCAGTCGTCGCCGACGTCGGTGTCGACCAGGCGCGTGTTCGGACCGAGCTCGGTGCCGTGGCCGACGCGGGTGCTGCCCTGGAGGATCACTCCGGGGAAGAGCGTGACGTCTCGACCGACCACGACCGTGGTGTCGACGTACACCGAGGTGGGGTCGACCATCGTGACACCCGAGCGGAGCAACGACTCGTTGGTCCGGGCGCGCAGCTCGTGCTCCGCGGCGGCGAGCTGCAACCGGTCGTTGACCCCCTGGGTCTCGGCGGCGTCCTCGACGAGGAACGCCTCGACGGGGTGGCCCGCCGAGGCCAGCACCTCGACCGCGTCGGTCAGGTAGTACTCGCCCTGGCTGTTGTCGGGTTCGATCCGGCGCAGCGCGGGTGCCAGCAGGCTGCGTCGGAAGCAGTAGATCGACGTGTTGACCTCGGTGAGCGCGAGCTCCTCGGGCGAGGCGTCGCGCTGCTCGACGATGCGGGCGACCTTGTCGTCACGTCCGCGCACGATCCGGCCGTAGCCGGTGGGATCGTCCATGTGCGCGGTCAGCACGGTGGCCGCGGCGCCCGTGCTGCGGTGGTGGTCGAGCAGGGCGGCGACCGTCGAGGAGCGCAGCAGCGGCGCGTCGCCGATCAGGACGATGACGTCGCCCTCGACGTCGTCGTCGTCGGGCAGGCCGACCAGGCCGACGAGGGTCGCGTCGCCGGTGCCGCGCTGCACGCGTTGCTCGACGAACTCGAGCTCGACGTCGTGGGCGTGCTCCTGCATCTTCTTGGTCACCCACTCGGCCTTGTGGCCCACCACGACCGCGGCACGGCCGACGGGCACCTCGACGAGCGACTCGAGGACGTAGACCAGCATCGGCTTGCCGCAGAGGCGGTGCAGCGGCTTGGGGCGCTCGGACCGCATGCGGCTGCCCTCACCGGCCGCCAGGACGATGGCGGAGAGCGGCAACGTGTCGGGGGTCGGATTCATGGCTCGCGGGGCAGGATTCGAACCTGCACTCTCCTGATCCAAAGTCAGGCGTTCTGCCAGTTGAACTACCCGCGACGGACAGCAGGGCCACGGTACCGCGCCGCGGCGCCCACACCGATCCGCTTCAGCTGGTCGGTGGGGTCATGAAGTAGTTGTGCACGTCGTGGCGGGCGGGGTCGTAGTCCACGACCCGTTGCCCGTCGAGCACGCCGACGGAGTAGCCGAGCTCACCGAAGAGCTCGAAGCACACGTCCCGGTTCTCGTCGCTGCCGAGCTCGGTGTAGACGGGCGGGCGGCACCGCTCGAGCAGGGCCCGACCGCCGCGGAACACGAACTGCTCGAAGTTCTCGACGTCGATCTTGATGCCGACGACCTCGGCATCGGCGAGCGCCTCGAAGTCGTCGAGCCGGACCTGGGGCACGGTGTAGAGGGTGCCGTCGTCCGCGGCGCCGACGCCGACGGCGTGGCTCAGGCCCTGCATGCGCACGTGGTCCTCCTCGGGCATCACCATGCGCAGCTCACCCGCCTCGTCGCCGAGCGCCATCTGGTGCAGCACCACGTTCGTCAGGCGGTAGTGCGAAACGATCCGGGTGAGCGCACGGAAGTTGTCGGGGATCGGCTCGAAGGCGTGCACCACTCCCCCCGTCGTGTGCCGGGCCAGCAGCACCGTCATGATGCCGATGTTGGCGCCGATGTCGAGCACGACCCCGTGGCGCGGCAGGTGCTCGATGAAGTGCAGCACCGCCCCCTCCTTGCGGTCCCACCGCAACGTGGCGATCTTGAACCGCGAAAACCAGAACAGGTACCTGTCGAAGCCGAGCACCCGCTGCAGCATGCGCTGGATCAGCCGTTCCATCGTGGTCTCCCCCTCATCCGCCCCGCGCAGAGGGTAGTGCAGCGCCGACGCTCGCCCCGCAACCTCACCCACCGCAACCGGCGGGTGACCGAGGGTCGCCGCGGCGGGTCAGCGGACCCGCCGACCCTCGCTCATCACGGTGTCGAGACGCGTGCCGATCGAGGCCCAGCTGTAGTTGCGCATCACGAAGTCGCGGGCCGTGGTGGCGACCCGTTCGCGCAGCGCGGCGTCGTCGAGCAGCATCAGGATCTGCTCGGCGAACTCCTCGGGTGTCCCGGCGATGAAGATCTCGACACCGGGCTCGGCACCGATCGCCCGGTTGACCAGTTCGGTCGTCACGCACGGCACGCCCATCGCCATGGCCTCGAGGATCTTGTTCTGCTGTCCGGCTCCGATGATGAGCGGCGCGACCATGATCGTGCCGCTGCGGTACGCGTCACGGATGTCGTCGACCCAGCCGCTGATCTCGACGCCGGGACCCTCGAGGTTCCGCACGGTGCGGCTCGGGCGAGCGCCGGCGAGCAGCACATCGGCGTCGGGACGGTGCCGCCGGACGAGGGGCAGGATCTCCTCGACCAGCATGCTGGCGGCGCGCACGTTCGGTGCGTACCCCATGTTCCCGACGAAGGCCATGTCTTTCTGATCCGGCGGCGCGGGCATCGGATGGAAGTCGTCGGTGTCGACCGCGCTGGTCACCAGCTCGATCGTCGCGGCGCCGGGGAACGACAGCGAGTCGCGGTCCTGGATCGAGATGATGACGTGACGGTCGAACCAGTCGAAGACCCGGGCCTCGTAGCGGGCGATGCGACCGGCCTCGACACGCAGCCACCAGCTCGACGGCCACCTCGCACGCTCGGAGCGGCGCTGCGTCGAGGTGCTGAACGCGTCCTGGTAGTCGATCGTCGAGGGGATGCTGCGGTCCTGGTGGTACGGCGCGGTCCGGATCAGCTGGCAGTAGACGTGGTCGGGCTGCTCCTCGGCGACGATCCGCTCGACCGCCCGGAGCGCGGCGGGGTCCTGGAAGTAGCCGACCTGCAGCGGCACGCCGGTGAGCAGCGCCTTCAGCGTCGACAGCAGCGTCGCGATCCGGCCGAGCTGCACGACGTGCACCCTCGGACAGCACTCGCTGCGCACCTTCTCGAGATCCGCGGGCTGCACCGGGGTGTGGCTCAGCGCCACGAGCGTGACGTCGTGGTGGACCGACAGCTCCTGGAGCTGGTGGAACGCACGGTGCTTGTCGCCCTTCTCCATCGGATAGGGGAAGCGCGAGGTGATGACGAGGATCTTCACGGGTGCAGCGTATGCAGGTGCGGACGACCCGCTGCGACGTGGGTCGCGGGCGGCCGTGCGTGGTCGCTCAGCGGCGCTTGCCGAGCAGGGTCGGGATGGTCCGCAGCCCGATCACCAGGTCCCGCCACAACGACCAGTTCTCGATGTAGCGGTTGTCGAGACGGACACGGGTCTCGATGCTGGTGTCGCCCCAGTAGCCGTTGACCTGCGCCCAGCCGGTGATGCCGACGGGCACACGGTGACGGAAGTGGTAGCTGTCGATCTCCTCGCCGAACTGCTCCACGAAGTGCGGGCGCTCGGGTCGTGGCCCCACCAGCGACATCTCGCCACGCAGCACGTTGAGCAGCTGGGGCAGCTCGTCGAGGTGCGTCGGGCGCAGGAACCGACCGACCCGGGTGACCCGGTCGTCGTCGTGCACCGACCACTGCGTGGCCGAGTCGTCGTTCACCTTCATGGTGCGGAACTTCAGGATCTCGAAGGGCCGGCCGCCGATGCCCACACGGACCTGCCGGAAGAACACCGGGCCCCTGCTCGTGAGGCGGACCGCCAGGGCGCAACCGGCGAGCAGCGGCGACACCAGCAGGATCAACAGCAGCGAGGTGACGATGTCGAACGCTCGCTTGGCCGGCCAGAGGCTGGCGGACACGCCGGGTCGACGCACGGGCACCAGCGGCAGACCGGCGACCTCGTGGCCGACGTCCTCTGCGGAGACACCCAGCTCGAAGAGCCGCGGCACGGCGTAGAACTGCACCATCTGCTCCTGGCATCGGCGGATGATGCCGACGAGCTCCTCCTCGCCGGCCGCACCGAAGGCGAGGATGACGTGGCGCACACCCGTGCGGGCGAGGATCTCGGGCAGGTGCTCCGGGCGACCGACGATGGGCAGCGGCACGGCGTCGTCGTAGCGGTCGACGAACCCGCACGGCACGAGTCCGAACTCCGGGTTGTCCTGCAGCGCCCGTGCGACCTCGACCCCGACGGGGCCGGTGCCGATGATCAGGGTGTCGTCGAGGTCGTAGCCCCGGGTCCGAGCGAGCCCGACCAGGCGGAAGGTCACGAGCCGGCCGAGGAGGATCAGCGGGATGGTGGCGACGACGATCTGGGCGACGGCCAGCACGTCGATCGTGCGGCCTGGGCCGGTGAAGCTCTCCATCCGGACGATCGAGACGAGCATCAGCGTGACGATCGGCGCGAGGCCGACCCGGGCGACGACCGAGAGCAGGCCCTCGCTCGGCACCACCACGAGGCGCCCGCGTCGGGCCGTCGGCCACAACAGGAGCGTCCCGACGAAGGCGAACAGGAGGATGACCCGCAGCGGGATGGGCTGCGCGGTCACCGCCTCGAAGATCATGAGCGGCGCGGCGAGGCCGATGAAGTCGAACACGTGGCTGAGCAGCCGGAGCACCCGGCCGACGGCGCGGCGCTCCTGGACCGGCACGGAGATCTCCGGCTCGCGGAGGATGACGTCCCGGTCGCCGTCGGCGACGACCCGGAGGTCGATGAGGATCGGTGCCTCGTCGTCGACCACCCGCGGCGTCACCTGATCGATCGCCACGTCCACAGCCGTTCCGGTGCGCATCGACACCTGCCGACCTCCTGCACCCAGCTCATCCTCGGAATAACGCAACATCACGCCCCGTTCACCCATGTCCGCCGACCCCACTCAACGCACATCCGCCTGCACACTCCGCCAGTGCGATCTCTCCGACCTGCCAGGTCGTTGTCGCATGGTCAAGTAAACGTGTGACTCCGGCCACCGTCAAGGGTTCGGTGACCGAAGATCGGCGATCGGGGGGAGCAATTCTGCTCGCGTCCACCTCCCGGCCACCACAGCCCGTCCGCCCGCGAAGAATTCGGTGATCCGTGGCGTCGCCGCTCGTGACAGGCACGGGCGCGTCCGGCACACTCCCCTGTCATGTCCGACCCTGTCTCCGCGCCGACCGGCGAGCTCCGCATCGAGGTCCGCGACCGTCTCGGCGACCGTGCCGGCGACTGGGACCGGCTCGTGGCCGGCTCCGAGCTGCCCAGCCCCTTCCTCCGCAGCTGGTGGCTCGACCACGCCGCGAGCGGTGAGCCGGACGTGCTCTGCTGCTTCGACGGCGACACCCTGGTGGGCGGCGCCGCCTTCGAGACGAGCACCGTGGGCAGGGGTCCGCTCTCGGTCGACGTCGTCCGCTCGCTCGGCCAGGGACCCCTGGCACCGGACCACCTCGACGTGGTCGCCGCGACCGGCCGGAGCACTGCGGTCACCAAGGCGGTGCTCGCCTGGCTGCACCGCCCCGGCAGCCGCGTGGTCGACCTCGACGGCCTGGCCGCCGGCGGCCGGCTGGGCAGGGCGCTCGCCGGCGACGTCATCGAGACCACCGCGGCCCCC
>JALYWI010000162.1 GCA_030852785.1 Actinomycetota bacterium
GTGTCGGCGAGCCGCGCCGCCGCGGCCTCGAGCACACCCAGGGTGACGGGCGTCGTCGCCGGGTCGGAGCCGGGGTACCACCGAGCCACACCGACCGGCGCCACGCCGTCGCGGAGCGCGACGAGCAGCGCGTACAGGTAGGCCTCGGCCTGGTGCTCCGGCGCAGGCCGCCCGGACTTCACCTCGATGACCACCCCGGGCAGCCCGGTGGTGGGTCCGCCGAGCTCGACGTCGACGACGCCGGAGCAGATGACCGAGCCCTCGGCGAGCACCAACGAGGCGCGCGACTGGGTGCGCGGCATCCATGCGGGATCGAGGCCTGCCCACGTCTCGGCGACCGACGTGGCGAGCGGCGCGAGGCTCGCCTCGGCGTCGTCGAGCGCGACCGTGTCGAGCAGCTCGAGGGACTGGTCGTCCGCGACGGCCGTGAGCATGGAGACCAGCGCCGGCAGGGGCTCGAGCACCCGGCCCTCGGCGAGCTGATGGGTCACGAAGTGGTCGAGTGCGATCCCCCGGAGCAGCCCGAGGGCCTCGGCGCCCTCACGTCGGCGGGTGTCGACGGAACGGGCCGAGGCGACCGCGGAACGCTCGCAGCGGGCCATCTCGGCCAGACGACTCTTGGGGACCCGCACCGGCAGGTCGTCGGATCCGACCTGGGCGCCGGCCATGGCCGCGGACGCCGCGGCGTCGAGCTCGGTGCGCAGCTCGGCGAGGTCGGCGGACGACACGGGAGTGGGTGCGGGCGGACGCGACCACCACCCCTCGATCGACGGTCCACCGTCGACGTGGGTGTCACCGTGGGAGGCGTCGTCGGGGACCGTCACGGTCCCATGCTCGCAGACCGCACCGACGGTTCCGGGGCCGCCCGGGTGAACGCAGCCCGACCGCGGGTTGAACCCCGGGTGGCTCCCTGGCACGATGGCCTCTCCGGTCGGCGTCAGGGGGGACCACCGATGGGCACTGGGGACACGGGCGATCACACGCGGCGGGCGCACGCTGGGCGTGCGGCTGCAGGGCGACCACATGCAGGGCGAGCACATGCAGGGCGAGCGCGATCGCGCGGCGCTCGACTCCGGACGGCGTCGGTGCTGTCGGTGACGCTGCTCGCGCTGTTGGCTGCGGCGTGCACCTCGTCGCCGCCGTCGAACTCCGGGGGTGGCGGCATCGGTTCCGGCGAGGGCGAACCGACGGCACCCGTCGGCGACGACGACGTCGCGCTGAACGAGCTGCAGTTCGTCGGTTCGCACAACAGCTACCACATCGCCCCCGAGGCACCGATCCTGCAGTGGCTGGCGTGGGGGGCGTCGGTCGTGCCCGAGGTCGCCTCGGCGCTCGGCGACCCGCAACAGCTGAACTACACCCACGCGCCGCTCACCACGCAGCTCGCCCGAGGCGTGCGCAGCTTCGAGCTCGACATCTTCGCGGATCCGACCGGCGGCCGGTTCGCGAACCCGTTGCTGCCCGAGCTGCTCCACCTCGATGTCGCCAAGCCGACGGGCATGGACGAGCCCGGCATGAAGGTCGTGCACATCCAGGACATCGACTTCCGCTCGACGTGCCCGACGCTCGTCGGCTGCCTGGGCGAGCTCCGCGCCTGGTCGGACGCGAACCCGGACCACCTGCCGATCGTCATCAACCTCGAGCTCAAGGACGACCAGCTGCCCGCACCGTTCAACGGCACCTCGATCGTCCCGTTCGACGCCGCCCAGCTCGACGCCGTCGACGCGGAGATCGCCGGCGTGCTCGGCGACCGTCTGATCACGCCGGACGACGTGCGCGGCGACGCTCCGGATCTGCGCACCGCGGTGTCGACGGTCGGCTGGCCGAGCGTCGCGGAGAGCCGGGGGCGCTTCCTGTTCTTCATCGACAACGCCGGCATGCGAGACCCGTACCTGGAGGGTCACCCGTCGCTCCAGGATCGGGTGATGTTCACCAGCTCGGGTGAGGGCCAACCCGACGGCGCGGTGCTCAAGGAGAACGAGCCCGGCGACGGTGCCCGGATCCGTTCGCTCGTGGAGCAGGGCTATCTGGTCCGCACCCGAGCCGACGCGGATGTCGTGTCGCCCGACCCGGCCACCCGCGACGTGGCGCTCGCCTCGGGCGCACAGATCGTGCACACCGACTTCCCACCCGGGGAGTCGCACGGCACGAACGGATACGTCGTGTCCTTCGGCACCCGGGTCGCCGCCCGCTGCAACCCCGTGCTGACCACGCTCGCCACCTGCGCGCCGGCCGTCGCCGTCGAAACCCGCTGACCCGCGGCGTCCGTCAGCCGGCGGCGACGCGAGGTGAACTGGGTTCAGTTCCCTATGGAGTTCGAGGAGCGCCTGTTGTACCGTGACTCAGGTCATGCGCCGGCTGGGCCATGACGACTGGGACGGACGCAACCGGGTTTCTCGGGGGCAAGAGATCGGGCGAGCGGCTCCTGCCGCGGCCGGGTGAGAGAGGGAACACATGCATCGCACTCGCAGTTGGAGGGCCGCCGCGATCGGCCTGCTCGCAGTGGTCACGGTCGCCGCAGGGGCCTGTGCCCCGCAGGCACCGGATGGCACCATCGCCACCAAGAACTGGCAGTTCCGCGGCACCCAGGTGCGCGTCAACGAGAGCCAGGACTCGATCGGCATCTGCTGGCCCTCGTCGCTCTGCCAGGACGAGCCCTACCTGCTGACCATCGGCTTCCGCGTGAAGATCGGCCAGCCCGGCTCCGCACAGGTCCAGGTCACCAACGACCGCTCCAACGCCCCCGAGAACGTCGGCGAGGGCCAGACCGTGCAGGTGGCCCCCGGTCCCGGCGGCCAGAACGTCTTCAACGGCGTGCAGGCGCTCGACATCCTCGACCTGGCCAACACCAACAACAAGCTCGAGGTCTTCGGCACCTACGTCTGGGGCTCGGAAGAGGACCAGGTCGGCAACGGCGCCGCGGCGAACGCCGTGGCCAACCTGCTGAAGGACGCTCTCAACGCGACCCTCGCGACGGCCGACCTGAGCAGCCTCGATGCCAGCTTCATCATCGACCTCATCCTCGACAACATCGGCGGGGCGTTCGGCATCATCGCCAACAACATCCCGCTGCTCGGGCTCGGTGACGACGTCATGGGCGGTGGCATGTACATCGGCATCGGCGCCCAGGGCTCGCTCGGCTCCGCGCTCGATTCGGTGATCGGCTCCACGCCGTTCCCGACCATCAACATCCCGCTCGTCGATGTCCCGCCGGACATCACCGGTGGCGGCATGTACACCCTGACCGGTCCGAAGACCTTCACCCAGACCTTCGTCGGAGGTGGCGGCAGCCACAGCTGGACGATGCAGTCGGGTCCGGCCTGACGGCCATCATCTGACGTCGCCACCACGACGTCGTTCGAACTGCACGAGGGCCCGGGCACTGCCCGGGCCCTCGTCGCGTCCCGGCCGTCGTCGCGTCCGGGCCCTCGTCGCGTCCGCCATCATGGTCCGATGACCCAGCCGCGGATCGTGAGCCTGGTGCCCTCAGCGACCGAGACCCTCGCCGCGTGGGACCGTACGCCGATCGCCTGCACCCGGTTCTGTGAACGGCCCGACCTGGCCCACGTCGGCGGTACCAAGGATCCCGACATCGAGGCGATCGTCGAGCTGGCCCCGGATCTGGTGGTGCTCGACGCCGAGGAGAACCGGCTCGAGGACCACGACGCCCTGGTCGAGCGGGGCGTGCACGTCCACGTGCTGCGGATCCGCTCCGTGCACGACCTGGACCCGCAGCTCGGATCGCTCGCCGAGCGGATCGGCGCGCACTGGGAGCCGATCGGGCACGTGGCCGACGCCGACGAGCGGCTGCGGGTCGCGGTGCCGATCTGGAAGCGCCCGTGGATGTGGCTGGGCGCACCGACCTACGGCTCGTCGCTGCTCTCGGCGATCGGTGTCGGCAACGTCCTGGCCGCGGACGGCCCCTACCCCACGATCGACCTGGAGCACGTCGCGGCGCGCCGACCCGATGCGGTGTTCGCACCCGACGAGCCGTACCGGTTCGGCGAGCGTCACCGTGTCGAGCTCGAGTCCGTCGCGCCTGCGGTCTTCGTCGACGGGCAGGATCTGGTGTGGTGGGGCGCCCGGACCCGCGGTGCCCTCGCCAGGTTGGGCGCCGTCGTCGACGAGCTGATCGCCTGAGCGGACCGCTCGGATCGCAACGGTGCGTTCCGACGAGCCCGGCGGCTCAGCGGTGACGGGCCGCGGGATCCTGCCGGTAGTACTCCGAGAGCACGTCGTAGAGCTCGCGCTGCTGACGACGGAGGTCGACGGGATCGTCGAAGAACGCCTCGGTCGCGACGGCGAAGAACTCGGCGGGGTTCACACCGGCGTAGGACCGCAGGGCGGTGCCGCCCCTGCCCTCGACGACCTGGTCGTACACGCGGGTGCAGACCTGGACCCACCGTTCGCTCTGCTCGACCGAACCCATCGGTGGCGTCCCGTCGGCGGCCCCGTCGAGCATGTCGAGCCGGTGGGCGAACTCGTGGAACACCACGTTGTGGCCGCTGCCCGGGTGACGGGCCTCGTGCTGCACCGCGTCCCAGACGATCGTCACCGGCCCGTGCAGCTCCGCCTGGCCGAGGATGGGCATCGGACCGTCGGACACGATGCCGGCGACCTGGGAGTGCTCGCCGGTGAGCACGACGGTGGTGGGGTGCACGAGCACGGTGTGCACGTCGCGGAACGAGTCGTCGGGCAGGCCGAGCAGGAGCACGCACGCCTCGGTCGCGATCGTCACCTTGATCTCGTCGGTGATCTCGAACCCGTTCGCCGCCTCCCAGTGCACGTCGGCCATGAGCTCGAGCGCCAACTGCTCGAGGCGCGACCGTTCGTCGTCGTCGAGCCGCTGCCAGATCGGCACCCGGGCCCGGAGCAGCTCACGCCACTCGTCGCGGAAGCCGGCCTCGAAGAGCTCGCGTCGTTCGCGGTGGTGGCGTGTCTCGAACCTCATCGGGGCGACGCTATCGGTGCATGCAGCGCTCGACGCGCTGGCCCGTGGGACGCCCGCGGGTGTCAGATGACGGCGTCGTGCGCCGGATCGACCTCTCGGGCGAGCTGGGTGAGCACCGCCCGGGCCGCCTCACCGTCGGGTGAGATGTTCCACGACGTGAGCTCGACGCGGTCGTGGTCGGACTGGTGCACGACGACCCGCCACCCCCACGTCTGGCCATCGGCGTCGTAGCTGCCGAGCGCGTCGACCACCGCGTCGGGATCGGGGTCGGGCGGAGGGGTCAGCCGCATGATCGACCCACCGGTGTGGAAGGTGTCGACGAGGGCGATCTCGTGGCCTGCGTCCGTCGGCACGATCAGCATGGAGCCGTGGTGCACGTCGTCGCCGAAGGTCCAGCGGTACTCGTCGATCAGGGCACGGCCGCCGAGCGTCGGGCGGATGACGGCGGCGAGGTCGCCCTCGTTCGCGAGCTGGTTCGGTTCGAACCAGAGGCGATCGGTGCCCGACCAGCCTCCGACGAGTTGCAGCAGTCCTGCAGAGGCTGTCATGACGACACCGTACCCAGCCGACGGCGACCGTCGCTCACGACGCGGCGGTCAGGCGACCGTTCGGGCGATCGTTCAGGCGATCGCGCGGGTGCGGCGCAGCAGCGGGTCGGCCGTCGCGAGCACCCGATCCGCGGCCCGCATGGCGAGACCGCCCGCGCCGGGGGTGTCGGAGTCGACCAGGTTGCCCATCACCTGCAGGGTGACGTTCGCGATCCCGGTGGTGCCGACCGCGACGCGCAGTCCGCTGCGCAGGATCCACGGGTGTCCGATCAGGAACGAGAACCGTCGTCCGGTGCGCAGGAAGGCGTCGAAGCGCTCCGCCACGAGTCGGTCGTACTCCGCGGGCGCGGTCGACGGATCGGCGAGGAAGAGGTCGGCGGCGAGCATGCCGGACTCGAGCCCGTAGTCGATGCCCTCACCGTTCATCGGGTTGACGAGGCCCGCGGCGTCGCCGATGGCGACCCAGCCGGGGCCGTGGCGTCGCTGCGTGCTCATCGGCAGGCGCCACGCCCGCGGACGCTCGAGGTCCGGACCCAGCCCCCACTCCTCGCCGACGAGCTGGCGGTAGCTCTCCTGCAGCCGATTGAGGTTGAGCTGCTTGAACCCCTTCATGGTCGACAGCGCACCGACGCCGATGTTCACCGTGCCGTCCCCTGCCGGGAAGATCCAGCCGTAGCCGGGCACCTGCATGCCCGACTCGTCGCGCAACGTGAGGCACGCCTCGAGGTAGCGCTCGGCATGACGGGGGCTCTCGGCGTAGGTGCGGATCGCCAGGCCGAAGGGCTCGTCGGCCACGCGCTCGGCGCCGAGCATCCGGGCGACCGCGCCCGGGGCGCCGGCGGCCACCACGACCAGGTCGCCGCGCCAGCGGCTCGACCCCACCTGCACGCCGACGACCCGGCCACCCTCGATCACGGGCTCGGCGTCGTGCTCCCAGAGCAGCTCGGCGCCGGCCTTCTCGGCGAGCTCCATGAGACGGGCGTCGAGTCGGCGTCGCGGCCAGACCGCCCCGTAGGACGGGAACGGGTCGATGCCCGGCCACTCCAGCTGGCGCACCGTGGAGTTGGCGACCATGCGCAGCCCGTCGATCCGGTGTGCGTCGCCGAGGTCGACGTCCAGCTCCTCGAGGGCCCGCACCGCACGCGGCGTGAGGCCGTCGCCGCAGATCTTGTCGCGTCCGTAGGCACCCTTCTCGAACACGGTGACCCTGGCGCCCGCCGATGCGGCCCGGATGGCACATGCCGCGCCCGCGGGGCCGCCACCGATCACCAGGACGTCACGTTCGACCACGTTGCTCACCGGACCAGTCTGTTCCGTGGCACACCGTGAGCGACAGGCGGCGCTCGCCGAGCGACCGACGGCACACCGGGATCCGCTCACCGGTAGGAACCCGTAGGGGTGAACTCGCACGATCCGATGCACTTGCCGTGGAGATGGTTCACAATCGAAGGAGTCAGTCCACCACGACGAGAGGACCCCGCCATGCGACTCCGTTCCAACGTGCGACCCGAGCCCCGAGGCCGACACCGAACTGCGATGAAGGGTGTCGCGATCGCCGCGGCGGCCGTCGTCCTCGCAGCCACGGGCGTTGCCGACCTCGGCGCGACCGGCACGCCGAACCACCCCAAGCCGAAGCCGGAGTCGAAGGTGACCGTGGTCGCCGAGGGTCTCAGCTCTCCCCGTGGGCTCACCAGCTTCTGGGGAGTTCCCATCGTCTCCCAGGGTGCGTTCGGACCTCCCGCGGGTCCGGTCCTGGCGGCGTTCGAACATCCGAGGCGAGCAGCGACGCTCCGGCCGCTGAGCGATCCGGCGATGCTCGTCGACATCGCCGTGGCGCCCGACGGCAGCGTGTGGGGCCTCAGCGACGGCAAGGTCGTCCGCAAGGGCGCGCACTCCAAGCAGTTCACGCAGATCGCGGACATCGCCGCCTACCAGGCGACCGACCCCGACCCGACCAACACCGAGGGTGACCCCGGCGAATCGAACCCGTTCAGCATCGCGATGCTGCCAAACGGGCACGCGCTGGTGGCCGACGCGGCGGGCAACGACCTGCTGCGGGTGACGCCGAAGGGCAAGGTGTCGACGGTCGCGAGGTTCGCGCCGGAGCTGGTCTCGACGGACCACCTGGCCGGTGTCGAGCTGCCACCGGAGATCGAGGGCGAGCTCCCCGACCCGCTCCCGCCGGCCCTCCCCACCGAAGCGGTCCCGACCTCGATCGCGGTCACCAGGGACGCGATCTACGTGGGTGAGCTCAAGGGCTTCCCGTTCCGTCCCGGCTCGTCGCACGTGTGGAAGATCAGCCTGTGGGCCGACGGGGTGACCTGCGATCCCGCTCCTGCACCCGTCGCCATGGCGAGTTCCGGAACGGCCGGCAAGCACGGCAAGAACGGTAACCACGGCAAGCCGGGCGAGCCCATGAAGCCCGGCTGCACCGTCGCAGCGGACGGCTTCACCGGCATCCAGGACATCGCCGTCGACCGATCGGGACGGCTCTACGTCTACGAGATCGCGAAGGACGGCGTCCTCGCGTTCGAGGCGGGCCTCGCGACGGGGCAGTTCCCGCCGGCGGTGCTCCTGAGGGTCGAGCGCAACGGCGCCCGCACCGAGCTCGCACCGGGGCTGCTGTCCCAGGCGGGCAACGTCGAGGTGGTCCACCACGGCTCCGTGTACGTCACCGACGGCATGTTCACCGGCGGACGTCTCCTGCGGATCGGCCGCTGAGCGACCGGTGACGAGGGGGCTCGGGGTCGGTCCGCCGACCCCGAGCCCTGCTCAGATGCGCAGCTCGACCGATGCCCAGCCGGGCTCGGCGGCGAGCTGCACCACGTACTCCCATCGACCGGTGTCGTCGGGTGTCACGGCCGACGACACCGCCGTGGCGCTCGCCGATCCGGTGACCACGGCGACCGACAGCTCGGCCGCGTCGGACCAACCGACCAGCCGGACCGACTCATCGGCGCCGGCCAGGCGGAGCCGCACGACCTCTCCGGTGTCGGTCACCTCGGACACGCGCTGCACCCCGGCGCTGGCGTAGCGGGCCGCGTCGCCGAAGACGGCCAGTCGGCCACCCGCCAGCAGCGGCGCGAGGACCCGCAGGTCCCAGCCCTTCGCGCCGAGTTCGACCGCGATGCCCTCCGGGCCGACCACCTCGACGTCGCCGTGACGCCAGTCGAGCGACGCGACCGACGGCACCGCCTCGCCCAGTGCGTCGGTGGGCCGATCCGCACCCAGCTCGTCGAGGGTGATGCGGGTCGATTGGCCCTGGGATCCGTCGTGGCAGTTCATCGTGATCACGTAGGACCACGTGCCGGCGTCGTGCGCGCTGTGCGTCGCGCCGAGGACGGGTTCGTCCTGGAGGACCCCGTGGTGCGCGAAGCACCTGGCGATCGCTGCGATCGGCGCGTCGGGTGCGACGAGGATGCCGTCGCGGCGAGCGGTGCGCAGCACGAGGTCACGATCCGCGCCGCCGAGCGCGTCGCCGATGCCGACGGGCCCGCCCGACAGGGCCGCGAGCGCCGCCTCGGCGCCGGGATCGGTGCTGCCGCCGTGACCGTCGCTGCGGAACACGTCCTTGTACGGCCAGAGCCCCAGCGGGCGCGCCATGGCGTTCGTGTAGAGGAACCACGCCCACAGCAGCTCGGGCGGCACCAGGTACCCGTGGTCACCCGAGGTGCGGATCGAGGTGACCTGGCGCAACGACGCGCTCTGCATGAAGTCCGCCGGCGTGGCCATGCACCACTGAGCGGTGAGGCCGCGACGTGCGAGTGCCGCGTCGATGCCCTCCTGCCAGGCGGCCGCACGCCCCGGTTCGGCACGGAGACCGCGCACCCCGAGGAAGCACTCGACGAGCCAGTCGTGCTCGAAGGTCTCGACACCCCACGCGAGACACTGGTCGAAGTAGGCCTCGTAGAGCTCGGCGCCGACGGGGTGCGCGTACTCGCCGTCGACCCAGAACTCGTGGTCGTCGAGGTACGGCGAGTCCGACGACACGTGGCGGCAGTGCACCACCAGCGGCGGACCGCCGAGGGCGTCGCGCAGCGCCGCGACACCGTCGGGGAGGATGTCGTCGCGTGCCTCCCAACGCTCGAGCCCGGTGGGTGGCACGTCCCACTCGTCGGTGTCGAAGGGGCGGATGCTCCGGTGCGGGTAGAACCACGAGTCGAGCTGCACCGCGGCGTAGGGGACGTCGCGCTCGCGCAGGTCGCCGAGTGTGTCGACGAGCGTCTCGGTCACGCTGCGCTCACCCTCGGTCCGGTACCAGTACGCCGCGCCGTTGTCGGTCCAGTACGACACGCTGCGCCCGACGGTGTCGATGCCGCGGGGAAGTCGTCGGGTCCCGGCGCGCTCGGTGAGGATGCCCGCCCACCGGTCGAGGCACTCGCGGGCATCGGCGCCCGCCACGATCGCCATCTCCGTGCCGAACCCCGCCGGCACGGCCTCGAGGTCGCCGTGCCATCCGCAGCGCACCCCGACCCCGGCACCCGCGGCGTCCTCGGGCACGGCGACGACCTGCTCGTGGAAGTGGTCGAGCGGCGCGACCATCAACGTCCCGCTCGACGACACCAACATCAGCGGCATGATCACCGGCGGGCGGAACGGCCAACGCGTCCATCCGGCGAGATCGGCATCGGTGGCGGTCGGCAGGGCGAACTCCATGTACTGGAAGCCGAAGCCGCTCGTGTCGTCGGGACAGCCCCCCGGGTCGCGCTCCGTCGGACGGAACGCCGGCCACGCCACCGACGGCTCGTGGAACGTGCCGGTCGCGAGCCCCTCGGAGATGCCGGCGGGCGCGCGGACCGAGAAGGTGATGACGGGGGCGTCCTCGTAGGCGGACAGCGACAGATCGAGCCGGGGTGTCGCCGCGCGTTCGGCGATCCAGACCCGGGCCCGCCACGACCCGATGTCGTCGACACCGGCGATGTCGCGGTGCTCGGGCATCTCGGCGTGCGCTCCCCCGACCTGGAACGTGCCCGGCCCGAACCAGTCGTCGCGCCCCGCGAAGCCGATCCGGACCACTCCGTCGGTCACACGGGCGGTCAGTCCATCGGCTGCGGCGAGCTCCACGTCGGTCATGCCCGCAGTCTTGCCCAGCGACGCTCGGCGCCGGACCCCTCACGCGTCCGACGTGCTCACGACGAACTTCGGCGTGAGGACCAGTTCGTTCCTACAATGCGCCCCAGTGAATTCCCGGCGACACCTCCAGCGGATCCGCGGCGCCGCTCTGCTGGCACTCGTCGTCGGCTCGTCGGTGGTGGCGTTCGCCTCGCCAGCGGCCGCACAGGAACCTCCCGTGCCCACGGTGACCACCGACACCGCACCCGATGCGACCGTCGCGGACGACGCACCTGTTGAGGGTGGCCCGAGGATCGTCGCGACGCTCGTCGTCGGCGAGGACCGCGAGCCGGTCGAAGGCGTCGAGATGATCGTGAGCCTCGACGGCGACGAGGTGGGCTCCGCCGAGAGCGACGCCGACGGCGTGGTCGCCGTCGAGGTGCCCGGGGCGGGTCAGTACGACGTCACCCTGGTCGCCGACTCGTTCCCCGACGGCGTCGCGATCGCCGAGGACGCACCGACCGAGCTGTCCCCGCGGGTCCGTGACACCGGCGATCGCTCGGTCATCTTCCGGCTCGTCACCGAGGGCCAGGCGGCGGCGTCGGGCAACTCGCAGGTCGAGCGCGTCGCCAGCCTGCTGGCCAGCGGCATCCGCTTCGGTCTGGTGATCGCCCTCGCCGCGGTGGGGTTGTCGCTCATCTTCGGCACCACCGGATTGACGAACTTCGCCCACGGCGAGCTGATCACCTTCGGCGCCATCGTCGTCTGGTACCTGAACGCCGACTCCGGCGGCCTCGGCATCCCGCTGGTGCTGGCGACCCTCGGTGGCATCGTCGCCGCCGCGCTGTTCGGCGCCTCGTTCGAGCTCGGCGTCTACCGCCCGTTGCGGCGCCGTGGCATGCCGGTCGTGTCGCAGATGGTGGTGTCGATCGGCCTCGCCTTCGGCCTCCGCTACCTGTTCAGCATCGTGTACGGCTCCGGCACCAAGCAGTACTCCCAGTACGCCGCCCAGGCACCGACGCTCGAGTTCGGTCCGGTCTCGCTGCGGCCCAAGGACCTGGTGATCGCCGTGATCGCGGCGCTCGCACTCGTCGCGGTCGGCCTGTTCCTGCAGAAGGCCCGGCTCGGCACCGCCATCCGCGCCGTGTCCGACAACCGGGACCTGTCGGTCGCCTCGGGCATCGACGACAAGCGGGTCATCCTGATGGTGTGGCTCATGTCCGGGGCGATGGCCGGGCTCGCCGGCGTCATGCTCGGCTCGAGCGAGTCGGTGGGTTACATGATGGGACAGCGGGTGCTGCTGATCATGTTCGCCGCCGTGCTGCTCGGCGGCCTGGGCACGACCTTCGGCGCCATGTTCGGCGGGCTGTTCGTCGGCATCGTGTCGGACCTCTCGACGCTCTGGCTCGACGCGGACCTGAAGATCGTCGTCGCACTCGCGACCCTGGTCGCAGTGCTCCTCTTCCGCCCACAGGGTGTCTTCGGCGTGCGGGCGCGCACCGCGTGATGGGCCTCGACCGCCGGTTCGACGCGGACGCCGCGATGACGGCGCACGCCATGATGGGCCGCGTGAGGAGGACCGCATGATCTTCGGGCTCAACGTCGGAGCGGCCGTCATCGACGGGCTGCGCGAGGCGTTCGGCGTCCAGGGCGCCTACTACGCGCTCGCGGCGGTGGGGCTCAACCTGCAGTTCGGCTACGCCGGGCTGCTGAACTTCGGCCACGTCGCCTCGGCCATGGTCGGGGCCTACGGCGCCGCCATCGTCGTCGACAACGGCGGCTCGCTCTGGCTCGGCATCGTCGTCGGCGTGCTCGCCGCCGGTCTGCTCGGGTTGCTCATGGGCATGCCGACCCTGCGCCTGCGGGCCGACTACCTGGCCATCGCGACGATCTCGGTCGCCGAGATCGTGCGCGTCGTCATCAACTCCGCCCGCGCCCAGGACCTCACCGGCGGCCCGATCGGCATCACCGGCGTCGCCGCGGACTTCTACGCCATCAACCCCATCCCCGAGGGTCGCTACGGGTGGGGGTCGCTGTCGTACAACCACAACACCCTCTTCACGATGGTCGTGGGCTGGTCGCTCGTCGCGCTCGCCTGTCTGCTCATCTGGTCGCTGGCGCGCAGCCCGTGGGGCCGGTTGCTCAAGGCCGTGCGCGAGGACGAGGAGGCGACCAGGGCGCTCGGCAAGAACGTGTTCTCCATGAAGCTGCAGGCGTTCGTGATCGGCTCGCTGATCGGTGGTCTCGCCGGCATCCTCTTCACGTTCGACGGCGGGTTCGTGAAGCCCGACTTCTTCCTCGCCCAGACCACCTTCAACTGGTACCTCGTCGTGATCCTGGGCGGTGTCGCCACCGTCTTCGGCCCGCCGCTCGGCGCCGTGGTGTTCTGGTTCGCGATCGCCATGTTCAACGGGCTGCTGACCCAGGCGATCGGGCGCGACGGTTGGTGGATCATCGAGTCCACCGACACCGGTGCGGTCCGCTACGTGCTGGTCGGCATCGCCATCGTGCTGCTGCTCGTCTTCCGACCTCAGGGACTCCTGGGCAACAAGGAGGAGGCACAGATCGGTGACCACTGACGTGATCCTCCGGGCGACCGACGTGCACCGCTCCTTCGGCGGTGTCCGGGCCGTCGACGTCGACTCCTTCGAGGTCGACCGCGGCTCGATCGTGGCGCTGATCGGCCCCAACGGCGCCGGCAAGACGACGTTCTTCAACCTGCTCACCGGCTTCGAACGCGCGGACGGCGGCTCCTGGCACTTCGAGGGCCACGACCTGGCGGGCAAGCCGGCGTACTCGATCGCGCGCACCGGCATGGTCCGCACCTTCCAGTCGGCGCGGGTGTTCCCCCGGCTGACCGTCACCGACAACGTGCGCCTCGGCGCCCAGGACCAGCGCGGCGAGCGCCTCGGGCGTTCGATCTTCCCCTGGGCCTGGCGCTCACAGGACGAGCTGCTCGCCACCCGGGCCCTCGAGCTCGTCGAGTGGGTCGGCCTCGGCGCCAAGGCCACCGACCTGGCCGGCACGCTCTCCGGCGGCCAGCGCAAGCTGCTCGACCTGGCCCGGGCGGTCATGGCGGCGCCCACGCTGCTCATGCTCGACGAGCCGATGGCCGGTGTGAACCCGGCGCTGCGACAGGCGCTGCTCGACAAGATCGGCGAGCTGCCGGGTGAGGGCATCACCGTCCTGTTCGTCGAACACGACATGGACGTCGTCTCGGCCATCTCGGACCGCGTGGTGTGCATGGCCGAGGGCACGATCATCGCCTCGGGCACCCCGAGCGAGGTCGCCGCCGAACCGCGGGTCGTCGAGGCCTACCTCGGCGGATCGAGCGCGGATCTGCGTGACCACGAGCGCCGCACGCCACGTGACGTGCCCGTGGGCGACGAGACCGCCGACCCGGTCGCGACCGAGCCCGACGTCGAACAGATCGAAGAGGCGATGGAGGACACGGGCGACCGGCGCCACCGCGCCGAGGGAGACGAGGAGTCGCCGTCATGACCGACGCGACGCCCACGGGCAACCTCGTCGAGATCCACGACCTCGTCGCCGGCTACGTGCCCGGCGTCGACATCCTCCGCGGCACCTCGATCCACGTCGGCGACGGCGAGATGGTCGGCATCATCGGCCCGAACGGCGCCGGCAAGTCCACCCTGGTCAAGGCCGTCTTCGGACTGGTCCCGGTCCGCACCGGCACCGTCACCCTGGCGGGCACCGACATCACGGGCACCGCCGGGTTCGACCTGGTGAAGCAGGGTGTCGGCTACGTGCCGCAGGTCCGCAACGTGTTCGGCACGCTGAGCGTCGAGGAGAACCTCCGCATGGGGGTGTTCCTGCGCCCCGACCGCTTCGAGCGGCGGCGCGACGAGGTCTACGACCTGTTCCCCGTGCTCGCCGAGCGGCGCGGTCAACGCGCCGAGTCGCTCTCGGGCGGCCAGCGCCAGGTGCTCGCGATGGGCCGAGCGCTCATGATGGAACCGTCGCTCATGCTGCTCGACGAGCCGTCCGCGGGCCTGTCGCCCTCGATGCAGGACGAGGTGTTCGAACGCATCGTCGCCATCAACGGCGCCGGGGTCTCGGTCTTGATCGTCGAGCAGAACGCCCACAAGGCGCTGCGCATCTGCGACCGCGGCTACGTGCTCGACCAGGGCGTCGTCGCGCACACCGGTCCGGGCCCTGAGCTGCTGCACGACCCGACGGTCGTCGAGCTCTACCTCGGTTCGCTCGCCCGCCAGCGCTGATCCCGACCGGGACGCGACGAGGCCCGGGGCGAACCCCGGGCCTCGCTCGAGATCAGCGGTGCTCAGCTCACGGTCACGGGACGGAGATCTGCTCACCCTCGATCGTGGAGACCTCACCGGTGTCGGTGTACTCCCACACGTCGTAGACGCCGGTGGCCGGCTGCATCACGTTCCAAGCGTCGAACGCCGAGGAGGCGCCGCGGTAGTGGATCGTCTTGTCCTCGTCGAGGAAGGTCTTGCACTCGGCGAAGGTCTGGCAGTCGTTCTCGCCCTCGAGGTTCTTGGCGAACTGCGCCTGGATGTCGGCCGGTGCATCGCTGCCCGCAGCCTCGGCGGCGAGCGCCATCAGGTTGGTGCAGTCGTAGTAGTACGCCGAGAAGATGGTGTCGACGCCCGTCGCTGCGAACTTCGCGGCGAAGGGGTGCTGCACACCAGCGGGGTTCGACGAAGGCGCCGTGCCCTTGATGCCGGCGACCTTGGAGAGGTCCGACGGGTCGACCGTCTCGGCGAAGGACGAGCCCTGCATGCCGTCAGCGGTGTAGATCGGCGTGTCGGACGGGCCGGCACCCTTGCCGATCATGGCGCTGATGATCTGCGCACCGTCGTCGTTGAAGCCGAGGACCGCGACCGCGTCCGGGGACGAGTCGAGGGCCTTCTGGACGTCAGCGTCGTAGCCCGAGCCGGAGTCCGGGTTGTACAGCACGACCGTGGTCACCTCGGCACCCGACTCCTCGAGCGCACCCTGCAGGGACTCCGAGAAGCCCTTGCCGTAGTCGTCGTTGCGGGCGAGGATCGCCACCTTGGCGTGGTTGTCGCTGGTGATGAGGTCGGCGAGCGCCGGGCCCTGCAGGTCGTCACCGGGAGCGGTCCGGAAGAAGTACCCCTTGCCGGCGCCCTCGAGGTTCGCTGCGGTGGTCGAGCCCGAGCAGGTCGGGACCTTGTCGGTGCCGATCTTCTCGGCCAGCTTCGCGGCCACGCCCGACGGGGCCGGACCGACGATGGCGTCGACCTTGTCGGTGTTGACCAGCTTGGCGTACGTCGCCTCGGCGACGGTCGGGCTGGTGCCGTCGTCACCCTCGACGAGGACGACCGGCTTGCCGAGCACACCGCCGGCTGCGTTGATCTCCTCGAGCGCCATGTTGATCGGCGTCTGGAGCGACTCGGCGATCGTGTTCAGGTCACCCGTCTGGGGGACCATCGAACCGAGCTTGAGC
>JALYWI010000165.1 GCA_030852785.1 Actinomycetota bacterium
ATGGCCAACGCCACCATCATCGAGCGGATCTGACGCTCCCCCCGAGGTGTCGCCCGGTCGGTCCCGATGTCCCCCTGGATGTCCGGGCCGGCCGGGTCACCACGTATCGTGAGCGGCCATGACCGAGCTCCTCTGGTCGCCGCTGCAACTGGGTCCCGTCACGGTCCGCAACCGTGTGGTCTTCTCGGCACACCTGACCAACTACGCCGAGGGTGGTCTGCCGACCGAACAGCACGCCGCGTACTACGCAGCCCGCGCCGCGGGCGGCGCAGGGCTGATCATCACCGAGGAGCACTCGACCCACCCGACGGACTGGCCCTACGAGAAGCTCATCCACGGTTTCCACCGGGAGGTCATCCCCGGGTACCGGCGCATCACCGACGCCGTGCACGCCCACCGCGTGCCGATCTTCGCCCAGATCAACCACAACGGCGGCCAGGCGTCGTCGATGTACTCGCGGCTGCCGGTCTGGGCGCCGTCGCCGGTTGCCGACCCGCTCTTCCGTGAGGTGCCCAAGGCGATCGACACCGCAGAGATCGCCGAGATCGTCGCGTCGTACGCGATGGTCGCGGGTCACTGCGCCGAGGGCGGTTTCGACGGCATCGAGCTGCAGTGCTCGCACTCCTCGATCGTGCGGGGCTTCCTGTCGCCCGCGACCAACCACCGCACCGACGCCTACGGCGGCACCCTCGAGAACCGGGCGCGCATCCTCTTCGAGATCGTCGCCGCGGTCCGGGCCCGCATCGGTCCGGACCTGGCGCTCGGCGTCCGACTCTGCGGCGACGAGCTCATCGAGGGCGGCACCCGCATCGACGAGGCCGTCGAGGTGGCGCGCATGGTCGAGGCGACCGGGCACGTCGACTACATCAACACCTCGATCGGCGTCGCGACGGCGAGCCTGTTCATGATCGAGGCGTCGATGCACATCCCGCCCGGCTACGCGATGTTCATCCCCTCGGCGATCCGCGACGCGGTCGACCTGCCCGTCGTCGGCGTCGGTCGCTTCAAGGATCCGCTGCAGGCCGAACGGGCCCTGCAGGAGGGGCAGTGCGATCTGGTCGGCGTGGTGCGCGGGCAGATCGCGGACGCGGACTTCGTGCGCAAGGCGCGCGGCGGCTTCACCGACGACACCCGGCTGTGCCTGTCGTGCAACCAGGAGTGCGTCGGGCGCATGGGTCTGAACCGCTGGTTGGGGTGCATCGAGAACCCTCGGACCGGGCGCGAGTCGCTCGGGGTCGGCGAAGCCCAGCCGGTGTCGATCCGTCGCAAGGTGCTCGTCGCCGGTGCCGGTCCCGCCGGCATGCAGGCAGCGATCGCCGCGGCCCGCAACGGTCACGAGGTCGTCGTCTGCGAGCGTGACGCCGTCGCCGGCGGGCAGGTTCGCCTGGCCGCGTCGGTGCCGAACCGTGCCGAGTTCGGCGACCTGGTGCGCAATTTGCTGCACGAGTGCAACCGGCTCGGCGTCACCTTCGACTACGGCGTCGAGGTGACCCCCGACGAGGTGAGCCGCCGTGGCGCCGACGTCGTCGTGGTCGCCACGGGGTCGGTCCCGGCCGTTCCCTACTGGGTGCCCGGCGATGCGGAGTGGATCGTCGACGTGCGCGACGTGCTCGAGGGTCGAGCGTCCCCGACCGGCGACGTCGTCGTCATCGACGAGCTCGGCTTCCACCACGCGACCTCGGTCGCCGAGCTGCTCGCGGACCGGGGCTGCCGCGTCGAGGTGGTCACGCCGGGCATGGTCGTCGGCCAGGACCTCGGCATCACCCTGGACATGGAGAACTGGTGGATCCGGGCGAACGCCAAGGGCATCGTGCAGACCACCGACTGCGGTGCCATGGGCGCGTCGACCGAGGGCGGCACGCACGTGCTGAACCTGCAGCACCACCCGACGGGCCAACAGCTCACGCGCACACCCGACTGGGTCGTGCTCGCGGTGCCGTCGAACCCGGCGGACGAGCTCTACCACCAGCTCTCCGGCGCAGGCGTACGCGTCGAGCGGGTCGGGGACGCGGTCGCACCGCGCCGGGCGCACGCCGCGGTGATCGACGGCGAGCGGGTCGGAGCGGGGATCAGGTGAGCACTACCGTTCGACCCATGCCCGACGTCGACCCGCGACCCCCGGCGCTCGCGGTCGTGCCCGTCCGCGCGGCGACGCTGCCCGCCGGCGGTGCCGAGGTCGTCGCCGAGGCCGATGGTCGAGCGGTGCTCGTCGGCGACGGCGCCACCGACGCCGCTGCGGCGCTCGCCGGGCTGTGCACCACCGTCGAGGTGTGGGACACCCCCGGGTTCGCTCCCGGTGAGTGGGCACGACGCCTCGCGCCCCGCCTCGCCGGAGAGCATCGGGTGCTGCTGCCGGCGTCACCCGACGGTCGCGACCTGGCACCGCGACTCGCCGCCGTGCTCGACGTCGCGCTGCACGCCGGCGCGATGGAGCTCGACGTCGACTCCGTCACCACGATCCGCCACGGCGGTCGCGTGCTCGCCCGCCAGGCCCTGGTCGGCCCGGCGGTCATCACGTTCCAGCCGGGTGTGCGCTCCGTCGGACACGAGGACGGCCCGCCGCCGGAGGTCGTGACGCTCACGGTCGCTGCCGCTCCGGATGACGACGAGCCGGTGCGTGACGCGGCGCTGGTCGAGGTGCTCGCACCGGACGTCTCGACGATGGACCTGAGCGAGGCGCCGCGCATCCTCGGCGGCGGAGCCGGACTCGATGCCGCCGAGCGGTTCGCGCTGCTGGGCGAGGTGGCTGCGTCGCTCGACGCGTCGATGGGCGCGACACGCGTCATCACCGACCGGGGCTGGATCTCGCACGACCGCCAGATCGGCACCACCGGCGTCGTCGTCGACCCGCAGCTCTACCTGGCGTTCGGCATCTCGGGCGCCGTGCAGCACACCGCGGGACTGGGTCACCCGGAGCACATGATCAGCATCAACGTCGACCAGCACTGCCCGATGATGGAGCTCGCCGACCTGGCGGTCGTCGCGGACGCCAACGCCACGCTCGACGAGCTCGCGAGCCGACTGGGGGTGCGCTGACATGGCCGACTTCGACGTGATCGTGGTGGGTGCGGGTCCCGCCGGTGCCGCGGCGGCACTCGAGCTGGCACGCGCCGGTGTGTCGGTCTGCCTGCTCGAACGCGGACCGTTCCCCGGCTCCAAGAACATGTACGGCGGGGTCATCTACGGCCGCATCCTCGACACGCTGGTGCCGAACTGGTGGGACGAGGTGCCGGTGCAGCGGTGGGTCACCCGTCGCTCGACGATGATCATGACCGGGTCGCAGGCGCTCACCGTCGACTACCGGACCGAGTCGTGGGGACGGCCCCCGTACAACGGCATGACGTCGTTCCGTCCCGAGTTCGACGCGTGGCTCGCCGGCAAGGCCACCGACGCCGGCGCGGTGCTCGTCACCTCGACGACCGCGACGGGTCTGCTGCGCGACGGCGGTGGAGCGTCGGGTGGGCGGGTCGTCGGCGTGCGCACCGACCGGCCCGACGGCGACCTGACCGCATCGGTCGTGATCGCGTGCGACGGCGTGAACTCGTTCCTCGCCAAGGAGGCGGGCCTCTACGGCGAGTCCGACCCGGCGAACTACACCGTCGGCGTGAAGCAGACCATCGGACTGCCACGCGAGGTCATCGACGAGCGCTTCGCCGTGCGCGGCGACCACGGCGTCGACATCGAGATCATGGGCTGCACCGGCGACGTGCCCGGCGGCGGCTTCGTCTACACCAACCGCGACAGCCTGGCGGTCGGACTGGTGCTCAGCCTGCCGGCGCTCGCCAAGGGCGGACGTCGACCCGAGGAGCTGCTCGAGGACCTCAAGGTCCATCCCGGCATCGCGCCGCTGATCGACGGCGGCGACGTCTCGGAGTACTCGGCCCACGTCATCCCCGAGGCCGGCTACGACATGATGCCCGAGCTCGTCGGCGACGGTCTGCTCGTGGCCGGCGACGCCGCGGCGATGTGCCTGGCCGCGGGCATCTGGCTCGAGGGCGTCAACTTCGCGATCGCTTCGGGTGCAGCGGCCGGTCGTGCCGCGGCGCGGGCGGTCCGCCGCAAGGACCCGAGCGTCGACGGGCTCTCGTCGTACCGCTCGCAGCTCGAGAACAGCTTCGTGCTCCAGGACCACAAGAAGCTGCGCCAGGCCCCGCACATCGTCATGGGCGACTTCGCTCAGCGCCAGGCCCCCGGTCTCGTGTGCGGCGCGGCCGAGGAGCTCTTCACCGTCAGGAACCCCGTCAGGAAACCCGGCGTGGTCAAGATCCTGAGGACCGAGATGAAGCGCAACGACGTGAAGCTGCGGGTGGCGCTACGAGACGGCTGGCGCGCGCTGCGCTCCTTCGGATGAGCTGGTGATCACATGAGTGCTCCTGCGGACCGCTACCCCGACCTGAGCTTCGAGTCCCTCATGGGGACCGTCGAGTTCCGCGTGCACGAGCAGCCCCACATCGTGGTCGACGACCGCAAGTGCGCCGACTGCTCGGTGCGCGGCTGCATCGCGGCGTGCCCGGCGAACCTGTTCGTGCCGACCGCGGACGGCGGGATCCTGTTCAACTACGAGCAGTGCTTCGAGTGCGGCACCTGCTACCTGGTGTGCAACGAAGAGGGCGCGATCACCTGGAGCTACCCCGAGGGTGGGCACGGCGTCGTGTTCCACTCCTCGTGATCGGCGCGACCCGGTGAGCGACGCCCGTCCCGTCCAGCTCGTGGTCTGCGTGAAGTGGACCGACCTGCGACCGGTGGTCGACCCGCTGCACGGGAACACCGTGGCGCAGACCCACGGCGAGGGTTTCTCCGACGCCGACCGCGCCGCGCTCGAGGTCGCCCTTCGCCTGGGCGAGCACTGGGACGCGCCGACCACGTTGGTCGCGCTCGGACCCGACGACGCCGACGACGCGCTGCGTGAGCTGGCCGCGAGCGGCGTCGCCCGCGTCGTGCGCATCGCCTCGCGTTCCGACCTGCCCAGCGCCCGGGTCGCGGCCCAGCTGGCGACGACCATCCGCGGTGTCGTCGGCGACGGCCCGCTCGTCGTCGTGTGCGGCGACGCGAGCGC
>JALYWI010000020.1 GCA_030852785.1 Actinomycetota bacterium
CATCGCGACGGTCATCGGCGGGCTCGGCAGCCTGCTCGGCGCCGTCAGCGGCGCCGTGTTCCAGCGTGGCGCCCAGTGGCTCCTGCCCGCCCCGTGGTCGTACCTGGCCACGGGACTCGGCGTGCTCGTCGTGCTGATCACCCTGCCCGACGGGCTCGGCGGTCTGATCTGGCGGGGACGCGACGCAGCGCTGCGCCGCATCGCCAGGGCACGCGGCATCGAGGTGCTCGCCTTCGACCGGTCCACCGGCGACCCCGACGTCGACCCGCCCGCAGGTGGACCTCCCGACGGCGGCGCGCCGGATGCGGGGTCGCCGGCCGCCAGCCCGCCGCCCGCAGTGGTGGACCCGGTCGATGAGGCGCCGTCCGACGCAGAGGTGGTGGCATGACCGCGACGACGGAACGGGTCACCTGGGAGGACCTGCGCGAATCCTCGAAGGGTGTGGTGAACCCCCGGGCGTGGGCCCGGGCGGTGCGCAACCCCGCACGTTCGATGCAGGAGCTGGTCGGCAACGGTCCGGTGTTCCCGCTGCTGATCCTCTTCGGACTGAACGCCGCCGACGAGCTCGACCGCACCGGCTTCGCGATCCTCCTGCCGAACGTGCGCGACGCCTTCGGCATGTCGAACACCGGCATCCTGACGTTGGTCGCGTTCACCATGCTCGGCGCGCTGATCATGCAGATGCCGATCGCGATCGCGGCGGACCGGGGCAACCGGATCGCCATCGCACTCGGCGGCGCCGCGCTCTGGGCGGCCTTCTCGCTGATGACCGGCTTCGCGAACACGATCCTCATCCTCGTGATCGCCCGGCTCGGCTCCGGCATCGGTCGAGCGGTGGTCGACCCGACCCACAATGCGCTGCTGTCGGACTTCTACGCCGTCGATCGACGCCCTGCGGTCTTCTCGTTCCATCGAGCCGCCAACGTGCTCGGCAACTTCCTCGGTCCGCTGCTCGCAGGGTCGATCGCCTACTTCTACGGGTGGCGCGCCCCCTTCGTGGTCTTCGCGATCCCGACGCTGGTGCTGGTGGTGCTCGGCCTGCGCATCAAGGACCCCATCCGTGGTGCCCAGGAGCGGCGGGCGGCCGGCGCGAGCGAGGCGCTGAGCGAGACCGAGGAACCCCGGGCGAGCTTCGCGGAGTCGTGGCGGCTGCTCTGGAAGATCGAGGTGCTGCGCAGGATCTGGTACGCCGTGCCGTTCCTGGCCGTCGCGATCATCGGGTTCGTCTCGCTCGGCGGCCTGCTCTACGAAGAGGTCTACGACCTCGACGAGCTGCAGCGCGGCTACCTGGCGGCGGTCGCCGAGCCCTTCCAGTTCCTCGGGCTCGCGGTCGGGGCGAAGCTCGGCACGCGGCTCTTCCTGCGCGACCCCGCGCTGATCTTCCGGTTCCTCAAAGGCGTCGCGTTCACCTGCGCGGCGCTGGTCGCGTGCTTCGCCCTGTCGCCGAACATCTACCTCACGGTGTTGTCGAACATCCTGCTCACCTCGGTCCTCGCGGTGCTGCTGCCGGGACTGTTCGCGACCCTGTCCCTCGCCATCCCGGCCCGGGCACGGTCGGTCGGCTTCTCGGTCGCGTCGTGGTGGGCGATCCCCGGTCTGGCCCTGCTCCCGGCGATCGGCTGGGTCAGCGAGCGGTTCGGCATCCGTCAGGGCATGCTCGTCATGGTCCCCGTCCTCGTCGTCGGCGGCTGGATGATCTCGACGGGCGGCAAGGTGATCAGCCGGGACATCAACGACGTGTGGGGCGCGTCGGTGGCCAGGTCCCGGGCACTCTCCGAGCGTGCCGCCGGACGCTCCAAGCTGCTGATGGTCAAGGACCTCAACGTGTCCTACGGGCAGCTGCAGGTGCTCTTCGACATCGACCTCGAGATCGCCGAGGGCGAGATCGTCGCGCTGCTCGGCACGAACGGCGCCGGCAAGTCGACGTTGCTGCGAGCCATCTCCGGGCTGACCGAGGCCGACTACGGCGCGGTCATCTTCGACGGCCGCGACATCACCCACGTGCCGCCGAACGAGATCGCCGCGCTGGGCATCGGGCAGGTGCCCGGCGGCGCCGGCGTGTTCCCGTCGCTCACCGTCGCCGAGAACCTGCGCTCCGCCGGATGGCTGCTCCGCAAGGACCGCGCCGAGCACGCCCGCCGCACCGAGATGGTCCTCGACACGTTCCCGATCCTGCGCGACCGGCTCGACGAACCCGCGGCGAACCTCTCGGGCGGCCAGCAGCAGATGCTCGCCCTGGGCATGGCGCTGCTGTCGCAACCGAAGATGCTCCTGATCGACGAGCTGAGCCTCGGGCTGGCGCCGCTGGTGGTCGGTCAGCTCGCCGCACTCGTCCGCGAGATCGCCGCGGGCGGCACGACGGTCATCCTCGTCGAGCAGTCGGTCAACGTGGCGCTGACCATGGCGACCACCGCGCACTTCATGGAGCGCGGCCGCATCCGGTTCTCCGGCCCTGCCGAGGAGCTGCTCGAACGCCCCGACCTGCTGCGCGCCGTGTTCCTCGCCGGCGACGACGAGCCGTCGACGACCCCGTCGGGCAACGGATCCCGCGTCGCCACGGCGAGCCCGACCACGACCGCCTCTTCCACGACCGCCCCGACGGACACGAGCACGGACGCGCCGCCGGCACTCGAGCTGGTGGGCGTCACCCGGCGCTTCGGTGGCATCTCGGCCACCGAGGACGTCACGTTCTCGGTCGCTCCGGGCGAGGTGCTCGGCTTGATCGGACAGAACGGCGCGGGCAAGACCACGCTGTTCGACCTGATCAGCGGCTACCAGCCCCTCGACGGCGGCAGGATCCGCCTGGCGGGCCGCGACGTGTCCGAGCTCTCACCGCACCGCCGGGCCCGGCTCGGCCTCGGCCGCACGTTCCAGGGTGGGCAGCTCTTCCCGGGCCTCACCGTCACCGAGGCCGTCGCGGTCGGTCTCGAGCAGTCGATCGACGTGCGAGATCCGATCAACCCGGCGCTGCACCTGCCGCCCGCCTACGACAGCGAACGTCGGGTCCGGACCAGGGTCGACGAGCTGCTCGGCGTCTTCGGCCTCACGGCCTACGCCGAGATGTTCACCAGTGAGCTGTCGACGGGCACCCGGCGCATCGTCGAGTTCGCGTGCGCCGTGGCGCACCAACCGACGCTGCTGCTGCTCGACGAACCGGCCGCGGGTGTCGCGCAGCGAGAGGTCGAACAGCTCGGCGCCCTGCTGCTGCGGATGCGCGACGAGCTCGGCTGCGCCATGGTCGTGATCGAACACGACATGCCGATGATCGCCGGCATCTCGGACCGCCTGGTGGCGCTCGAGTCCGGCGAGGTGATCGCCGAGGGCGCCCCGGCGGCGGTGCTGAGCGACCCGAGGGTCGTCGCGTCCTACCTGGGCGACGACGCCGCAGCGGTGTCGCGTTCGGGTGCAGTGGGCCACGGATCGAAGGGGAACGTCTCGTGAGAGCGATGAACGACGGATCAGGTCGCGGCAACCCGTGGGCGCGGTGGGGGCCGTTCGCCCTCGTGGTGGTGCTGCTCGGAGGGATCCTGGCGATGCTGGTCGTCGACGGGCCCGAGGAGGTTGCGAGCGTCGCCCCGTCGACCACCGCGGCCCCCGGTGCCGAGGTCGAGCTGCCCGAGGGCGTGCTGCCCTTCCGCGTCGCCGAGGCCCGCGGCGAGGTCGACGACATCGACTGGGGGGAGCGCTGCGATGTCGACGAGGGTGTGCTCGCGCTGCCGGTGCGGCCGGCGAGCGAGTGTTACGCCCCCTACACCGGGCCGGGCGGCGGGGACAGCGCCGTCGGCGTCACCGACGACACCATCAAGGTCGTGGTGTACGTGGCCCAGGAGAACGATCCGATCCTCAGCTTCGTCTACGGCCAGGTCGGCGCGACCGACACACCCACGCAGACCTTCGAGACCTACCAGGGGTACAACGAGCTGCTCAGCACCTACTTCGAGACCTACGGCCGCAAGGTCGAGCTGGTCCGCTACAGCGCCACGGGGCCGATCAACGACGCGGTCGCGGCGACCGCGGACGCCGAGACGATCGCCCGCGACCTGCAGCCCTTCGCCGTCATCGGCGGCCCGTTGCTGACCGAGGCGTTCGCCGAGACCCTCGCGGCGAACCAGACGCTGTGCATCTCGTGCACTCCGGGTCAGACCATCGAGTGGTACGAGCAGAACGCCCCGTACGTCTGGGACATCCAGAAGAACACCCACCAGAGCACGCTCATGGCGGCGGAGTACATCGGCAAGCGCCTCGCCGGCGGCACCGCGGAGTTCGGTGGCGACGCGGTGGCCGACAAGGACCGCAAGTTCGGGCTGATCTACCTGGCGTCGTCGCCGCAGTCCGAGCAGCTCAAGGACGAGTTCCAGGCGATCCTGTCCGACGACTACGGCATCGAGCTCAGCGAGATCGTCTCGTTCACCGACCCGGTGTCCATCGGCGGCGAGGCCCGCGAGATCATGGCCCGGCTCAAGTCCCAGGGCATCACGACGCTGCTCTACACCGGCGACCCGCTCGCGCCGCAGACGCTGACCGAGAACGCGACGGCACAGGACTACTTCCCCGAGTGGGTCATCACCGGCTCGGCGCTGGTCGACACCACGATCTTCGCCCGCACCTACGACCAGGAGCAGTGGCAGCACGCGTTCGGTGCATCGAACCTGTTCGCCCGCGTGTCCACGAACGTGGCCGGCGCGGTGTACCTCTACAACTGGTTCCACGGCGAGGAGCCGCCCGCCCGGGCCAACGCGGCGCTCGTCCTGCCCAACCTGCAGTTCCTGTACTCGGTGCTGCAGGGCATCGGTACCGACGTGACCCACGAGACGTTCCGCTCCGCCATCTTCTCCGCCGAGATCGTCGAGGGCTCGCCGATCAGCCCGCAGATCTCATGGGGTGAACGAGGGATCTGGCCGGGCGTCGACTACGCAGGCGTCGACGACCAGACCGAGGTCTGGTGGGACGCCGAGGCGACCGGCGAGGACGAGACCGGCAAGGTCGGCACGGGCATGTGGCGCTACGTCGACGGCGGCGAGCGCTTCCTGCCGGGGGAGTGGCCCGAGGAGACACCGAAGGTGTTCGATCCCGACGGAGCGGTCGACATGTACACCGACCTGCCCGACGGGATCGTGCTGCCCGACTACACGCCGCTCCCGCCGAGCTAGGCGCGCGGCGGCCGCTGTCAGCCCTCGTCGGGGTGCTCGCGCAGGAACTCCTGGAGCTCCTCGGCCAGCTCGTCACCGCTCGGCAGGTGGTCGAACCCGAAGGTCGGCGCGGCGTCGGGTCCACCCAGTCCTTGGTCCATCATCTCCTCGAGCTGGGCGACCATGGCCTGGTGCTGCACGTTCTCCGCGACGAGCTCGTCGAGGCGGATGCGGGTCGCCTTCGCGTCCGAGGGCAGCTGGCCGAGCTCGATGTCGAGCCCCGCGATCTCGTCGAGGCCCTCGATGAGCGCCACGCTCGCCGCGGGGTACGGCATGGACGACACGTAGTGCGGCACCTGCGCCCAGATGCCGAGTGCGGGGATGCCGGAGCTGTTCGCCGCGACGTCGAGCACCGAGTGGATGCCGCCCGGCACGTCGAGGGTGCCGCGGACGTAGCCGTGCAGCGTGTCGGACAGCTCGGTGGAGAACGTCGTGACCGACAGGCTCGTGCTGCGGGTGTGGGCGACCGGTGCGGGATAGGCACCGAGTTGCACCAGCATGCGGCAGTCGAAGCTGTGTGCCAGCTCGATGACGGTCTCGGCGAAGGCCCGCCACTCGAAGTCGGGTTCGGCGCCGACGAGCAGCAGCACGTCGTTGCCCGAGCTGTCGACCCCGGCCTGCAGCTCGATCGCGGGCCACGTCAGGTCGGTGATGAGCCCGTTGACGAGCTGCACCACCGGCCGGCGTGCGCGGTGGTCGAGCAGGCGGTCGGTGTCGAACTCGGCGACGGTCTCGGCCGACGTGATGCTCTGCAGCACGGTCATCGCGTTCGCCGCGCTCATGCCGGCGTCGATCCAGCCGTCGAGCGCGACGATCATGACCGGATCGGTCAGCTCGGGTGTGTAGAGGACGTCGACGAGCGATCGTTCGTTCATCGGATCTTGGCTCCTGCGACCTCGGTCTGGGTGGCCAGCTGGTCGAGCATGCTGCGGAACCCCTGGACCGTCTCGGCGGGCACGTCGCCCATGGCGCCACCCGCGTAGCGCGCGTAGACACCGGCGATGATGCAGGTCAGCTTCCAGTAGCCGAACGCGACGAACACATCGAGGTCCGAGAGGTCACGACCGGAGCGTTCGGCGTAGCGGGCCATCAGGTCGGCCTTGCGGGCGAACCCGTCGAGCGCCGTGGGTGAGGCCTGGGGCATGACGGCGAGCTCGTCGGGGTCGGCCCAGTACACGTTCAGCAGCCCGACGTCGGCCAGTGGGTCGCCGAGGGTGCAGATCTCCCAGTCGAGCACCGCGGCGACCGAGCCGTCGGGCGCGATCAGGCAGTTGTCGAGGCGGTAGTCGCCGTGCACGATCGCGGCCGGGCCCTGGTCGGGGATGTTGGCGGCGAGGCGGTCGTGCACCTCGTGCACCACGGGCAGGTCGAGACCGCCGGGGACCTGGTCGTCGGAGCCCTGGAACTGGGTGTACCAGCGCTTCAGCTGCCGGGCGACGTAGTCCTCCTTGCGGCCGAGGTCACCCAGGCCGACCGCGTCGACGTCGACCGCGTGGATCGCGGCGAGCACGTCGACGATCGACTCGCCGATGCGCGTGCGGGCGGCGGGGTCGAACGCGGCGGCCTGCGCCTCGGAGCGGATGATCGCTCCTTCGACGAAGTCCATCACGTAGAACGGCGCGCCGTTGACCGACTCGTCGGTGCAGAGGCCCCGGACCGTGGGCACCGGCACGTCGGTCGGGCCGAGCGCGTCGATGATCGTGTGCTCCCGGCGCATGTCGTGCGCGGTGGCGAGCACCTGGCCCAGCGGCGGGCGGCGCAGCACCCAACGTCGACCGAGATCGTCGCTGACACCGAAGGTCAGGTTGGAGTGCCCGCCGGCGATCAGGTCGAAGCGGAGCTCACCCTGGACGTCACCGATGTGCTCCGAGAACCACTCGGACACCCGTCCGTGGTCGATGCCGTCAACCTGCTGGGTCACTGGTTCCCCCGTCGTCGTCATGGATGCATCCAACCTAGTGGGCCGGCCGGGCGGCTCGGTCGGCACACCTACACTCGAACCATGGTCGATGTCACCGATGCAACGTTCCAGACCGCCGTGATCGATCGCTCCGCGACCGTCCCCGTGATCGTCGATCTCTGGGCCGAATGGTGCGGACCGTGCAAGACGCTCGGACCGATCATCGAGAAGGTCGTGGCCGCCACGAACGGCCGGGTCGAGCTGGCCAAGGTCGACGTCGACGCGAACCCGCAGATCGCCCAGGCGTTCCGCGTCCAGTCGATCCCGGCGGTCTTCGCGATCGTCGGCGGCCGCCCGGTCGACCAGTTCGTCGGCGCCCTGCCGGAGCACGAGATCGAGGCGTTCGTCGCGAAGCTCCTGCCCGCCGAGGAGCTGACCGAGGTGCAGCAGCTCGTCGCCGCCGGTGACGAGGCCTCACTGCGTCGAGCACTCGAGCTCGAACCCGCGGACGAGCCGGCGATCCTCGCCCTGGCCGAACTGCTCGCGGCGGACGGCCGTGTCGACGACGCCCTGGCGATGCTCGCCAAGATCCCCGAGTCACCCGAGACCCGACGCATCGCAGCGCTCGCTCGCACCGGCCCCTCGGCGCTCGACGACGTCGCGACCCGCCTGGCAGCGCTGCTCGACCGCGTGAAGGGCGACGACGACGCCCGCCAGGAGTTCGTCGACCTGCTCGAGCTGCTGCCGGCCGACGACCCGGCCAAGGCCGACTGGCGTCGCCAGCTCACCGCCCGGCTCTTCTAGCCCGCCCGGCTCTTCTAGCCCGCCCGCCGCCGCTGTTCCGGGTGCGTTCATGCCGGTGGTGACCGGCGATACCGCACCCAGAACATGCCCGCCGCTGTTCTGGGTGCGCTCGTGCCGGTCAGGACCGGGAGATCTGCGCCCAGTACGCGTTCCGTTCCGGGTGCGTTCATGTCGGCGGTGACCGGGAGATCTGCAACCAGTACGTGAGGGGTGGGCTCGCGGGCGCCAGTGGTGGGGGAGCGGTCCCCGCACGGTGGCCCTCTCCCGATTCCTGTCCCGTCGCTAGGTTCGACGACGGTGCCCTGTGCGGCTGACGGGACACCGACTTCCCCGCACCCGAACGTGGAGGGCGGCACGCGCCCCGCGATGGCGAGCGAGGACCGTCGATGTCGTTGTCGCATGAGCCGGGACCGCCGTTCGAGCCACGCAGCGATCGGCCACGGACGGATCCCGACCACGCGGCCGATCGCACTGCCGAGGCCCTCGACCGACTGGTGCGTGGGGCATCTTCCGGCACGCGCCCGTGGTCGCTCGGCCCAGGGGCGCTGGCGACGTTGCGGCGGCCAGCAGTCGGGCTGATCGCCGTCGCCGTCGTGATCGCCGCGGTGCTGGTGGTCACCCAACGTCGGCCTCCGGCGGTCGACGACCGACTACCGCGAGCGGTCGCCACGTCGACGACGGCGCCCGCCGACGCGACGTCGCCGCCACCGGCAGCGGGTGCGTCGTCGACCGTGGCGCCGGACGCGCGCATCGTCGTGCACGTCGCCGGAGCGGTCAGCACCCCGGGTGTCGTCGAGCTGCCGGCGTCGAGCCGTGTCGTCGACGCGGTGCACGCCGCCGGTGGCCTGCGCGCGGATGCCGACCCCGATCGGGTCAACCTGGCCGCGCCGCTCGCCGATGGCCACCGCGTGGTGATCCCCGTGGTCGGCCAGCC
>JALYWI010000025.1 GCA_030852785.1 Actinomycetota bacterium
GCGGATGCGCCCCCGACTGCACGACGTGCAGGTCGAGCTCGGTCGACAGGTCCTCGCAGACCTGCACGCCGCGTGCGCTGTTGCCGTGGCGGTCCAGCCGCGGAGAGAACACCGCGATGCCGAACTGGCCGGGCTGCACCGCGATGATGCCCCCGGCGACGCCGCTCTTCGCCGGCAGCCCGATCTCGTAGAGCCACTCCCCCGCCCCGTCGTACATCCCGCAGGTCGCCATGACCGACAGCACGCTGCGCACCGTCGCACCCGACGCGACCTGCTCCCCGGTCAGCGGGTTGACGCCGCCGTTGGCCAGGGTCGCCGCCATCGCCGCCAGGTCGCGGCAGTCCACGAGCACCGAGCACTGGTCGAAGTACGTGCGCAACGCGACCTCGGGATCGACCTTCAGCACCTCGGCGCCACGCAGCAGATGCGCGATCGCCCGGTTGCGGTGACCGGTCGCGCTCTCGGACGCAGCGACCTCGTGGTCCACCACGAGCGGCCGACCTGCGTACGCCGACATCGTCGAGACCAGGTGCCCGGTCGGGTCGTCCGGGTGGTGCTCGGCGATCAGCCCCGAACACGTGATCGCGCCGGCGTTCACCATCGGGTTCGACGGCGTGCCGCGCACCGGGTCGAGTGTGATCGAGTTGAACGCGTCGCCGGTCGGTTCGACGCCGACCCGGTCCCGCACCGCCGCTTCTCCGACCTGCTCGAGGGCCGCTCCGAAGACGAACGGCTTCGAGATCGACTGGATGGTGAACGTCTCGATCGCGTCGCCCGCCTCGTAGCGGGCGCCGTCGACGGTGACGAGCGCGACGGCGAAGCGGTCCGGATCCGCGGCGGCGAGCTCCGGGATGTACGACGCCACCTCACCGTCGAGGTCGTCGGCATGGCGCTCGAGCACCCCCTCGAGCAGTGCGGTCACCGGCGAACGGTCGTGCGATCCCATGGCCGGACCCTATCGACGTAGCGTTCCGGGCCGTGACCTCCGAGCGACCGCCCGCCACACCTCGACTGCAGCCGACCTACGCCGCCGCACGGGCGGAGTTCCTCGAGGCGTGCGCCGCAGCGGGGGCCCGGGTGGAGCACACCGTGCACCCGAGGCGGGGCCGCGAGGACGAGGAGCTCGCCGTCGACGTCGCCGAGCTCGGTCCGCCCGACGCCGCGGACGTCGTCATGATCGTGTCGGGCACGCACGGCGTCGAGGGTTACTGCGGCTCCGCGCTGCAGTCGCACTGGCTGCGCACCGCCGCAGGCGATCGTCCCGAGCACGTCCGGGTGGTGTTCGTGCACGCCCTGAACCCGTTCGGGTTCTCGTGGGTGCGCCGCACCGACGAGCACAACGTCGACCTCAACCGGAACTTCATCGACTGGGACGAGACACCGCCGGCACGTCCCGACTACGACGAGATCGCGTCGTTGCTCGTCCCCCGGGGGTGGAACGACGAGACCGTCGCCGCGGCCGACGCAGCGCTGCTCGACCGGCTCGCGACGGTGTCGTTCGAGGAGTTCCAGGAGACCGTCAGCGGCGGCCAGTTCGAACACCCCGACGGGGTCTTCTACGGCGGCGCAGAGCCCTCGTGGTCACACCGCTGGCTGGTCGACTGGTGGCGCGATCGGCTGGGCAGCCCGGCGCGCCTGGTGATCATCGACCTGCACACCGGGCTCGGCCCCTGGGGCCACGGCGAGCTGATCAGCAGCGAGCCCGTCGGCAGTCCCGGCCACGAGCGCGCCTCGCGGTGGTGGAGCGACGTCACCTCGATGGTCGGCGGCGACAGCGTGTCGGCGAACCTGGTCGGCGACTGGCTGGCCGCGGCACCCTCGCACCTGCCCGAGGTCGAGCTCACCGCGATCGCGCTCGAGTACGGCACCGTCGACTCGATCAGCGTCGTGAACGCGCTGCGGGCCGACGCCTGGTTGCACGCCCACGGCGATCCCACCGGCGACGGTGCGGCAACCGTGCGTGCCGCGGTGCGGGCCGCCTTCGCGGACGATGCGCCCGAGTGGATCGAGACGGTGGCCGAGCGCTTCGACGAGGTGGTGGACGGGACGTTCCGCGCGCTGGCCAGCTGACGGTCCGCGCTGACGGCCCGCCGCGGCTCAGCGGCCGAGCAGCGGCGCCGCGGCGATCGCCGCGAGCAGAACGACGATGCCCACCATGAGGAGGGTCGCGGCGAGCTTCGGATGCGTCGGGCCGGTCTCGACGGGGCGCCGTTCGCGCTGCGCGCCGATCGAGCCCGGCGCGGGCGTGGGCCTCGATGCGGGCGGCTCGGGCCGGTCGTCGCTCGTCATCGTGTGCCCAGTGCTGCTCGGGCAGCGGAGCGGGATCCGGGCGGAACGGGTGGTTCCCAGGGACACCCGAACAGGTGCTTCGCCATGCCCGACATCAACGACGCCGCATGCGAGACGGCGTGGTCGGCCACCGGGCCGGTCCAACGCTGCGAGACGCATTCGCTCCAGAGGATGAACCACCGGTCGCACAGCTCGGTGGTGATCGGCGACAGCGAGTGGAGGTGACGGTGCACCTGCATCACCGGTCCGGCTGCACCGGGCGTGCCGAGGAGGATGCGGGACCAGTAGTCGATCAGCGTGGGGATGTGCTGGGCCCAGTCCACCTCCGCGATCTCGGCGAAGACCGGTTCGAGCAGGTCGTCGAAGACGACCTCGCGGTAGAACTCGACGACCAGGTCGTGCACGTCGGTCACCGTCGAGATGTCGTCCGTCGCCGGACCGAACGGACGCTCACGCATCGGGCACCCCCTCGTCGCCAGCGGCGACGGTTGTGGGCGAGACGAGCTGACCTGCGTGCACCTCGGCGACCCGTTCGGCCAGCGCGAGCGCCCGCTCGACGTTGGGACCGGACCACCGCCGGCCGAGGTTCGCCCGGAACAGCTCGAGCCAGCGGTCGAAGTGCTCCTGGCGGAACTGCGATCGGGCGTTGACCGCGGCGTGCTGGCGGAACGGGTTCCCCTGGTACCCCTCGATGCCCAGCAGCGCACGGTTCCAGAAGGCGGCGAGCTTGGGCAGGTGGACGTCCCAGTCGACCTGTGCGACGTCGTTGAAGACCGGGCCGAGCAGGTCGTCCTCGGCCACCGAGGCGTAGAACGAGCGCACCATCTCGGCGATCTGCTCCGGGGTGTCGAGATCGTGCGCCTCCAGCTCGGCGGCGGACCGACGCCGGGTCGGGAGCGACGTGAACGTGGTCTCGATCGTCATGGGCGGGTTCCCCTCTTTTCCACACCGCATGATAGAAGTATCAACCCGATTCGGGCCACGGGTCGGTGCTGTGAACCCCGACACCCGGAGCCGATCCCCCTCATGTTCTCGTCCTGGTCCTCCTCTTCGACCGCGGCCACGACCTCGACCGCGGCGTCGACCAGGGGGCCGTCCGCGGTCCTCCGTGGTCTCGGCGACTGGCTCGGGATCGAGATCGACGAGGTCGGTCCCACCGAGAAGCTGGTCTCCGGCCTCGGCGGCGCCGTGTCGATCGTCCTGGTGATCCTGATCAGCGACCACGCCCTGGGGCTGCACGGTTCGGCTGCGCTCGTCGCGTCCATGGGGGCGAGCGCCGTGCTGCTCTTCGCCGTGCCGCACGGTCAGCTCTCCCAGCCGTGGCCGGTCGTCGCGGGCCACGTCGGCGGCGCGTTCATCGGCGTGACGTGCGCGCAGCTCATCGGACCCACGACGATCGCAGCGGGACTCGCGGTCGGGCTGACGATCCTCGCCATGCACCAGTTCAAGGCCATCCACCCGCCGGGTGGGGCCACCGCCCTCACGGCCGTCGTCGGCGGGCCGGCGATCACCGACATGGGCTTCGGCTTCGTCGGGCACCCGGTCCTCGCGAACGCCCTCGCCATCGTGGCCGTCGCAGTGCTGTTCAACTACGCCTTCCGGTGGCGGCGCTACCCGGTGCACCTCGGCCGCGTGCGCTCCCTCGACACCTCGGACGAGGACGAGCTGTCACACGATGACGTGCTCGACGCGCTCCGCAGCCTCGACTCGTTCGTCGACATCACCGAGGACGACCTGCGCCGCTTGCACCACCTGTTCACGCACCGCGAGCCGGGCGACGGTCGGCCGCAGGACTGAGCCGCACGACGATCGACTTCGACGTCGGCGTGCGGCTGTCCTCGGCGTAGGAGTCGAGTGGTACCAGCACGTTCGCCTCGGGGAAGTACGCGGCGCAGCAGCCGGGGGCGGTCGGGTACTCGATGGCCCGGAAGCCGTGCGCCCGGCGCTCGACGCCGCGGTGCACCGAGGTGATGTCGACCAGGTCACCGTCGGCGAGACCTGCCGACGAGAGGTCGTCCGCGTGCACGAAGACCACGTGACGGGCGCCGTGCACGCCCCGATAGCGGTCGTCCATGCCGTAGATCGTCGTGTTGTACTGATCGTGGCTCCGCATGGTCTGCAACAGCAGGTGCCCCTCGGGCACGTCGATCGTCTCGACGGGGTTCGCGGTGAAGCGAGCGAGGCCCGTCGGCGTGTCGAAGCGGCGCTCGTCACGCGGTCCGTGCGGCAGCTGGAAGCCGCCGGGCACCCGGACCCGCGTGTTGAAGTCGTCGAACCCGGGCACGACCTCGGCGATGCGGTCCCGCACGGCGTCGTGGTCGGTCTCGTAGATCTCCCACGGCGTCGGATCCTCGGACCCGAACAGCTGCCGTGCCAGCCTCGAGATGATCGTGACCTCGGAGAGCACCGTCGGTGCGGGCGGTTCGAGCGTGCCCCGGCTCAGGTGCACCATGCCCATCGAGTCCTCGACGCTGACCTCGGGGCCCCGGTCGGTGCGGCCCCTGGCGGGGAGGATGAGCGCGACCTCGCCGCCGTCGAGGTGCGAGCGGTTGAGCTTGGTCGAGACCTGCACGGTGAGCTCGCACCGTCGGAGCGCGGCGGCGGTCGCGGCGGTGTCGGGTGCGGCCGACACGAAGTTGCCGCCCATGCCGATGAACACCTTCGCCCGGCCGTCGGCCATCGCCTCGATCGATGCGACGGTGTCGAAGCCGACGTCGCGGGGCGGTTCGAAGCCGAAGACCTCGCCCAGGCGCGGCAGCCACGCCGGCGGGTGCTCGAAGATGCCCATCGTCCGGTCGCCCTGCACGTTGCTGTGCCCTCGGACCGGACAGACCCCGGCACCCGGCCGACCGATGTTCCCGCGGGCCAGCAGGTAGTTCACGACCTCTCGGATGGTGGCGACGGAGTTGCGGTGCTGGGTCAGACCCATCGCCCAGCAGATGATGACCGAGTCCGACCCGACCACCGCTCGGTGCACCGCTTCGATCTGCGTGGCGCCGATGCCGCACGCCGAACGCAGCTCCTCGGCGTCGAGCCCGCCGAGGTGCTCGGCCCACTGCTCGAAGCCGTCGGTGTGCTCGGCGATGAAGTCGTGGTCGAGCACGTCACCTCGCCGGGCGTCGTCCTCGAGCAACCGCTTGCCGAGCAGCGAGAAGAGCGCCAGGTCGCCGTTGATGCGGACCTGCAGGTGGTGGTCCGACAAGGCGGTGCCCGATCCGACCACGCCCCTGACCTTCTGCGGGTTGCGGAACGCGAGCAGACCGGCCTCGGGCAGCGGGTTGACCGTCACGATCGTCGCGCCGCGACGTTTCGCCGACTCGAGCGTGGTGAGCATGCGCGGATGGTTCGTCCCGGGGTTCTGTCCGACGACGAAGATCACGTCCGCCGATTCGACGTCGTCGAGGGTGACCGACCCCTTGCCGATGCCGATGGTCTGGTCGAGCGCCCGTCCCGAGGACTCGTGGCACATGTTCGAGCAGTCCGGCAGGTTGTTGGTGCCGAAGCGGCGGACCAGCAACTGGTAGAGGAACGCCGCCTCGTTGCTGGTGCGCCCCGAGGTGTAGAAGACCGCCTCGTCGGGGTCGTCGAGCGAGCGGAGCTGGTCTGCGATCAGCTCGAACGCGTCGCTCCATTCGATCGGCTCGTAGTGCGAACCTCCCGGCCGCAGGACCATCGGCTCGGTGAGCCGACCCTGCTGCCCCAACCAGTGCTCGGTCCGGGTGCGCAGGTCGTCGACCGAGTGGCGGGCGAAGAAGTCCCGCCCGACGCGACGACGGGTCGCCTCCTCGGCGACCGCCTTCGCCCCGTTCTCGCAGAACTCGACGTGTGACCGGTGCAGCGACTCGGGCCAGGCGCAGCCCGGGCAGTCGAACCCGTCGGTCTGGTTGACCTTGAGCAGCGTGCGCACCGAACGGGTGGCACCCATCTGCGTGAGGGCGGCCCTGCCGCCTGCGACCACGCCGGGAAGACCGGCGGCGAAGCGCTTGGGCGGCGTCACGGTGCCGTCCTCACCCGAGTCGGTGGGTTCGTCCGGCGCTGCCGGTTGCTGCGGTGGCGTGATCGACATCGAGGGCTCCTGTTCCGCCATCGAGGCTACCGACGCCACGACACCCAGAATCCTTGGTCAGCGCGGCAACGACGCCGACCCCGGGCTCACTCGGCGAGCAGCTGGTAGAGCCGCTTGCGGGCGTCGTCGAGGATCTCGGTCGCTGCCTCGATCCTGGCGGGGTTGCCGTCCGCGAAGACCGCTCGGGCGGCGAGCTGCAGCTGCATCATCGCGTGGCGTGGTCCGCCGTCGTGCGAGCCCTCCCACGGCAGGCGACCTGCCTCCTCGACCTTCTGCTCCGCCTCGACGCGACCGGCGTCCGTGATCGAGTACACCCGCTTGCCGTCCTGCTCCGACGAGGTCGCGAGGCCGCTGTCCTCGAGCAGCTGGAGCGTCGGGTACACGGATCCGGGGCTCGGTCGCCAGGCGCCGGCGGTCTTCTCCTCGAGCGCCTGGATGATCTGGTAGCCGTGACCGCTCTGCTCCGAGAGGATGACGAGCACCGCGGTGCGGATGTCGCCACGCTTCATGCGGCCACCGCCCCGCGGGCCGAATCCGCCGCCTCGTGGCCCGCCGAACGGGCCGCCGCGTCCACCGCGGTTGAAGCGCCCGCCACGCTCGCCGTCCCAGCCACCTCGGCCGTCGGCGTCCCACCCTCCTCGGCCGTCGCCGAAACTGCCACCCCGGCGCCCGCCGCGGCGGGCACCGGTGCGTTCGAACTGTTCGTTGTCGTGTTCCATCAGGTCGATCTCCTTCGATCACTCCTGTCGTGCGGACCGGCGGTTCCGTTCCGACGTTCATCGTTCTTGACGAAGTTAACGATATATCGCGATACATCTCGATACAACACCTTCTTTGGAACTCGTGCGGCGCGTCACGTCACCCGGCGGCACACTCGCGACATGCGCGTACGACTCGCCGGCCTCGACGATCTCGATGCCGTCTGCGCGTTGCGCCTGCGCTTCATGGCGGAGCACCGAGGGGTGCACCCCCGCGATGTCCCGCCGGACTTCGAGCCACGCACCCGCGAGTTCCTCGAACGGCACGAACGGGCCGGCACGATCCGCTCGTGGCTGGCGGAGCACGACGACGGCCACCACGTCGGCGTGCTCTCGATGCTGCTGCTCGACATGGCGCCGATGCCCGACGACCCACGCTCGACCGACGGCTACCTCATCAACATGTACGTCGAGCCGACCGAACGGGGGGCGGGTCTCGGACGACGGCTGCTCGAGTGTTGTGTCGCCTCGGCCCAGGAGCTCGGGGTGCACCGGCTCTTGCTCTTCACCACGCCCGACGGGCGGCCGCTGTACGAGTCCGCCGGCTTCGTTGCGGATGCCGACTGGCTCGACGTGCGCCTCCCCCGCCGCGAGGGCTGAGGCGCGGTGAGGGCTGAGCGTGGTGAGGGCGGGCCGCGTTCGATCGACGAGCGTTCAGCCGAGTGTGTCGTCGAGCCAGTCGAGCACGGTGTTGTTCAGCAGCCACCGGTTCTGGAGCTCGCAGTGCCCCGCGGCGCCGTCGATCTCGGCGAACTCGATCAGCGTGGCGGGGCACGTCAGTCGATCGACGAACGCCTGGGCGCCCGACGACAGCGGGTCGCCGGCGTTCGTCGTGCCGAGCAGCGGGCAGCGGATGTCGGTCGCCCGACCGTCGAGGGTGAACTCCGCAGCCGCGCGCAGGTAGCCCTGCAGGTCGTCCACGCCGTGCACCCAGTACCCGCGCCGGATGATCTTCCAGGACAGCGCCCGGTCGCCCTCGATGATCGAGGTCATCCTCGCGAGCACCTCGTCGGGCAGCTCCGGAAGGCCGTCGACCAGCTCCGGCGATCCCATCGCCGCGACGAGGCCCTTCATCCCGTCGAGGATGCCCCACAGCGCCGGATCGGCGACGACCGCGGCGAGCCGGTGCTCGGCGGTCGCCGCCCGAGGCGCCAGGTGGCCGCCGAGGCTCCACCCGTGCAGCGCGATGCGGTCGCTGTCGACGTCGTCGCGTCCGACCACCGCGTCGACCACGGCGGTCACCACCCGCTCCCAGTCCGGGATCAGTGCGGTGCCGCCGTGCACCAGGAGCGCGCCCTGACCGGGCCCGTCGAACAGCACGACGTGATACCCGCGCTCGCGCGCTGCGGCGCCGATGCCGAAGTAGTTCTCGGGCAACGTGCCGTCGTAGCCGTTGTTCACGATGACGAGCGGCCTCGTCTCACCGGGTGCGCTGTCGAGCGCCGGCACGAACCACGTCGGCAACTCGAGGCCGTCGAAGGGCACGGTGAGGCGTTCGGCCGGGCGCGGCCCGAGCACGATGGCGCGGTCGAACGCAGCGGTGCAGCCGTCGAAGCCCGCGGTCATCCTGGGGTCGACGGGTGTCCCGAACCACGGCTTGATCGCCACGCCGTAGAAGGCCGCAGCGCGCATCAGGTGGCCCCGTGCGGTGTGCTCGTGGCCGCCGACCAGCGCGGCATCGGCTCGTTCCAGATGCCGGGCGGCGGCGCCCGACCAGGCGTCGTAGAACGCCGCATCGTCGCCGCCGTCGGGGAACGCCGCGGCGATGGCGAGGATCTCACCGTGGTCGGCGGCGCCGACAGAGGCCCACGCGGTGGCCAGCCCTGCGAAGTCCTCATGGAGTGCATCGGCGAACAGCTGCACGGTGTCCCCTTCCTCGAGACCCGGGGACGGAGTGCGATCGCCGTCCGATGTGACGGGCGAAGTGTAGGCACCCGGCATCGTCGGGGCCCGGTTCTCAGCGAGTGCGCAGGTGCAGGTGGACCACACCGCTGGTGAAGCGGAGCTCGTCGACGAGCTCCAGGTCCAACCGGACGTCCCGCGGCAGACCGGGTTTGCCGCCACCGACGATGACGGGGAAAAGGAACAGGTGCACCACATCGACCAGCCCTGCACGGAACGCGTGCTGCGCCAGGCCGGGACCGCTGATGCTGACGTCTCGATCGGCGGCCTCGAGCCGATCGCGCAACGCTGCGGCGTCGAACTCGCGGACGAGTTCGGTGCGGGGCGTCCAGACCTCGTCGAGAGTGCTCGAGTAGACGACCTTGTCGAGCTCGCGCCAGGTCCTGGCGAAGTCGACCTCCTCGGGCGACACCTCGGGCCCCTCGGTCACGTCCTGCCAGACGGCCATCGTCTCGTACATGCCCCGCCCGTAGAGATGGGTGCCGGTGCTCGCCTCGAGGTCGTTGGCGAGCGCGTGCACCTCGGGATCGGGGAAGGCGAAGTCGAAGTTGCCCCGATCGTCCTCGATGTACCCGTCGAGCGACGCGAGCGCGGTGTAGATCAGCGGTGCCATGTGGTGCTCCGGTCGAGGGTGGTTCAGCGTCCCGGCGCGTCGACCAGGCTGGCCGGCGCCTTCGGGCGAAGTGCCGGCAGCACGGCTCCGGCCAGCCCCCGGGCCGTCGCCTTGAGCAGGTCCGCGACGTCGAAGCCGTCGCGCCACAGCGTGATGCGGCCGTCGTGCACGTCGAAGCGTCCCATCACCCAGAACTGCAGCCGGACGGGTCCGAGTCGGATGACGTCGGTGCGTTCGGTCAGGACCACCGGTCCGTCGGCCGAGATGGCGTGCAGGTACACCTCGAACCCGACGTCGGGGCGGGTCAGGAGCTGGAAGGCACGGTGCACACGACGAGCGCCGTCGATGGCCGGGAAGCCGACGTTCACGTAGTGCACGTCGGCCGAGAGGTACCCGACCGCCGCGTCGACGTCGGACTCCGCGAGCGACGCCAGGAACGCCTCGGTCACCGCCACCGGATCGGTCGGTGGTTCGCCGGGAGGAGCCGGCGTGGGGAGCAGTTGGATCGACATGTGGCGATGCTACGCAGCCGCCCCCGACGCTCGTCGGGAGAAGGTTCAGCCGTCCTGCAGTCGCCGGAGCACCGGGACGCATCCGATCGCCGTGGCGAGCTCGAGTGCCGCCCGGTGGTCACCAGGGTCGCCGGTGAGGTCCCACCTCGCCTCGAGTGATCGGGCGAGCCACGCACGAGCCCCCATGGCGTCGTCGACCGCGATCGCGACGTCGATGTGGGCGAGCGCGTCCTCGGGCCGCCCCAACGTCGCCGCGAGACGGCCGAGCGCCAGGTCCACGCAGCCGCACACCGGCACCGAACCGACGATCCAGACCTGACCCGAGAACGGGACCAGCCGCTCGTAGAGCACGGTGCTGGCCTCGACGTCGGCGAGCGCCGCCCGCACCATCGCTGCGTTGCAGGTCGTCGAGAGCCACATCCAGTCATCCGGGATGTCGGGTAGCGAACCGGCCGGCCCGACGGCGGCCCGGGCCTCGAGGGGCATCCCGAACTCCAGGAGGACGAACCCCATCATCTCGGTCGAGGACTGCCCGAAGTTGCTGTCGGTGACCGCGCCGGTCATCTCGACGATCTCGTCGAGCATGCCCCGGTCGAGGAACGACATGAGGTTGGACCCGAACAGCACCGCGGCGTCGCTGCGCCGTGCGGTGCGGCGGAACAGTTCCTCGGCGTCGACCGCTGTCCGCCGGGCCTCGACGTAGCGGCCCTCGCAGGCGAGCCGGGCGGCAGCGAACGCGTCGACCTCGAGGACCTGGATCGGCGAGCCGTGCGAACGGGTCAGGGCCGAGACGTGCTCGAGCTCCGCAGGGTCGTAGGTGCCCAGCTGGTAGCGCGCACAGATCCGTTGCAGCTCGGCGACCGCCCGCAACTGGTGATCCAGGCCGGCACGCTCGATGAGCATCAACGCCTCGTCCGCGATCTCGAGCTGGCGCGCCGCGTTCCGCGCGAACCAGATCGCCTGCAGCCGCTGCACCAGGACTCGTGCGAGCAGGTCGTCGTCACCGGTCGTGCGAGCCAGCGCGACCGCGGCGGCGCTGCGGTCGTCGAGCTCCCGGGCCGAGGTCACGTAGTACGTGAGGTTGGCGCGGAATCCCGACAGCAGCGCCCGCGCCCTGGGGTCGCCGTCCGGACCGAGTCGGACGAGCACACGATCGACCGCCGCGACGAGCCGCTCGTTCGTCCCCCGGTACTCCCCTGGTTGCCACAGCGTCGGGTGCACCAGGTCGAGTGCGCACGAGACCATGGCGTCGACGTCGTCGAGCTGGTCGGCGACCTCGATCGCGTCGGCGAGCACGGCCTGTGCACGTTCCTCCGAGCCGGCCGCGACCCAGGCGCGGCCGAGGGATCGCAGCAGGTCGAAGCGGGGCCGCAACTCGCCGGGGACGGCCAGGTCGACCACGCCCAGTGCCCGCTCGTAGTGGGCGGCGGCGTCCTCGGGTGCGTGGCGTTCCTCGGCGCGCGCTGCGGCGATCACCGACCAGCGGACGGCGTCGGGAGCGGAGCCGGCCATCGCTCCGGCGAGCGCGTGGTGGGCCAACTCGGCGACGTGACCCTCGAGCGTGGCCGCACGCAGCGACGCGAGCGCCTCGGCGGTCGCCGCGTGGAGCCGGGCACGCCGCGACGGCGAGAGCTCGGTCTCGAGTGCCTCGGCCACGAGCGCGTGCGAGAACCGGAAGCGTGTCGGCCCTGAAGGGTCCGGCCCGACGAGGCCCGCGTCGACCGGGGCGTCGAGGGCGTCGAGCACCTCGGTCAGGGTCGAGGACGCGACCCGGGCGACGACGTCGAGGTCGAACGAGCGGCCGACGACCGACGCGATCGAGAGGAGTCGCTGCGAGTCGTCCGGGAGCCGGCCGACTCGCCGCCGGACCACCCCGGAGACCGCGGCCGGGACCCGTGCGGCGTCGAGTGCGTCGAGGCGTCCCTCGCCGACGAGCAGCTCGACGAGCTCTTGGGCGAAGAACGGGTTGCCGCCGCTGCGGTCGTGCACCAGCTCCGCGAGGCGGGGTGCGACGTCGCCGTCGGTGCGACGGTCGAGCCACGTGGCGATGGCGTCGAGGTCGAGACCGTCGAGGTCGACGCGCACGGCGCCCGCGAAGCGAGCGAGCTCACTGAGGCAGTCCCGCAGCGGTTCGGGCGAGTCGCCGGCGACGGGGCGCGTGGTGATGACGACGGCGATCGGGAGCGCCCGCAGCTCACCCGCGACGAACTCGAGCAGGCGGAGCGTGCCGGGATCGGCCCACTGCAGGTCGTCGAGCACGACGACGGCGGGTCGGGTCATCGCCCGCAGCACGTCGGTGGTCCGCCGGTAGATGGCGATGCGGTCGTCGTCCTCGGTCACGACCTCGAAGCCGAGTCGCCCGGTCAGGTCGACGACCCCCTGCTCGGCCAGCTGCGACGCCACCTCGGTGATCGCGAAGAACGAGCTGGTCGCCGCGCTCTCGGGACAGCGGGCCCATGCGACGGCCATGCCGAGCGGTCGAGCCGAGTGCACCAGCTCCTCGGCCAGCCGGGTCTTGCCGATGCCGGGCTCGCCGCTGATGACCACGGTCGTCCCCTCGCCCCCGGCGGCCCGTCGGAGGGCGTGGTCGAGCACGTCGAGCTCGCGGTCACGTCCCACGAACAGCGGTCGATCAGCCGGTGCGATGCCCTCGGCGATGCCCTCGGCGGTGGCCGAGGCGGAAGGGGCCGCGGCGACGGAGACCGCAGGTGCAGCGTCTCGGGCGACCGGCGGGACGGGCACCCAGATGAGCGAGGGCGACTGTTCGAGGATGTCCGCCTCGAGCGTCCGGAGCGCCGGGCCCGGCTCGACGCCCACCTCCTCACCGAGGATGCGCCGGGCCTCGCCGAGGGCGCGGAGTGCGTCGGTCTGGCGGCCCGACCGGTAGAGCGCCAGCGACAGATGCGCCCAGAGTCGCTCGTCGAGCGGGGTGTCCTCGAGCGCTCCGCGGAGGTCGGCGACGAGCGACGACGACTCACCGAGATCGAGGCGTGCCGCGAAGAGATGCACGTGCGCTTCGACCGCGAGCGCCTCGATGCGACGAGAGGTCGCCTCGATCGCTGCGACGTCGGCGAACTCCGGCAGCAGCGGTCGCCAGATCGAGGTCGCCTCGCCGAGCGCGAGCACCGCGTCGGCAGAACGACCGAGACGCTGGTGGTCGATCCCCACGCTCGTCAGATCGACGAACCGGGTGACGTCGCACTGGGTCCGGTCGATCTCGAGCGCGTATCCGCCGGGTCGGGTGACCAGGACGGTCGGAGGCGTGCGCGGGGCACGGTCGGGCTCGAGGACCTTGCGGAGGTTGGAGACGTACGCCTGCAGCGACGATTCGGCCCGGTCCGGCACGTCCTCGCCCCACACGCCGTCGACGAGTCGCGCCGTTCCGACTGGCGCACCTTCGGCGAGCAGGAGCAGCGCCAGGACGAGGCGCTGCTTGGGTCCGCCGAGCTCGACCGGCACACCGGAGCGGTCCGCCGACAGGCCGCCGAGCAGCGTGAAGGAGAGGTTCCAAGCGGACTCCAAGTTCGGGCCTGCCCTTCGACCATGGGCTCCAAGGCCCGCTTGCGACGGTGTCGGCAGAACCTACAAGCCGAGGAGGCACCATGAACACACCCGACCTCACCACCTATCACCTGGTTCACCGGGCGATCCGTCAGAGCACCGCTCGACTGTCCGCCGCGGTGGCCGAGGTGACCGACGACGATCGACGCAGCCGCGGCGCCCAGCTCGCTCGCTGGTACGCCGGCTTCGAGACCGAGCTGCACACCCATCACACCGTCGAGGACGACTTCTTCTTCCCCGCGCTGTTCGAGCACCTGCCCAGCCTGCGTGGCTACCTCGATCGCATCGACGACGAGCACCGCTACCTCAGCGAGCTGATCGTGGACACCCGCACCGCCATCGGCGAGCTCGCCACCATGACGACCCCCTTCGACCGGGCGATCGCCGGAGCCGTCGAGCGGACCGCCGAGCTCGAGGGCCTCATGGACCGCCACCTCGACTTCGAGGACGCCGAGATCCTGCCGTTGTTCACCCGGCACATGGACGCCGCCGAGTACGACGAGGTCGAGGGCAAGGCGCTGGCCAACCCGAAGTTCGAGGAGCTGAGGTTCACCGTCCCGTGGCTGATGGCGAACGCGGACGACCGCGAGCGCCGGCATCTGCTCGACAGCGCACCGTCGGTGATGAAGCTCCTCTGGATCGCGACCCGCCGTGGTCACGACCGGTTGACGACCGCTGCACTCGGCGCGCCGATGGCTCCGATGGCCGTGGCGTCATGAGGGCCGCACGGGTTGCCGGTGGCCTGGCGGTGCTCGGGCTCGCGCTCGTCCCCGCCGCCGGCTGTTCGAGCGATGACGACGGGTCGTCGTCGCAGGACTCGCCCGCCGCCATCGCGCATGTCGGTCATCCCGACGAGGGGGTCGAGGATGCGGCGCCGCCGACATCGGCGGCCGCTCCGACGAGGCTCGACATCGAGGCCACGGAGTACGAGTGGAGCGGTCTCCCTGACGAGCTGCCGGCGGGGACCTACCCGATGACCTTCCACAACGCAGGGGTCGAGGCCCACGAGATCTCGATCTTCCGCAACACCGACGACCGTCCGCTGCCGGAGCTGTTCGAGCTCGGTCCCGAGGGCATCAAGGGCGCCGTCGAGATGGTCGGCACACTGATCGCCGGCCCCGGCGCGCCGGCCGACGGGGAGCTCACGGTGACGCTCACCCCCGGCGAGTACGACGTGGTGTGCTTCATCCCGGCGATGGCGGACGGACTGCCGCACTTCGAGCACGGCATGCACCGCACGCTCGTGGTCCGGTAGTCGGCCCCGAGGGCCCCGACGACGGCATCCGACGACGACACGAGGGGGCCCTGCAGATGCGGGGCCCAGTCGTCACGTGCGGAGTTGTAACGACCTCGCGACGGTCTCGCCGCAGATGCGGGTCGAGCCCGTCCGCTGGGTAAAGCTCGTCGGGACGAAGGACCGGTCCGACGACACGAGGAGCAGCGATGGCAGACGGTCGACGCCCGACCGGGAACGATCCCGGTGCCGAGGTTGGCCGGATCCGTCGACCCACCGCCATCTTCGGGCTCCGTGCCCGGAGCGCCGCGGCGATCGCGCTGGGTGGCCTGGCGGTGTCGGTCGCCCTCGGATTCATCGCGTACGAGCTGTCGCGCAGCTACCTCGTCGACAAGCGCCTCGACATGGTCCGACGCGAAGCGCTCGTGAACGCCCGCTTCCTGGACGGGGCACTGGCCGAAGAACCCGCGTCGGTGGCCGACGTGCTCCGGGAGACCTCGGACCCGGTGCGTCCCGTCCTCATCGACGACAGCGGACGCTGGAGCGGTGCCGTCGTCGGCGTGGGTGCGGGCGATGTGCCCGCCGAGCTCCGAGCGCTGGTGGCGGAGGGGAACGCCGCACTGGCGCTCAGCTCGGGCGACGCCCCACCGGGAGTCGTCGTCGGGGTCCCGCTGCCTCGGTCCGGCACCGACTTCTACCAGGTGTTCCCCCTGGTCGAGCTCGACTCGACGCTCACCGCGATCCGCAACTCCCTGGTCATCGCCGCAGCGATCACCGCGCTCGCCTCGGCGGCGCTCGGCGTGGCGACCAGTCGCCGGGTGCTGCGCCCACTGAGCGACGTCACCCACGCAGCGGAACGGATCACCGAGGGCGACATGTCGGCCCGCCTACCGGCGGAGAACGACCCGGATCTGCAGCCGCTGATCCGTTCGTTCAACAACATGGCCGTCGCACTCGATGCACGCATACGGAGGGAACGCCGGTTCGCGGCGGACGTCTCGCACGAGCTCCGCACCCCGCTGACGGCGCTGACATCCGCGGTGCACATCATCGACCGGCGTTCCGGCGAGATGACCGACCACGGCAGGAACGCGGTGCGGGTGCTGCAGAGCCAGGTCGACCACTTCAGCCAGGTGCTGCTCGAGATCCTCGACCTGTCACGTCTGGAAGCCGGCATCGCCGACGTCCAGGTCGAATGGGTCGATCTGACGATGGTGATGTGCGCCGTCGCCGAGGAATCGGATCTCGACCCCGACCTGGTCGACATCGACCCCGACCTGCCCGCGAGGGTGCCGACCGATCCACGCCGGCTACGGGTCATCGTCCGCAACCTCCTCGAGAACGCCGAGCGGTACGCGGGCGGCTGCGTCCGCCTGGGCGTGTCGTCGACCGCGACCGGGTGGCAGATCGACGTCGATGACCGTGGACCGGGGATCGAGCACGACGAACGGGAGCTGCTCTTCGAGCGGTTCCGTCGAGGGTCGGCGGCGGTCGCTCCGGACTCGCCGAAGGGCACGGGTCTCGGACTGTCGCTGGTGTGGGAGAACGCACGAGCGATGGGCGGCACGGTCGTCGTCGTGGACCCACCCCATCGTGGCTCCCGGTTCCGTGTCGAGCTGCCGCTCGTCACCGAGGAGCTGCAGGCCGCGTCGGACAGCGAGGACCTCCGCACATGAGATCGCACCATGGGACCGGCCGGCGTGCGCGGCCCGCGACCGCCCTGATGGCAGCGGCGTTGATGGCGGCGGTGACGATCTGGGGCGCGGCCTGCGGTGTCCCCCGCGACGACGTGCGGATCATCGCTGACGACGAGCTCCCGGCGGCGCTCCGCGCGTCGACGACGACGGCGCCCGATTCCGGCATCGACCGACCGACGCCCGAGCTGGCGGACGTCGCGGTGTTCTGGATCCGCGACAAGCTGCTCGTGCCGGAAGCGATCACGTTCGAGACCGCTCCCGACGTCGAACGTCTGGTGACGCTGCTCGAGCGTGGACCCGACAACGCCGGCCGATCCGCAGAGGTGCGTTCCGCGGTCTCCAGATCCGGAGCGATCCGCGCCGTCTCACGTGACGGGGCATTTGTCACCGTCGACCTGTCGGGCGCCTTCTCGGATGCTGCGGGATCGGACCAGGTGCTGGCGCTCGGTCAGATCGTCGCCACCCTCACCTCGGTCCCCGGCGTGTCGCACGTGGAGTTCCTCAGGGGTGGCGAACCGCTCGAGGTGCCCGTCCCCGACGGGGCACTCGTGCAGCGTCCGGTCACGCGGAGCGACTACGCCTCGCTGCTGTCCGACGAGCCGACCAACCGGTAGCCGGCGCCCCGGACCGTCACGAGCATCTGCGGGTTGGCCGGATCCGCTTCGATCTTGAGGCGGATCCGCCGGATCTGCGCGTCGACCATCCGTGAGTCGCCGAGGTAGTCGTAGCGCCACACCCGAGCGAGCAGCTGCTCCCTGGACACCACGTCGCCCGCTGCACCGGCGAGCGTGAGGAGGACCCGGAGCTCGGTCTTCGTCAGGTGCACCGCTGCACCGCGGACCGTCGCCTCGCCGCGGCGGGGGCTCAGCCGGAGCTCGCCGACCTGCACCTCGCCGACGGCCTCGGGCCCGGATGGCGCCCGACGAAGGTGGGCCCGGAGCCGAGCGACCAGCTCGCCGACCACGAACGGCTTCGTGACGTAGTCATCCGCGCCGGCGCCGAGCCCCGCCACGACGTCGGCGCTGTCCCCTCGGGCGGTCAGGATGACGACCGGGATGTCCGACCGTTCACGAATCGCGGCCACCACGTCGAACCCGCTCATCCCGGGCAGACCCAGGTCGACCAGCACCACGTCGGGATCGAGCAGGTCCATCCGTGCGAGTGCCGCCTCGCCGGTCGGGTGCCCTTCGACCGTCATCCCCTCGTCCTCGAGGATGACGCTCAAGGTCATGCGGAGGTCACGGTCGTCCTCGATCAGCAACACCGTCCGTCGCGGCTCCGCCGAGCCGACGTCGTCGCTCATGTCGACCTCTCCCGTGGGGTCGTCGTGCGATGGTCCGAGGGCTCCGGGGTCACCCACCTGAGTCTCTCAGGCCCGTGTGCCCGGGTGAAGCTGACCGCCGTGGTCCGATCGTGGAACCACCGAGGCGCGGCGGTCGCGTCCGCTGCCAGACACGGACCGCCGGCCGAGGAGCGGGGACGGATCGACCGACCGCCACGCCGAGCGCGATGCCGGCCGCGATCGACGCCGACACGCCGAGCGCCTCGATCAACAGGTCGACGCCGACGGAGGAGTCGCCCTGGGAGAAGGCGAGCATCGAGCGGTAGAACCGCACGCCGGGCACGAGCACGAAGACCGCGACCGATGTGTAGACGGTGGCAGAGGTGGCCTGCAGCCGTGCCGCCAGCTGTGCACCGAGACCGATGAGCCCCGCGGCGACGAACACGCCGAGCGACAGCCCCGTTCCGACGTCGCCGATCGAACGGGAGGTGAGCAGCGCCGCGCAGCCCAGGCCCACCGTGGGCAGCACGAACTCGAGCGGCATGGACCTGGCGATGGCGAGCCCTCCGACGGCGATGCCGCCGGCCAGCACGACCAGCCACTGCGGAGTCGGCGACGCGACCGCGTCGGAGGTGATCCCGAGTCGGCCGACGA
>JALYWI010000031.1 GCA_030852785.1 Actinomycetota bacterium
GCGATCCATGACCGGCGCTGGGAACTCACCGGCACCGCGTCGGATCACACGTTCCGCCGCCCCGACGGCGTGATCGCGGACCCTGCGGCTGCACGGTTGTGCGGCGAGACCGCCGAGCTCGTCGAACGCCACCGCCGCCACGGCCTCGACATCGCCGCGGACGGTGCGGGCTCGTTGTGGAGTGGTGACCGGATCGACTGGGACTGCTTCGACGCCGCGTTCCTCAACGGCCGACTCGCCCACCACCCCGCCACAGCCGACGGCGCCAGCCCCAGCGGCCTGCTCACGACCGAACCGAGCCCGAACTGAGACCGCGCGAACGGCGACGTCCCACACACCGAGCACCGCGCACCGCGACTCGAGGCATCGGCGGAGGCACCCGCCGTAGCATCCTCGACCATGTCACGACTTGCTGATCAGCTGGCCGGCCTGCCGCTCTTCTCGGCCTGTTCGAAGCGGGACCTGCAGCGGCTCGCACGGGCGACCGACGAGATCCAGGTCCCGGCCGGCACCGAGCTGACGACGCAGGGTGGCGTCGGTCGGGAGGCGTTCATCATCGTGGACGGCACGGCGTCGGTCTCGAAGGACGGCGTGGTCGAGGCCGAGCTCGGACCGGGCGACCACGTGGGCGAGCTCGCCCTGCTCGACGGCGGACCGAGGTCCGCCACGGTGACCGCGACGAGCGACATGTCGGTGCTCGTGCTGTCCAAACCGGCCTTCAACGCGGTGCTCGACGAGATCCCGACGCTCGCCCACAAGCTGCTGGTCTCACTCGCACGCCGGCTGCGGGAGTCCGAGCAATCGCTCAGTCACTAGCCCGTCCGGTAGGTTCCGGTCTGTTATGAGCGCCACAGACACGACCCACGCTGCGGACGACATCGAAGAGGTCCCCGGACCCAAGCGCATCCGTCCGTTCCAGATCTCGATCCTCATCGGCCTCGGCTTCGGCGTGGTCACCGCGATCTCGGGTGTGACCGCGACGGTCTTCGCCTTCCACGACGACTCCGCCGTCCAGCGGGAGGTCTTCGAGTTCATCCCGGGACCGGTGAAGCTCGCCTTCTACACGATCCTGCCGGTGATGTTCATCTACGGCGGCGTCATGTTCGCCAACCGGGTCCGCAACTGGCAGCGCGGCGGCCCCGACAAGCGCGACATCACCCCGAAGAACGCCAAGGCCCGCATGGCGAAGCTCCGTGCCGGGCTCTACATGCAGACCCTGCTGCGCGATCCCGCCGCCGGGATCATGCACTCGATGATCTACTTCGGCTTCATCGGTCTCGCCGCGGTCACCACCGTGCTCGAGATCAACCACCAGGTGCCGGAGTCGATGAAGTTCCTCCACGGCACCATCTACGAGGCCTACGCCTTCTTCGGCGACCTCGCCGGCGCCGTGTTCCTCACCGGTGTCGTGTGGGCGATCGTGCGCCGCTACGTGCAGCGCCCGTACCGCATCCGCATCAAGTCGAAGCCCGAGCACATGATCATCCTCGGCACGCTGCTCGCCATCGGCGTCACCGGCTTCGGCGCCGAGATGTTCCGCATCGCCGCCCAGGGTCGCCCGTCGTTCGAGCAGTGGTCGTTCATCGGCTACCCGCTGTCGGGTCTGGTCGAGAACGTCGACTCGATCACCGGCTGGTACCAGGCCATGTGGATCGCCCACATCTTCAGCTTCGTCGCCTTCCTCGTCATCCTCCCGACGACGATGCTGCGCCACATCTTCACCTCGCCGCTCAACATGTACCTCTCGGAGAAGGACCGGCCGAAGGGCGCGATGAAGCCCATGCCGAACCTCATGGAGACCGAGCTCGAGAGCTTCGGCGCCTCGCTCGTCGAGGACTTCACCTGGAAGCAGCTGCTCGACACCGACGCCTGCACCATGTGCGGCCGCTGCACCTCGGTCTGCCCGGCGCACGCCACCGGCAAGCCGCTCGACCCGCGTGAGATCGTCCTCAAGACCGGCGAGGTCATGGCCGCCACCGGCTCGCCGGTCGTGTCGCCCCCGATCGGCGTCGACGCCGACATCGTCATCTCGGCGCCCTCGCTCTTCGAGCGCATCACCCCCGAAGAGGTCTGGGCCTGCACCTCGTGCAAGGCCTGCGACGAGAACTGCCCGGTCAACATCGAGATCCTCGACAAGATCCTCGACATGCGCCGCTACCTGACGCTGATGGAGTCCGACTTCCCGACCGAGCTGGGCAACGCCTTCCGCGGCATGGAGAACTCCGGCAACCCCTGGGGCATGTCGCAGTCCGACCGCACCGTCTGGGCCAAGAACCTCGAGGGCATCACGATCCTCGACGGCGGCGATCCCTTCGAAGCCGAGTACCTCTACTGGGTCGGCTGTGCGGGCTCCTTCGACGACAAGAACCAGAAGGTCACGCAGTCGATGGCCAAGCTGCTGCAGCGTGCGGGCGTCAGCTTCGCCATCCTCGGCCCGGCCGAGAACTGCACCGGCGACCCGGCCCGCCGCGCCGGCAACGAGTACATCTTCCAGATGCTCGCCATGCAGAACATCGAGACGCTCGACAGCATGGGCGTGAAGAAGATCATCACGCAGTGCCCCCACTGCTTCAACACCCTCGACAACGAGTACCCGCAGCTCGACGGCCACTACGAGGTGCTGCACCACACGCAGTTCCTCGAGGAGCTCATCGAGACCGGGCAGCTCGACATGTCCGGCGCCAAGCTCGAAGAGCGCATGGTGTACCACGACTCGTGCTACCTCGGTCGCCACAACGACATCTACATGGCGCCCCGCAACGTCATCGGCAGCCTCAAGGGCGTCGAGATCGTCGAGGCCGGTCGCAACGGCACCAAGGGCATGTGCTGCGGCGCCGGCGGCGCCCGCATGTTCATGGAGGAGAACATCGGCAAGCAGGTCAACGTGGAGCGCTCCGAGGAGCTCGTCGCCACCGGTGCCACCCGCATCGCGACCGCCTGCCCGTTCTGCTACATCATGATCGACGACGGCGTGAAGGCCCAGGGGCTCGAGGACGGCGCGGTCAAGGTCGGCGACCTCTCCATGCACGTGCTCGAGGCGCTCGAGAACGCCGATCCGCCGGCGAGGGCCTCGCTGCAGTTCGACAACGAGAGCTGACGGAGCGGTGATCACCGCTCCTCCGTCCGGAGCGCGCGTGCTGATCGCCGAGGACCACCGCGACACGGCGTTGCTGTTGAGCCAGCTCCTGTCGGTCGCTGGCTTCCACCCGGCGTCCGCGTCGGACACCTCGGTGATCACCGACGTCGTGCTGCACGAAGATGTCGCGGTGGTGCTCGCCTCGTACTCAGGCCGCGGCATCGCCGCGACCACCGACCTGGTCGGCGCGCTGCGGAGCCGTCCCGAACCGGCCCTGTCGGGCGTCGGCGTCGTCGCACTCGTCGACCACGAGTCCGACGCACGATTCGGCCTCGGGGCGTCGGCCGACGCGGTGCTGGTCCGCCCCGTCGACGTGACCCAGCTCGCCGATGCGCTCACCGACGTCGCCGCGACGCGCGTCGCGGCGCGGACCGCTCGCCGAGCCGCCGGCGCGACGGAGAGGCCATGAGCGACCGCCTCGTCGGTTGGGTCTTCGTCGCCGTCACGGCGTGCATCGCCGTCGCCATGATCGCCCGAGCCGCGTTCGGGCACTCCGGGGGTTGGTGGGAGTGGCCGATCGTCATCGCCCTGTGCTCGCTGATGCTGCTGATCGGGCTGGCGCTGCTGATACCCGAGCCCCCCGGGTGGTTGGTCCCGCTCGTGGTCGGCGGCTACGGCGTCGCCATGCTCGCGTTCGGACTCTTCGCGGTCGTCGACCCGACCGCGGTGTTGGTGACCGCCGGACGGGGTCCCCGCACGCCGACGGGAGCTCGCATCATGGGCACGCTGCTCGTCGTCGTCGGATCGGTGATGAGCATCGGGGCGGCGCTGCTGAGGTCGCGCCGCGAGGACTAGCGCAGGTCAGCGCTCGAAGTTCTTCCAGTACTGGCTGGCGGTCGGACCGACCTGGCCGCGGTACTTCGAGCCGAGCTCGCCGCTGCCGTAGGGGACCTCGGCCGGACCGTCCATCTTCAGGAAGGAGATCTGGCCGATCTTCATGCCGGGGTACAGCGTGATCGGCAACGTCGCGACGTTCGAGAACTCGAGGGTGAGGTACCCCGAGAACCCCGCGTCGACGAAGCCCGCTGTGGTGTGGATCAACAGGCCGAGCCGGCCCAGCGAGCTCTTGCCCTCGATGCGACCGACCAGGTCGTCGGGCAACGTGACCTGCTCGGCGGTCGAGCCGAGCACGAACTCTCCCGGGTGCAGGATGAAGGCGCTGTCGCCGTCGGGATCGACCTCGACCAGTTCGGTCAGGTCGGTGAGGTCCTGCTTGACGTCGATGACGGCGCGGGTGTGGCTGCGGAACACCAGGAAGCGGTGGTCGAGGCGCACGTCGATCGAGCTCGGCTGGATCATCGACGGGTCGTAGGGATCGATGCCGATGCGCCCGGCTTCGATCTCGGCGCGGATGGTCCGGTCGGAGAGAATCACGCCCCGGAACCTAGTGGTTCGCCGCCCGGGCTCCGGCAGCCGGACCGAGGAACGAGTACCGGCGAACGGGTCGTCGCGGCTACAGTCGGCGCCGATTGCGGGTGTAGTTCAATGGTAGAACATCAGCTTCCCAAGCTGAATACGCGAGTTCGATTCTCGTCACCCGCTCCACGCGACAGCCAGACGCTGATGTTCGTCGGTTCGATGCGAGCGGGTGTCGATGGGAAGCTCGGGGCATGCCCCTCGTGATGGTGGACGACCTCGACGACGACCGACTGTCCGACTACCGGCATCTCCGGGAGCCGAACGTCAGGGCACGGGTCGAGCGGAACGCCGGCATCTTCACCGTCGAGGGCTGGCTGTCACTCGAGGCACTCGCCGAGTCGCCCTACCCCGTGAGATCCGCCCTCGTCGCGACCAAGCACGCGGCGCGCGCCGAGTCGATCGTCGACGCCGACGTGCCGGTCTACGCCATCCCCGAGTCGGCACTCGAGCAGGTGACCGGCGTCCACTTCCACCGGGGGGTCGTCGGGGTCGCCGACCGGCCTACGGCCCTGACTCCCGACGCCGTCCTGGACGGTGCCCGCCGGGTGCTCGTGCTCGAAGCCGTCAACGACTACGAGAATCTCGGCGCGCTCTTCCGGAACGCGTCGGCCTTCGGGGTCGATGCAGTGCTCCTCGACCCGACGACCGCCGATCCGCTCTACCGACGCGCGACCCGGGTCTCGCTCGGCCACGTGCTCCGGGTTCCCTTCGCGCGGGTCGGGCCCGAATCGTGGCCGACGATCCTCGGCGACCTGGGCCGCGACGGCCTGGCCGTGCTCGCGCTCACCCCCGCAGCCGACGCGGCACCGCTCGGATCGGTCCTCGAGCAGTTGCCCGACAGGGTCGGGGTGCTCGTCGGCGCCGAG
>JALYWI010000053.1 GCA_030852785.1 Actinomycetota bacterium
GCGGATGACGCAGACCAGCGTGGTCTGGTCGTCGTGGTGGTGCAGCAGCGAGACGTGTCCGGCCGGCAGCGCGCTGACGCCCATCCACATGCCAGCGGCCGAGACGGCGCTGCCGCGGGAGAGCCCGCCGGAGGCGCCGCCGGCGTCGTCCGCGTCGTCCGCCACGAGACCGCCGCGCACGAGCATGGACCCACTCGGGTAGGTGTCGATCACCGCTTCGGTCATGACGCAACCTCAACGGTGGTGATCGGCTCGATCGCGGCGAGAGCCTCGATCTCGATCAGGAACTCGGGGCGGACCAGCCGGCCGATCACGAGCAGCGTGTTGCCCGGGTAGACGGCATCGGGGAAGTACTCGGCGAAGAGGTCCTCACGGACCCGGTAGAAGTCGTCGATGTGGTCCGGGTCGACCAGGTACGTGGTCATCTTCACCAGGTCGGCGAGCGAGCCTCCGGCGACGGCGAGCACCGTCGAGAGGTTCGAGAACACCTGTCGCATCTGCGCGTCGAAGTCGCCCGCGGCGACCGAGCCGCCAGCGGCGTCGACGCTGAGCTGCCCGCTCACGCAGAGCAGCTGCTTGCCGTGGGGTACCGGGACTGCGTGCGAGTACAGCCCGACAGGGCTGCCCAGTCCACGGACAGGGGTGATGGTCATCGGAGTTGCTCCTCCTGGGCCGGGGTGGCCGTCGTCGTTCGGGTGCGCGGTGACCGCGCGGGGATGTGTTCCGAGGCCACGCCGGCGCGGAACGCCCGGCGCACGGCATCGATGGTGCGGGTGAGGTGTTCGACCGCAATGGCGCTGGCGTCGGCGACGTCGCGCGCGGCGTACGCCTCGACCAGCCGCTGGTGGTCGTCGTCGGCGTCCTCGCGACGTTCGCCGCCCGACCCCGGGCCCAACGAGAGGTTGACGTAGACCACCGACATGTCGGCGAGCCGGGCGAGCACACGGGACAGGTGCGGGCTGTGCGACGAGCCGTCGAGCGCGAGGTGGAACCGACGGTTCAGTTCGACCCATGTCGCCTGCTCCCGGCACTCGGCCATCTCGTCGCACAACGATCGGGCGAGCTCGAGGTCCTCGGGCGCCACGGCGGCCACCGACCGCTCCACCGACAGCGGCGTGAGCACCCGACGGATCGAGTAGATCTCGTCCATCTCGTCGAGCGTCGGGGAGTGCACCACCGCGCCCCGGAAGGCGTCGAAGTCGACGAGTCCTTCGCTCGCGAGGCCACGCAGGGCTTCGCGGACCGGCGTGACGCTCACGTCGAGCGCCGCGGCGAGGTCCGCCTGGACCAGCCGGGTGCCGGCAGACAGATCGCCATCGAGGATCGCCTGACGGATCCGCGATGCGACGTCCGCGTGCACCGTCCGGGCGGCGGCGGAGCCGAGCGGCGGCAGCGGCGTGCGGTCCGCCGTGCGAGGCATCACGCGGGCCGGCCCTCGACCAGCGCGTCGACGGCGCCCGCCGTCGTCGGAGCGGAGCCGGTTCGGACGATGTTGCGGAGCACGCCGACGCCGTCGACGGTCGCCTCGACCACGTCGCCCTCGGCCAGGAAGACCGGCGGCGTGCGGGTGAATCCCACGCCGGAGGGCGTGCCGGTGCTGATCACGTCACCTGGCTCCAGCGTCATCGAGCGACTGAGGATCGAGATCTGCTCGGCGATGCCGAAGATCATCAGCGTGGTGTCCGACTTCTGCATCGTCTCGCCGTTCACCTCGAGCGACAGCGGGAAGGCCGGCGGGAAGGCGACCTCGTCCGCCGTGACGATCCACGGCCCCACCGGCGTGGACGCGTCCACGTTCTTGCCCAGCAGCCATTGCTGATGGCGCTTCTGCAGGTCGCGGGCGGTGATGTCGTTCACGACCGTGTAGCCGAAGATGTGCTCGGCGGCGTCCTCGACGGCGATGTCACGCCCCCCGGTGCCGATGACGACACCGAGTTCGACCTCCCAGTCGAACTGCTCCGACACTCCCGTGCCGAGCGGCAGCTCGGCGCACGGGTCGGCGACCGCCGAGACGGTCTTGAAGAAGAAGATGGGATCGGTGGGCACGTCGGCCGAGAACTCGGCGGCCGACTCCTCCTGGTGGGCGAGGTAGTTGATGCCCGTGCAGAGGAGGCCTCGGCAGGACTCCGGCAGCGGCGCGGCCAGCATCGCGGGATCGACCGGCGACGTGCGGCCCGTCGGCGTCGGCGTCGCTCCCCTCACCAGCTCGTCGAGTGACTCGGTGAGCTCGTGCACCACCTCACCGTCGACCCGACCGGTGACCGTTCCATGCTCGGTACGAATTCGAACCAGCTTCACGTGTCAGTTCTCCTGAGCGATCCATGCCGGGTCCGAACCCAGCGCCATGTGGTTCCCTACATCATATATGACATGTGGTGCAGGATTGTTGCTGATCGGTGAGGCCAGGGTTTCCTGCGCGTGAACTCGCACGCGCATGTGCCGCCCCATCAGGCCCGACCCCCGCCTGGGGTACGCTCCGAGCAGGGGAGGGGGACACCCGACGGCTCACCCCTCGAGGAGGACTCTCACCCATGGCTGGACCGGCCTCGACGTCTCGACTGCCCGTGCTCCGCCCCAGCGTGGTGCGCACCGCGCACCGCACGGTCACCGACCGCCTCCGAGAGGCGATCCTCTCGGGAGAGCTGCCCGGCGGCACACGGCTGGTGCAGTCCGAGCTCGCGGCGAGCCTGGCCGTCAGCGTGACCCCCGTCCGTGAGGCGCTGCGGGACCTGGTCGGCGAGGGCCTGATCGAGTTCGATCCGTACCGCGGTGCCACGGTGCACGAGCCGACGCTCGACGAGCTCGAGGAGATCTACGAGCTCCGCAGCATGTTGACCGCCCGCACCGTGTCCGAGGGCGTCCAGCGCATCTCCGACGACCAGCTCGACCTGGCGGAGTCGCTGCACAAGTCGATGAAGACCCAGAGCGATCCGGCCCTGTGGCTCGACCTCAACCGGCAGTTCCACCACGTGCTCGACGCAGCGAGCGGACGGCCGCTCTACCAGGACTTCCTCGGCCGCCTCGCCGACCTCTCGGCGCTCTACGTCGGAGTGTCGATCAGCGGCTCGAGGAGTCGCCGGAAGCAGGCCAACGCCGACCATGCCGAGATGATCGCGGCCTACCGGGCCCGCGACCCCGAGCGGGCGGTCGAACTGGCGCTGCGCCACCTGGGCGACACCGTCGAGGTGGCCCGGGCCCGGCTGATGAGCACCCCCGACATCTGAGCAACCGCCGTCCGACCACCGGTCGGATCGACGCGGAATCCGGGGTTGCACTCTGTCACGCATCACACACGTCATATATGATGCGAGATCTTCCGCACCGAGGAGTCCCCGTGTCACCAGCATCCAGCCCTGCCACCGCCGCCCCGAACCTCCGGATCGAGGGCCTCTTCGATCCGCTCAGCGGTGAACACCGAGACCTCGAGACCTCCGTGGCGCACCTTCCGGGCGAGACGACGATCGACGGCAGCTCATGGTGGGTCCTGCCCGGCCTGTACGACGCGGATGTGCACTGGCCGATCTTCGACGCCGGCGCCCGGGGACTCGACCGCTTCTCCGCGATGCGAGGCGGCGTGATCGCCGTCAACACCGCATGCCCGTGGGACCGCGTCGCCCGGGTCGGCCCGACCGCGGTCACCGCAGCACTCGCGCCGCTGCGCCTCCCCCAGGTCATTCCGGTGCTCTCGGTCAGCCCCGACGAGACCAGCAAGGGATTCGCCGCCTGGCTGAGCGACCACGCCGAAGAGCTGCTGACCACGTGGCCGGCAGTCTGCAAGCTCTACAGCTACGACGAGCGCTTCGACGAGCACTTCGACGCGGTCGTCGCCGCCGGGATGCGCCCGATCATCTACGCCTTCGACGACGACGCGGTCGACCGGATCGTCGGACGAGGGGTGCCGGTGCACTTCCGCCATGCCGTGACCCCCGAGCTCATCGAGCGAATGAAGGCGCTGCCCGGTGCGACCGTCCAGGTCTCCCCCCACTTCCTCGCCCGGGTGCTCGACGAGCACCGCGGCCAGCTGCACGTCCTGCCGCCCGTGGGCGACGCCGCCGCCCGTGCCGCGCTCGTCGACGTCACCATCGATCGGGTCGACGTGCTCGCCAGCGATCACAACGCTCCGGTCGCCGGCAACGAGGGCCCCGGACTCGACGCCGCCGACCTCTTCCTCCCGGCGTTGCTCACCGTCGCCGCCGAGCAGGACTGGGCGATGACCGACCTGGTGCCGAAGCTCCGGGACACCCCCGCCTCGGTGTTCCGCACCGAGCACCTCCTGCAGGACGGTGCCGTCATCGTCGACCCGACCGCATCCGAGCTGATCGGCGCCGCGCCCGGCCAGGAGGCACGGCGCATCCCCTATGTCGGCACGCATCTCTCGACGCGCGTCGTCGGTGTCGTCGCCGGCCACCAGATGCGCTTCGTCTGACCCGAGGTGCGGAGTCGGTTGCCGCCGCAGCTAGCCTTGACCGTTCTCCGACGCCCGGCGCGCATCGCCGACGAGAGGAACACGTGCCCTTCGATCAACCCCGATCCACCCTCCGAGGACGAGTCACCGCAGTGGTGGGTGTGCTCACGGCGCTGGTCGTCCTGACCGGTTGCCTCGGACCCGACGAGTTCGACCCCACCGGCCAGGCGCCGATCGGGCGGCTCGACGTGGTGGTGGCCGACGGCGCGTCGATCCGTGTGATCGGGTGGGCCCTGGATCCCGACACCAGAGCCGCGATCGACGTGATGGTGTCGGTGCAGTCCAAGGCGGTCGCCCATCGGGCGTCGCTCTCCCGACCGGATGTCGCCGCCGCGCACCCCGCCCACGGCGCCGGTCACGGCTTCGACGTGCGCACGCCGCCACTGCCGCCCGGGCCCAACGATGTCTGCGTGTGGGCGGTCAACGTGGTGAACGGCACCCGCGACCGCTCGCTCGGCTGTCGCACCGTGGTGACCGGGAGCGACTCGGCCATCGGTTCGTTCGACGCCGTGCGCCAGTCGGGCCGGTCGACGGTGCGCATCGAGGGCTGGGCCTACGACCCGGACGCCCCCGGTTCGTCCACGGTGACGGCCACCGTCGACGGCGTGGCACAACGGGTCGACGCGAACCAGTTCAGCGAGGGCCTGCGCACGATCTTCCGCAAGTCGGGCCGCCACGCCTTCTCGGCCGATCTGCCCGCCAAGGTGGGCACTCGACGGGTCTGCGTCACCGCCGACAACGTCGGGCGTGGCTCGAGTGCCTCGCTGGGTTGTCGCGACGTCGCGGTCAACGACCAGCCCGGTCCGCTCGACGGGGGTGACGTCATCGCCACCACGCTGGTCGGTCCGCCCTCGATCCACCCGCTGCGCCGCATCGAGCGCGACGCAGGGGTCAGCACCGTGCTGCGCGACGGCACGACGTTCTGGCTCTTCGGCGACTCCGTCGAGTGGCTCCGCGGCGGAGGGTTCCGCTACTTCGTCAACAACTCCGCTGCGGTGTCGACGCGCACCGACCCGGCGGTCACTCGTGACGGCGTGCTGCCCGGCAACGTGCCCGCCACCTTCGTCACCCCCGCCGCGGCGTTCAGCACGCCGTGTCCCTCGGGGTTCAACGCGATCATGTGGCCGCTGTCGGCGACGACGGTCCCCGACGGCTCCTCGGCCCGCGACCGGGTGATCGCGTTCTTCGGCAATGTGTGCCTGCGCGGGATGGAACCCCTGAGCCGCGGTGTCGCCGTGGTGGAGTGGATCTACGACCCGGCGGCGTTCGCCGGCTCGTCGTCCGTCGGCCCCACGATCACCGGCCGCGTCCTCGAGCAGAACCTCTTCCCCGTGGGCGCCGAGTACGGCACCGCCTCGCAGATCATCGACGGGGTGCTCTACGCGTACGAGTGCGGACGACCGTCCGACGGGGGATTCGGCATCATCTGGCCGGACGACCCTGCGTACTCCGGGTGCACCGTCGCCCGCGTCGACCCCGCACGGGCGGCGGACCGGACGGCGTGGACCTACTGGAACGGCGGCGCGGACCACGCCTCCGCGGCATCGTGGTCGACGCTGCCGACCGACGCCGTCACCATGGACATGCCGGGGATCTTCGGCGACAAGCAGCTGCCGGTGAGCTCGTTCTCGGTCACCCGGGACCCGCACCACGGCCAGGTGATGGTGTACAGCCCGTGGCCCGGCTACACCGACAACGTGACCGTGCGCACTGCGGCGTCACCGGTCGGACCCTGGAGCGAGGTGCGACGAGTGGCGTTGCCCGGGTGTGACCAGTGGGGCGACGGGTTCGGCCGCTACTGCTACGCCGGCACGGCGCAACCCCACCGGTCCTCACCGACGAGGATCGGAGTGGGCTGGTTCGACCAGATGATCGCCACCGACCCCGTGCGGGGCTCGTACGTCTCCGCCGTCACCCCGTGGCCGCCGCCCGGGTGAGACGTGCGGGGCTCGTACGTCTCCGCCGTCATCCCGTGGCCGCCGCCCGGTTGAGACCGACGCGCCGGTACGGGACCGACCGCGTCGGACCCGCACCTGTTCGCATTCCACGGCACTGACACCCACGAGGTGCCGAGCCGGGCGCTGAGCGGTCAGCCGCCGGAGCCCTCGTCCTCGCGGTCGTCGGCCGGAGCGTCGGCGGGTGGCGCGGTCGTCGACGTCGTCGGGGCGTCGGTCGTCGGTGCCGCCGGGGGCGTGGTCGTCGGTGTCGGGGGCGGATCCGCCGGCGCGGCAGCGGGCGGTTCGGTCGGCGGCGTCACCGGCGCGTCGTCGGGCGTTCCGCCGGGAGCGCCGCCACGACGTTCGCCACGGGTGCGCGGCGTGGCGTTCACCATCTCGGTGACCCGCTCGGTGAGGCGGGCGAGCTTCTCGTCCGCCTGCTCGGGCGTGAGGTGACCCGAGGCCACCTTCTCCTCGATCGTCGCGGTCCGTTCGGCCACGATCGCTGCGATCACCGTGTCGATCGAGACCCCCTTGGACGCCGCGATCTCGGCGATGGACCGACCGTCGCGCAGCGCGGTGCGCAGCTCGTCGACCGAGATGCCCAGCGCTGCCGCGGCCGCTTCCCCGCCGAACCCGCCGCGCCCCCAGCCGTGCCCGCCTCGGCCACCGTGTCCACCGTGCCCACCGCCGTCGTGTCGGGCGGCGAGCAGCGTCTCGATCACCTTGTCGGCCTGCGCCTGGGTGAGGGTGCCGTCCTCGACCAGCGGCGCCAGGGTCTCCTTCAACCGCGCCGAGCGGTCCGGCCGCTCACCCTTGCGGGGCGCAGCCTCGGCCGGCACCGTGGTCGTGTTCTCCTGCGCACCCGAGATGCCACCCGAACCGAGGATCGCGCCCGCCACGCCCCCGCCGAGCAACCCCGCCGTCAACCCTGCGGCGACGACCGACTTCTTCATCCTGTTCATCCGACCCGCTCCTTGTGCCGTCGATGTCCACCAGGAGTGTCGGCACCCAAGTTGAAGGTTCGCTGAGAGTCACCCAGGAACTGTCCGGTCAGGCGGTGCTCGCCAGCGCGGCGAAGCGGGACAGCACGACCCTGCGCACCGACGCCAACCGGTCGAGTGCCGTGGCGCACCCCTCCAGGATCCCCGCCGCGCCGCCCTCGGCCGCCGCGGCGTCGTCCGGGAACGCCGTGACGAACCGTCGGACGGCGGCGTCGTCGACCTCGAGGTGGAACTGCAGGCCCCACGCCGACTCCCCCACACGGAGAGCCTGGTGTGCGTAGCGCTCCGAACCGGCGAGCAGGACCGCGTCGGCGGGCAGGTCGAAGGTCTCGCCGTGCCAGTGCAGCACGTCGACCTGCAGGCCGACACCGGCGAAGAGCGGATCGGATGCCGCGTCGGGCGACAGGCGGATCGCTCCCCAACCGATCTCCGGCGCCGGTCCTCTGCGGATGCGGGCGCCCGCCGCGACGGCGAGCAGCTGCGCGCCGAGGCAGATGCCCAGGGTCGGCGTGCTGCGCGCCAGGGCGTCCGCGAGCAGGCGGAGCTCGTCGCGCCGCGACGGGAAGTCGTCGTCGCTGCCGGCCGACATCGGACCGCCGAGCACCACGAGCGCGTCGTGACCCGCCGTCGTCCCCGGCAGAGGCTGGCCGAGGTCGACCCGCACCAGGTCGATCTCGCAGCCCGCGTCGCGCAGCGCATCGCCGAGCAGCGCGGGCTGTTCGGGTTCGAGATGCTGCACCACCAGGACCGGCATCACGACACTGTTCCATCGCCCGACCGTCGACGACCACGTCGCAGGTGTCACGCCTCGCCGGGCCAGGGCTCGCGGGATCGCGGGTATGAGGACCTTGGACCCTGTTCCTCGAGGCGCCACCTCCGTACCGTGGGCCTGAGGGGACACCGAACGAAGCAGAGGACACCACCATGACCGTCGAGCACACCGCCCCCGAACGAGACGACGCCGGACGAGACGACGCCGTTGGAGCGATCGATCCGGTGGTGCCGCTGCGGCGCAGCACGATCGACAAGCTGCTGATCGGGTTCGGGGTCGTCACGACTGCCGTCCTGCTGGCCGCCGGCGGTCTGCTGATGTGGGGCGCGAACTTCTCCGACGACTACGTGCAGCGTGAGCTGTCGTCGCAGAACGTCTTCTTCCCGGATCGCGAGGCGCTCGAGGCCGAGGGCCGCGACGACCTGGTCCAGTACGCGGGCGAGCAGGTCACCTCGGGCCAGCAGGCCGAGGCCTACGCCAGCTACATCGACGGGCACCTCGCCGGCATCGCGGACGGCAAGACGTACTCCGAGATCGACGACCGCGGCGCCGCCGAGGCCGTGACCGAGGCCGAGGAGGCGGGTGCCGACCCCGCCGAGATCGCCGAGCTGCAGGCGACCGCCGACCAGCTCCGTGGCCAGCGCGACACCCTCTTCAAGGGCGAGACGCTGCGCGGCCTGCTGCTGTCGAGCTACGCCTGGGCCACGATCGGCACCATCGCCGGGATCGCCGCCTGGGTCGCTCTGGCCGGCGCCGTCCTCATGGCGATCCTGACCGTCGCCGGAGTGATCCATCTGCGTCGACTGACCGCGGCCTGAACCGACCGCCGGCCTGACTCGACCGCCGCCGGAGCCGACTGGCCTCCGCCGGTGCGGGCCACCGCAACAGCGATCCCACCGCCGTCCGACTCCGTCCGGACGGCGGTGTCGCGTACGGTCGTCCACAGCGGTCACCTGACCGCATCGACTCGACCCGGAGCCGAACCGCGTGGACGCACCGACCGCACACCAGAGCCCCTCGGGCGACGAGCGCACCGACGACGGGCGGGGGTTCGCGGGCCCCGATCAGCTGCGGCAGCTGCTCGGCGCCGTGATGGTCATCGGCTCCGAGCTCGATCTCGAGACCGTCCTGCGGCGCATCATCGAGACGGCGACCGCGCTGGTGGGCGCGACCTACGGGGCGCTCGGGGTGCTCGACGACCAGCGCATCGAGCTCAGCGACTTCATCGTCGTCGGCATCGACGCGGCGACGAGAGCCGAGATCGGCGATCTGCCGCGGGGTCACGGCATCCTCGGGCGTCTCATCATCGATCCGCGGCCGTTGCGTCTGCCGGACCTGACCCAGCACCCCGACAGCGGCGGCTTCCCTCCCCACCACCCGCACATGACGTCGTTCCTGGGCGCGCCGGTGCTGATCCGGGGCGAGGCGTTCGGCAACCTCTACCTCTGCGACAAGGTCGGCGGGGGACCGTTCACCGATGCCGACGAGGAGCTGGTCGTCACCCTCGCGAGCGCTGCGGGCATCGCGATCGACAACGCCCGGCTGCACGCCCGGGTGGCCGACGTCATGGTCATGGAGGACCGCGACCGGATCGCACGGGACCTGCACGACACCGTGATCCAGCGACTCTTCGCGATCGGGCTCAGCCTCGAGAGCGCAGCGCGCATCTCGAGCGATGCCCGCGCTGCCGAGCGCATGCAGGTCGCCGTCGACGACCTCGACACCACGATCAAGGAGATCCGCACGGCGATCTTCGAGCTGCACTCCAGTCGTTCGCCGGTCACCTCGACCCGGCAGTCGATCCTCGACCTGGTGGCCGAGGCGTCGCGGAACCTGGGTCACGATCCGACCACGCGCTTCGACGGGCCGATCGACACCGTGGTCGTCGACGACCTGGCCGTCCACGTGCTCGCCGTGCTGCGAGAGGCGCTGGCCAACGTGGCCCGACATGCCCGGGCCGGTGCGGTCGAGGTGCGGGTCACGGCGGGTGCCGACCGGCTGCTGCTCGAGGTGGTCGACGACGGCGTCGGCCCACCCGCCGATCCGGGCGCCGTCGGCAACGGACTGCGCAACATGCTCGACCGGGCGACCGAGGTCGGTGGCACCTGCGAGCTGCTGCCCGGCGACGTCGGCTCCGTGCTGCGCTGGACCGCGCCGCTCCGATGACCGCGGTGACCGAGCCGCCCGGCGCTCACCGGGCCAGCGGGGGCATCAGGGACCTTCGACCCTGTCGCAGCGGAACGTCCGACGAGCAAGCTGTCGTGTGGAGGATCTTCCGTCCATGACCGACTCGACCATCCGCGTGTTCCTGCTCGACGACCACGAGATCGTGCGGCGCGGCGTGCGTGACCTGCTCGACGCCGAACCCGACATCGAGGTCGTCGGCGAGGCCGGCACCGCCGCGCAGGCGCTCGACCGTGTGGCCCTGCACCGCCCGCACGTCGCCGTGCTCGACGTGCAGCTGCCCGATGCCAGCGGGGTCGAGGTCTGTCGGGAGCTGCGAGCGAGCCACCCCGAGATCGCGTGTGTGATGCTCACCTCGTTCAACGACGACGAGGCGCTCGTGCAGGCCGTCGTCGCCGGCGCGTCGGGCTACGTGCTCAAGCAGGTGCGGGGCTCCGCGATCGTCGAGTCGATCCGCACGGTGGCCGCCGGTCGCTCACTGATCGACGAAGGGCTCGTCGAGCGGGTCACCGAGCGGATCCGCCGCGATGCACAGGAGGACGAGCGGCTGTCGTCGTTGAGCCCCCAGGAGCGACGGGTGCTCGACCTGCTCGCGCAGGGTCACACGAACCGGCGGATCGGCGAGGAGCTGTTCCTCGCCGAGAAGACCGTGAAGAACTACGTGTCGAACCTGCTCGCGAAGATGGGCATGAGCCGACGGACCGAGGCCGCTGTCTACGCGGCCCGACTGGAGCGCGACGACGCCGGCAGGTGAGCCGCCCGGCCGTCCCCGGTCCGGGCGCGTCGTCGACTACAGCCGACGCCCGAACGGGTCGATACTGCTGTCACCGCCCGCGGGCTCCCCGCCCGCCACCAGCGCCCCGGAGGCGACCACGATGCCGTTCCGATCCCGACGCACACATGTCCTGGCCTCGGTGGTCGTGGCGAGCGCCTCGCTGCTGCTGGCGGCCTGCGGCGATCAGGGTGCGACGGTCGCGGAACAGGCACGCAGCGCCCCTCGGGGTGACACCGCGCCCGCCTCGACGACCACCCTCGCCACCGCAACACCGGCCACGGCGCTCCGAGAGGCGGTGCGCCGCAGCGCCGAGCAGCCCACCTACCGGATGTCGATGGTGATGACGGCCGACGGCCGACCCGTCGTCGACATGACCTCGGCGACCACCGCGGACGGCCGGTTCCAGGAATCCACGCTCCACATCGAGCCGATGGGCGACGTGACCATGCTGATCGTGGACGGCGCGGTGTACTACCGCTTCCCGGACCTGCCCGCCGGCAAGGAATGGGTCCACCTGGACGCGGCCAGCATGAGCGAGCTGACCGGTGTCGATCCGACGGCGTTCGGCGAACAGAGCGCCAACACGCTGCGGGCGCTCGAGCAGATCAGCGACGAGGTCGAGCACCTGGGCACCGAGGACGTCGACGGCGTCGCTGCGGACCACTACCGGTACACGATCGACGTCGAGCGGCTGATGGCCGACGCGCTGGCGAGCGGCGGTCTGACAGGTCCTGCCGCGGATGCCGCCGAGATGTTCGACGACGAGACCCAGATGAACGTCTGGGTCGGCCCGGACGGTCTCGTCCGTCGGGTGTCGTATGAACTGACCGTGCACGGCGTGCCGGGCGGCCCGTCGCTCTACACCTACGAGATGACGTTCTCGGACCACGGCCTGCCGGTCCAGGTCACCGCTCCCCCGCCGGAGACGACGATCTCGATGGACGAGTTCATGATGGGGCTGATGACCGAGGGCTCCTGAGCGCTGCGCTCGACGGGTGCCCGGCGGCCCGTACCGCCCGGTTGGTCAGACGGCACCCGGCGTCGTCGCGCCGCCCTCCGACGCCGTCGGGCGCCCGGCAGCATCGGCGTGTTCGATGACTTCGTAGCTGCGCCCGTAGGCGCCGATGAACGCGGTGATCATGCCGGCGACGGGGAGGGCCACGAACGCCCCGATCGCACCGAAGAGCGCGCCGCCGGCGAGTGCGGCACCGAAGGCCACACCGGCGTTCAGGCTCATCGTCTTCGCGCTCAACCTCGGGCTGAGCCAGGCGTTCTCGAGCTGCTGGTAGATCAGCGTCCACACGAGCACGATGATCGCCTGCGCCGCGCCGACCTCGGCCAGCACGAACACGAGCGGGATCGCCGCGCCGATGTACGTGCCGATCGCGGGGATGAACTCCGCCACGAAACCGCAGAACAACGACAGCGGGATGCCGTAGGCCACCGGCGTGCCCACCAGCGTCATCACGATGAAGAACAGGCCACCGTTGATCATCATCAGCAGCACACGCGAGTAGAAGTAGCCACCGGTCTGCTTGATCGCGACGTCCCACGTCCACAGGAAGCGTCGCTGCTGTTCGAAGGGGAGCCGCCCGGCGATCGCGCTGCGGACCTTCGGCGCGTTGGCGGTCAGGTAGAAGGTGAACAGGCCGACCGTGAGCAGGTTGAACACCAGGGAGAGCCCGGTGGTCGCGATCGAGAACGCGGAGCCGGCGGAGTTCTCGAACCAGTCCTTCACACCGTTCGAGATCTGCGAAGAGAGCTGCTTGCTCGCGTCGTCGCTGATCAGGTCGGAGTCCTTCGCGACACCGTCGATCCAGCTGTTGAACTGGTCGACCCAGTGCGGGATCGACGTGCCGACGTCCTGGGTCAGCTCGACGGTCAACGGGATGAGCAGCGCGATCATCACGCCGAACACCACGACGATGCCGGCGAACATGATCCCGGTGGCGGCACCTCGACGCATGCCACGGTGCTCGTGCAGCCACGAGACACCCGGTTCGAGCGCCATCGAGAAGAAGAGCGACAACGCGATCATCGCGACCAGGTTCGTGAGGTGCACGAACGACCAGTACGCGGCGTAACCGAGTCCCACGGCGATCGCGACCCGGGTGATGACGACGGCCGTGAACGGCAGCAACCACGGCGGCGCACCGTCCATCCGCTCACGCATCGTCGGTCGCGCCGGTCGGACCTCTTCGCCCGCGGCGGGCACCGGAGTGGACTCCACCGCCCGGCTCCACTCGCGGTCGTGGTCCCGGTGGCGCGACCCCAACCTCACGATCGTGCTCCCGCTCGCTGGCTCATCGTTCCCCCTTCGGCGGTTGCGTGCGGATCGTGAACGAACGCGTCGCCGTTCCGACGGTAGCGGCGGCGCTGTCGGCCGCCGGGGACCACGGCGCCCCGCCAGGGGTGGTCGACCGGCAGGCCCCGTAGTGTCGTCCTCGTGGGCGCACACCGATTCGACCCTGCCGACGTCACCGTCGACGACGACTCCCGCGATGCGGGACCGCTCGACGCCGGCACGTTCTCGGACTGGTGGCACGGCATGCGGTCCGCCATCGACGGCACCGCCGACGCCGACGTCCCGTGCGGCACCTGCACCGGGTGCTGCGAGGCGTCGCAGTTCATCCACCTGACGCCGGATGACACCGACGCACTCGCGCACATCCCGGCCGAGCTGCGCTTCCCCGCACCGGGTCTGCCCCGCGGCCACCAGCTGATGGGCTACGACGAGCACGGCCGTTGTCCGATGCTCGTCGACGGCGCCTGCTCCATCTACGACCACCGCCCGCGGACGTGCCGGACCTACGACTGCCGCATCTTCGCGGCGACCGACGTCCGCCCCGACGGGGATCCCTCGGGCGCCATCGCGACCCGGGTCGACCGGTGGCGCTTCGGTGTCACCTCGGAGGCCGACCGGGACGAGCAGTCGGCGGTCCTCGCAGCGGCCGCCGCACTCGGACGGCCCGACGGCGAGCTGCCCGAGGCCCTGCGGACCAGGTCCGCGACACGCCGCGCGGTGTTGGCCGTCGAGACCGCCGTCGTGTTCCTCGGGCCGGCCGACGAACACGGGCGACGCGCCGTCCTCGACCCCTCGCCCGAGTCGATGGCCGCGGTCCTCGAACGGGCGTCCACCTCGCCGCGCTGAACGAGTTCCGCGGGGACGCACTGCACCAGAAATCGAGCATCGCGGACGACGTCGCGTTTACCGTCGTCGCATGTCGCACGAGGACATCTTCTGGGAGCTGCACGCCGGCCTCCCACGTCAGGGTCCCGGGTCCGCCGCGACGACCACGGCGCTCCTCGAGGCGTGCCGACCGCTGCCCGAACCGCTCCGGGTGCTCGACATCGCGGCGGGGCCCGGCCCGGCGAGCCTGGTGCTCGCCTCGCAGCCCGGCGCGCAGGTCACGGCGGTCGACACGCACCGGCCGTTCCTCGACCAACTCGAGGGTCGGGCCGAACGCCGCGGGCTGCAGTCGTCGATCCGGACCCTGGCCGCTCCCATGGAGGCACTGCCGTTCGAGTCGGGTTCCTTCGAGCTGGTGTGGTGCGAGGCCGCGGCGTACATCATGGGCGTCGACGCGGCGCTCGAGGCGTGGCGCCGTCTGCTCGCTCCCGGCGGAGCGCTCGTGATCACCGAGTGCGAGTGGCGCACCGAGGAGCCGTCGGAGGCGGCGAGGACCTTCTGGCAGGCCTATCCGGGCATGCGCACCGGTGAGGACAACCGACAGGCGATCGCCGAGGCCGGCTACGAGCTGCTGGGTGTCGTCGAACTGCCCGAGTCCGACTGGTGGGACGAGTACTACACGCCGCTCTCCGAACGCATCGACGCACTCGCGCAGGGCGACGACCCGGACACCGCGGCGCTGGCCCCGGTCCTGCGCGAGGAGATCCTGCTGCGCCGGGACCACGGCGACGACTACGGCTACACCGGCTACGCCATGCGGCCGCTCCCGTGATCACCGAGGACGACGTCCGCGCCGTCGCCCTGGAGCTGCCCGGCAGCTACGAGCAGGCCAGCTACGGCAACCGGCCCTCGTGGCGCACGGCCCCACGCATGTTCACCTGGATCCGAGAGGACCCCGAGGCGCTGGTGGTCTGGGTGGGCTCCGTCGAGGAGCGCGACGCGATGCTCGACGCCGACCCGACGACCTTCATGACGACCCCTCACTACGCCGGTCAGCCGATCCTGCTCGTGCGCCTCGACCAGGTCGATCCCGACGAGGCCCGGGAGCTCGTCATCGAGTCGTGGCGACTCCGCGCTCCCGCCACCCTCGTGCGCTCCTACGACGCCGAGCAACGCTGAGCCGATGCGGCAACCCGCCCAATAATTCTTCGGTCGGCGCCGCGCGGTGCCGATGGAAGGAGTCGTGGGAATCCTGACGTCGAGCTCCGATCTGGGAGCCGGGACCGAGTACGCCATCCATCGCATGACCGGCGAGTTCGTCGAGCCGGCGACCGAACGCCGGTACCGCTGCGAGCTGCTCGAGACGAACCGCCACACCTACGCCATGGTCAGCCGGCTCATCGCCGCGGTGCTGCCACTGTTCGCGCTGATCGACCTCCAGAGCCTGGGACCGGGCGCCCCGTGGCTCGCGCTGCTCGTCGCCCGCCTCGCGACCGCCGCCGCCGTCTTCATGACCGGGCGCCGGATCGCCCGGCGTCCGACGATGTTCGTCGAGCTCGAGGGTCGGCTCGTCCTGATCCTCACCCAGCTCACGGTGATCGCCAGCGCACTGCTGGCGTGCGTGCTGCGTCCGCAGGACGCGACGACCAACGCGATCAGCCTGACGGTGCTGATGCTCGCCGCACTCGTGGTGGTCCCCGGCCGCTTCCGCGAGCAGGTCGCGCTCGCCACGTCGTTCATGGCCGGACTCGTCGCCGTCTCGCTCTGGCGGTTCCGCGAGCCCACCCTGCCGCTGGCCCCGCTCGTCGCCAACCTGACCGTCGCGGTCGCGTGGGGCGCGTTCATGTTGTCGTTCAACAACCGGGCGCAACGCCGCCAGTGGACCTCGACCCATCGTGAGGCGGCCACGACCCAGCGGCTCAACGACGAGCTGGTCGTCGCCGCACGACTGCGCGGCGAGCTGCAGCAGCTCGCCCGCCAGGACCCGTTGACCTCGGCGTCGAACCGGCGCGAGTTCATGCGCGTCTCGACGGACCGGCTGCAGCGACTCGACGGTGGCGCGCTGTCGATGCTCGTGATCGACATCGATCGGTTCAAGTCGATCAACGACCGCTTCGGACACGCCACCGGCGACGACACGCTGGTGTGGTTGGTCGAGGTGCTGCGCGGCGCGCTGCGCGCCGAGGACCTGTTGGCACGGATCGGCGGCGAGGAGTTCGCCGTGCTGCTGCCCGGCCTGGACGCGACTGCCGCACTCGCGACGGCGCGGCGGCTGCTCGGAGCGATCGCCGATGCGGGTGCTCCGTCGCTGCTGCCCGAGCCGCTGACGGTGTCGATCGGTGTGTCGTCGGTGCGCGCCGGTGACAGCGCCGGTGATCTCATGGCCCGGGCCGACCAGGACATGTACGAGGCGAAGCGCCGAGGTGGCAACGACGTGGGACGGGCAACGCGCCAGGACGCGGTGGCTCATGCGGTCGCCGACGCCGTGGACGCGCCCTGACGGCACACGACGCCGACAGAACTCCGTGGCCGACCTCCGGTGCCGGCCGCCAGACTCGTCACCCATGGACCAGGACACAGCCCCCGTCCCGAGCGAGCGAGTCCGGCTGCGGCGCGGCGCGGCGCGCGGCGATCACGACCGTGCGACGATCCGCGACATCCTCGACGACGCCCTCATCGCGCACGTGGGTGTGTCGACCGACGACGGCCCGCTCGTGCTGCCCATGGCCTTCGGACGGACCGACGACCTGCTGTACCTGCACGGCGCCTCGGCGAACGGGCTGTTGCGCGCGGCGGTCGACGTCGAGCTCTGCGCGACCGTCACCGAGGTCGACGGGCTGGTGATGGCGCGCACGCCGTTCCACAACTCGATGAACTACCGCAGCGTCGTGATCCGCGGCCGGGGTCGGCGTGTGGACGAACCCGAGGAGCACCTCGAGGCGCTGCGTCTGATCACCGACCACGTCGTCGCCACCTGGGACGACGGTCGCCCGCCGAACGCCTCGGACCTGCGTCGCACGCTGGTGCTCGCCCTGCCGCTCGACGAGGCATCCGCGAAGGTCCGCGCCGGCGACCCGGTCGACGAGCCGGAGGACCTCGACGGTCCGCACTGGGCGGGCACGGTCGACCTCGGCCGCCGCTGGGGCGCGCCTCGGCGCGCCGCGGACCTGCTGCCGGGCATCAGTGCCCCCCTCGGCGTCGTCGAGCGCTTCGGCGCCGAGGTCTGAGCCGCTCCGGTCACCGCGCCCCGGCTCGCGCTCCGCTCAGCTGCCGAACGAGACCTGGGGCGGGGCGCTGTGGCCGTCGGGGGCGTCGTAGAAGACGCCCTTGTCGACACCGGACATGCCGGCGAACAGCGACCACGGGATGGTGACCATCGTGCGGTTCAGCGTGGCGCACGCGTCGTTGTAGTACTGCCGGGCGAAGGCGAGCTGGTCCTCGGTTCGTGACAGCTCGCCCTGGAGCTGCATGAAGTTCGTCGACGCCTTGAGGTCCGGGTAGCCCTCTGCCACCGCGAACAGGTTGGCGAGGGCCTGTTGCATCCGGCCGTCGGCGGCGGCCGTCTCGCTGACCGTCGTCGCCCGCTGGGCGTCAGCTCGTGCCTGCGTGACCGCTTCGAGCGTGCCGCGCTCGTGGGTCATGTAGCCCTTGACCGTCTCGACCAGGTTGGGGATGAGGTCGGCCCTGCGGGTCAGCTGCACGTCGATGCCGGCGAACGCCTCGTCGACCGAGACCCGCTGGCCCCGCAGTCGGTTGAGCGCGGTGACCGCGACAAGACCGATGACGACGATCAGCACCACCACGACGATGATCACGATCAACATGCTGGGAGTCTCCTCTGTCGGTGGGCGTCCAGGCCCTGGGCGCCGCCGGTGTTCACCACGACCCGCCGCCACCGCCGCCGCCACCGGATCCGCCCGAGAACCCGCCACCGCCGCCGCTGCTGCTGACCTGCGAGGCAGCGTAGGCGGCGGACGCGCCGGCGATGGCCGCGTTGAACGAGTCGCCCATGCGATGCGACGAGAAGCTCTGCCCCGTGCCGCTCCAGAGGAGCCACGTCGGCGTCGGTGTCGCGACACCCTGGGATTCGAAGCGGCGTGCCCAGGCATCGGCCGAGCCGAGCGCGAGCGCCCACGGCAGGTAGCGGGGATACCAGTCCATGTGCTTCGCGGCGTCGAAGCGGGACTCCGAGGAGTCGGTGGTGAGGAAGCGTGCGAACCCACCGGTGCGTGACCACACCTCGCGGCCTTCGGCGGTGCGCTTCGTGGCGACGCCGGGGTCGACCAACATGCCCACCGACGCGAGCGCGAAGACCCCGGTGAACGCCAGCAGCGGCCAGGGCCGCCAGCCCTCGCTGCCGAACAGGAAGAACCCGGCGATCGCGAGCGTCGCGATCAGGCACACCGCCGAGAGCGCCTTGACCAGGCACCCGGGCGCCGAGGCGACCAGGTAGCGGCGGGCGTCCGCGTCGACGCCCGCGCTGAGCGCCGAGGCCGCCTCGCCGAGCTGTCGGCCCGACGCTTCGGACTTCGCGACGAGGAACGACGAACCGGCGGTGCCCAGTCCGAGCTTCGACAACATCGCGAGCTCGCCGGTCGACAACGGCGTCGACGGCGGCTCGGCCAGTCGGTGCACCGACCACGTGTCGTCGTCGCCCTCGAGTCGCACCACGCCGCGCTCGCCGAGGTCGTACAGGGTGGCCTGCATCTCGTCCGAGGAGCGCTTCTCGTCGAGCACCTTCACGCCGACCGCCGGCGACACGCCGGCGGGTGGTTCGAAGACGACCGGGAAGCCCGGCTCCTTCTCATGGGTCGCCCGGTACAGCGCCCAGCCCAGGCCGGCTGCCAGCGCCGCGGCGATCACGGACAACACGATGGTCAACAGCGCGCTGTCACCCTCGTCCGGCGCCGCGACGACGCCCTCGGGGAACGCGACGCGCACCGTGACCGGCGTGTAGGGGTCGAGGGGTCCGGTGCGGACGGTGAGCGTGGTGCCCTCGACCGCTGCGGTGCACGGCGTGTCCTCGCCCTGCACGCATTCGGCGCGCAGGGGTTCGGTCGGCAGGGTGACGGTGACGTCGACCTGCTCCATCGACATCTGCCAACCGGAGCCGACGACGTCCCACCACCACAGCGTCTCGCCGTCGTCGCCCGGCTCGAACACGCCGGTGGTGCTCGAGCGGATCTCGTAGGTGTGGTTGCCGGCTTCGAGGTAGACGTTCTCGGAACCGATGCGGAGCGTGCGGGTCCCCGGACCTCCGTCGATCTCGACGTACGGCTCCGTCGAGCCGTCGCGGGTGATCGACTCGACATCGACGGGATGGTCGACGCCCTCTCGCCGAGGGTCGCCCTCGTCGAAGATCTTGAAGATGCCGCGCTTGCCGGCGGGCATCCGGGTCTCGATCGTCTCGACGCTCGACAGGTCCCCGTCCCCGGACAGGTCCATCGACACGTCGTAGCGGGCGATCTGCGCGGTGTCGGTGGTCCGGTCGTTGGCGGCGAACGGCTGCAGGAACCAGAGCGCGAGCAGCGCGAGCACCACCACGATCCTCAGCACCCAGGCGATCGCTGCCTGCGAGCCGCGACGCTCCTTCACTGCGCGGGCACCCGGATCGTCGTCACCCCTCGATCATGCCCCGAGCTGCGCCCGGTGTCGCGCCACCTCGTAGCAGGCGACCGCGCCGGCCGACGCGACGTTGAGCGAGGCGAGTCGCCCGTGCAGCGGGATCGACGCCACCAGGTCACAGCGTTGGGTCACCAACCTCGACAGCCCCTTGCCCTCGGCGCCGAGCACCAGACACACCCCCGAACCCGCCACCGACAGGTCGTGCACCGAGGTCTCGCCGCCCATGTCGAGCCCCACGACCCAGATGCCGGCCGCCTTCATGGACTCGATGGCGGTGGGCAGGCCGCCGACGAGCGCCATCGGCAGGAACTCGACGGCACCGGCCGCCGTCTTGGTGACCGTCGGGGTGACGTGCACCGCACGGTGTCGTGGCAGCACCACGCCGGTCACCCCGGCGCACTCGGCGATGCGCAGCAGGGCACCGAGGTTGCCGGGGTCGGTCACGCCGTCGACGGCGAGCAGGAACGGCGGCGGTTCGCCCTCCTGGGTCTCGCAGAGCTCCTCGAGCGAGGTCTCGGGCAGCTCGGCGGCGCGGGCGAGGATGCCCTGTGGCGCGTCGGTCCGGCTCTGGGCGTCGAGCTTGGAGCGGCTGACCTCGGTGATCGGGACACGCAGCTCACCGGCGAGCTGCTCGATGTCCTCGATGATCCCAGCCCGCTCGACCTCGTTCGACAGCACGATCTCGTAGACCCGACGACGGCCGGCGAGCAGCAGCTCGCGCACCGCCTGGCGGCCCTCGACCTGCGTGCCGCCGAGTCCGCGTTCCTTGTTGCGCTGGTCACGCGGGCCGCTACCGCCCTTGTGCTGCCCGGCCCTCGGCGGTCCCGATCGCGACGCGCCGCCACCCGAACGCTCCCCGCCCGAACGCTCCCCGCCCGAACGACCGGGCCCCTGGCCGGAGCGTGACGAGCCGGACCGCGACCCACCGCCGCGGCCCTGGTCCTGCCCACCGCGGGAGTCACCCCGACGAGCACCACCGCGTCCTGCTCCTCGACCTCCACCTCGACCGTTCACTGCGATCCTCCTGAGCCGTCGGCTCCGTCGACACCCGCGACACCTTCGAGCAACGCGGATGCCAGGCACGCGATCCCCTCGGACCGTCCGAGACCACCGATGCCCTCGGCGCGACGCCCCTTGATCGTGACCGGAGCGCCGAGCACACCCGAGAGCAGGTCCTGCATCTCGACGCGACGAGCAGCGAGCTTCGGCCGTTCCGCGATGACCGAGCAGTCGACGTTCACCGGCGCCCAGCCCTCGACGCGCACCAGGCGGACGACCTCGGTGAGCAACTCGATGCTGTCCGCGCCGCGCCAGCGTTCGTCGGTGTCGGGGAAGTGCGAGCCCAGGTCCGCCAGCCCGGCGGCACCCAGCAACGCCTCGGCGACACCGTGGGCGACGACATCGGCGTCGGAGTGACCCACCAGGCCGATCTCACCGTCGAACCGCACGCCGCCGAGCACCAGCGGGCGCGTCGGATCGTCCGAGAAGCGGTGCACGTCGAATCCGTTGCCGATGCGGAAGGGCATCACGGGAGTCTGGCCGACAACTCGCCCTCGGGCGACCCGACCCCGCCGGCCGGAGGCGCCGATGGGGCCGATGGCGTGAGGTCCGGCCGCGTGAGGTGAGCGGGGCCTGCGGCGGCGAGCAGCGCCTCGGCGACGACCAGGTCGAGCGGGTCGGTCAGCTTCAGGTTCGTGGACTCGCCGTCGACGAGCGCGACCGTTCCGCCCGCCGCCTCGACCAGGCCGGCGTCGTCGGTCGCGTCGGGCTCGTGCACGTGGACGGCTCGGAGCGTCGGCGCGGCGAAGCCCTGGGGTGTCTGCACCGCACGCAGGTCGTCGCGGTCCACCACGCCGCCGTCGACGTGTCGGATCGTGTCGGTCACCGCGACGACGGGGATCGCGACGTCCGCGCCGTCGTGCACCGCGGCGATCACCCGCTCGAAGAGGGCGACCGAGGCCAGCGGCCGGGCGGCGTCGTGCACCAGCACGACCGAGGCGCCGTCGGGCAC
>JALYWI010000072.1 GCA_030852785.1 Actinomycetota bacterium
CACCGGTCGCGCTCACGAACGGGCTCGGCTCGGCCGTCGACGTCGAGCGCGCCGTGTCTGTCGTGCCCGGAGATGCGGTCGAGCCCGGAGATGCGGTCGAGCCCGGGGATCTTGGCGAGGCCGGCGCGGTGGAGTCGGCGCTGCGGTCGGCGAGCGAACAGAGCCATCCCAGGGCTGCGGCGCCGGCGGCGGCGCCGACCAGGCTGGGCAGCACCGCGCTGACGGGTCGGTCCTCGCGCGAGCCGAGCGTGGCGACGGCACCGATCAGACCGAAGACCGCGACGCCCGCCATGCCGAGTCCGCGGTGACCACGTCGGGCGACCACCCCCATCACCGCTGCGTAGATCGCCAGCAGCACCCCGATGCCGATGAGCAGTGCCGTCTTGTCGGCGGTGCCGAACCAGTCGATCGCCAGCTCCTTCACCGGAGAGGGCACCATGTCGATGACCCGGTCGCCGACGTCCAGGACGGGCGACCGCCAGCTCGACGAGATGCCGGCGACGAGCTCCGCCACACCGAGCGCGACGACGGCGGCCGACACACCGGCGACGATCCCCTGCAGGATGCGGCGCGGCGGGCGACGGGCGGGTTCAGCGAGCGATGGTGCGGTCATGTTCGTGGTTCGGAGCGACAGGGACGCCCGTATGGGTGCCATCCAGGGGCCGGGCCACACCGAACCATGGGGGTGACGACGACCTGCACCCCTGAGCGTGCCATCATCGGCGGCGTGAGTGGCGACCGACCGTTGCGCGCCGTGACGGGCGGAGAGGACCGATCGTCGGTCAACGCGGCCGAGACGCTCGTCGCCCGGGTCGCACTCGGTGACCAGGAGGCGTTCGCCGAGCTGTACGACCTGGTCGCACCGAAGGTGCACTCGGTGGTGCTCCGGGTGCTGCGCGATCCGGCGATGGCCGAAGAGGTCACCCAAGAGGTCATGGTCGAGCTGTGGCGTCAGGCGCCCCGGTTCGAACCCGGTCGCGGCAGCGCCGCCGGGTGGGCCGTCACGATCGCCCACCGGCGGGCCATCGACCGGGTCCGGTCCTCGCAGTCCTCGCGCGACCGCGACCAGCGCGAGCACGACTCGGCGCGCATCCTGGGCCGACCGGACGACGTCGCCGAACAGGTCGAGGGGCACCTGGAACGAGAACGTGTCGCCGCGGCCATGGCGGCGCTCACCCCCGCACAACGCGAGTCGATCGAGCTCGCCTACTTCTCCGGCTACACCTACCGAGAGGTCGCCACGGCGCTCGACGTGCCCGAGGGCACGATCAAGACGCGGATCCGGACCGGCCTCATCCGCATGCGAAGCCAGTTGGAGGTGACCTGATGACCGACGATCTCCACTCCCTCGCAGCGGCCTACGTGCTCGACGCCCTCGACGACGACGAGCGCCGACGCTTCGAAGCCCACCTGGAAACGTGCGACGACTGCGCGGTCGACGTCGTGGACCTTCGTGAGGCCGCCGCCTCGCTCGCGGCGGACGCGCCGATGGTCGCGCCGCCGCCCTCGCTGAAGGCCTCGGTCATGGCGCAGATCGCCGCCACCCCCCAGGTCCCCGCCGCGACAGCAGCCGAGACGGCTGGCGAGACGGCATCGGTCGCCGCCTCGAACGCCTCGCCCGACGTCGTCGCGATGCGTCCCCGACGCAGCGGCCCGCCCCGTTGGATCACCCTGGCCGCCGCGGCGGTCGTGGTCGCGGTGGTGGGCTTCGGCACGGTGATCGCGCTCGGCGGCGACGACGACGAACCGGCACCCGATCCCACCGAGCTCGCGGCGGAGCTGCTCGAGGCACCGGATGCCGTGACCGTCGAGATGCAGGGCGACGCCCCCGGCTCGGTGAAGGTCATGTACTCGGCCGCCGAACAGCGTGCCGTGCTGCTCGGCGACGGACTCGATGCGCCGGGCCCGGATCGTGTGTACCAACTGTGGACGATCTCGGGTGACGAGCCGACACCGTCGATGGTGTTCACCCCCGACGAGGGCGAGTTCGGCGAGGAGATGGACATGACGGTCGACCCGCCAGAGGTGTGGGCGATCACCATCGAACCCACCGGCGGCTCCCCCGCACCCACCGGCGACGTCATGTTCAGCGGCACCGCCGCCTGACCGACTCGCCGCACCGGGCCGACCAGCCGCAAACCGGTCGCTACTGGCGGGCCATCGCGATGCGGAACCGCTCGTCGGGATCGATGAAGTGGTCGTGGTCGTCGTCGCCCAGGTCGAGCTGCACCCAGTGGATCCGGCCGGTGAACCTGCTCGTCGCGGCGGTGTAGTCGGGTGACACCGTCGTGCCCGACTCGTTGCCGATGTCGGTCGTCTCGTCCGCCGAGAAGACCATCGGTTGGGTGATCTCGACGCGCCCGGACCCGACCGGTGCGCCGTCGAGGTAGAGCGTGACGTCGCCGCCCTTGGCCAGTCCCCCGCCGTCGTACGCGAACTCCATGCGCAGCTGGTGGCGACCCGACGGCAGCGCGTCGTCCGACACGGTCTCGAACCGCTGGATGCCGAGCACGTTGTAGACGAACTTCGCGTGGCCCTCGTGGGCGTAGAGGGTCCAGCCGCCGAAGCGCCCTCCCTGGGCGATGATCACCCCGTCGGCCCCGCCCTCGGGCAGCTCGACCTCGGCGGTCAACGAGAACGACCGGTTCTTGATGTTGAGCACGCTGTTCTCCGACAGACGACCCATGCCCGGGTAGAAGACCTGGGTGTCGCCGTGGACCAGGGTCGGCCGACCGGCCTGCGTCGGATCGAGCCGTTCGCCGGCGCGGTCGTCGATGGGCAGTGCCTGGTACTTCGTCGCTTCGATGAGCCAGAGTCGCTGCAGGTGTGCGAGGCGCTCGGGCTGCGCGGCTGCGAGGTCGTCGGCCTGGCTGTAGTCGGTCGAACCGTCGTAGAGCTCCCACACGTCGTCGTCGAGCGGGACGAGCGCGGCGCCCTGGAGCTCCCACGGCGTGCGGTGCTTGGTCACCGCGCTCCACCCCCGGTGGTAGATGCCGCGGTTGCCGAACATTTCGAAGTACTGCAGGTCGTGACGCTCCGGCGTGTCGGGCTCGCGGAAGGTGTAGAGCATGCTCGTGCCCTCCATCGGTGACTGCTGCACGCCGTTGACGATCGTCGGCTCCGGCAGACCGGCGGCCTCGAGCACGGTCGGCGCCAGGTCGATCACGTGGGTGAACTGGCTGCGCAGGCCGCCCGGCTCGTCGATGCCCGCGGGCCAGTGCACGATCGTGCCGTTGCGTGTGCCACCCCAGTGCGACGCGACCTGCTTGGTCCACTGGAACGGTGCGCACATCGCCCACGCCCAGCCGACGGCGTAGTGGTTGTAAGAGCTGGGTGATCCGAGTTCGTCCATCTTCGAGCGCATGAACTCCGGTGTCTCGAGCGCCGCCATGCCGTTGAAGTTCGCCATCTCGTTGAAGGCGCCGTTGAGCGTGCCCTCGGCCGACGCTCCGTTGTCGCCGATGATGTAGTAGATCAGCGTGTTGTCGGTGATGCCGAGGTCGTCGATGGTGTCGAGCAGTCGGCCCACGTGGTGGTCGGTGTGTTCGAGGAAGCCGGCGTAGACCTCCATCTCTCGTTCGAGCACCGGCTTCATGTCGTCGGGCATGTCGTCCCACGCCGGGATCTCGGCGTGGCGTGGCGTGAGCTCGGTGGAGCCGGGCACCACGCCGAGCTCCTTCTGGCGGGCGAGGGTCTGCTCGCGCACCACGTCCCAACCGTCGGCGAACCTGCCGGCGTACTTGTCGGCCCACTCCTTGGGCACGTGGTGCGGGGCATGTGTGGCACCCGGCGCGAAGTACACGAAGAAGGGACGGTCGGGCATGAGCGACTTCTGCTGGCGGACCCAGTTGCACGCCCGGTCCGCCAGGTCCTCGGTCAGGTGGTAGCCCTGCTCGGGCGTCGCGGGCGGCTCGACCGGGGTGGTGCCGTCGTAGAGCGCAGGGTCCCACTGGTTGTTCTCGCCGCCGATGAAGCCGTAGAAGGTCTCGAACCCGCCGCCTCCCGAGGGCCAGGCGTCGAAGGGGCCCATGGGCGACGACTGCCACACCGGCACTTCGTGGCACTTGCCGAACTGCGCCGTCGAGTAGCCGTTCAGTTTCAGGGTCATCGCGAGCGGCGCCTTGGTGTTCGGCCGCACCGAGCTGTTGCCCGGTGCCGAGGTCGCCGTCTCGGTGATGCTGCCCATGCCGACCGAGTGGTGGTTGCGGCCGCTCAGCAGCGCCGCTCGGGTCGGCGCACACAGCGCGGTCGTGTGGAAGCGGTTGTAGCGCAGACCGCCGGCGGCCAGTCGCTCTGCGTTCGGGGTCTCGCACGGACCGCCGAAGGCGCTCGACGCACCGAACCCGACGTCGTCGAGCAGGATGACCACCACGTTGGGAGCGCCCTCGGGCGGCAGCAGCGGTTCGATCGGCGGGTACGAGGTGTCGGGATCCTTGGCGTCGAAGGTCGTCAGGCCAGGTGCCGGCCGGTCCGGGATCGGCAGGATCGATCGGGCATGTCGGTCGACTGAGGTCGGCATTGCGTCGTGCTCCCGGTGTGGTCGTCTCACCGAGGATGTCGACTCGGCGGACCGGGATCGTCATCCCCGATGGGTGATTCCGGTCGCACACCCCGGATCCGGCTCGGGAATCGCACGCCCACCCCTGCGGGTGTGGAACGCTCACTGGGTCGGCGTGCCGGGGAGGGTACCGAGATGTTGAGCCAAGCCATCGGCGAGCTGCTGCCGTATGCGGTCGGTGTGGCGTTGAGCCCCATCCCGATCATCGCGGTGATCCTGATGCTCGACACTCCGAAGGCACGGTCCAACGGACCGGCGTTCGCGCTCGGTTGGATCGTCGGGCTCACCGCGGCGGCGGTGATCGTGCTGCTCATCTCCGGCGGAGCGAGCGACGCGGACAGCACCGCCTCGGACTCGGTCAGCTGGGCGCAGCTCGCGATCGGACTGCTCTTCCTGGCGATGGCGCGGCGTCAGTGGAGCGCTCGCCCGAAGGACGGCGCCGAGCCGACCATGCCGAAGTGGATGGCGACGATCGACCAGGTGAACCCGGTGAAGGCACTGGGTCTCGGCGTGCTGCTCTCCGGCATCAACCCGAAGAACCTGGCCCTGGCCGCTGCCGCCGGTGCGGCGCTCGCGCAGGCCGGGCTGGACGCCGGTGGTGATGCGCTCGGCATCGCCGTCTTCGTGGTGCTCGGCTCGGTCACTGTCGTCGGCGCAGTGCTCTTCTACCTCGTCGCGCCACGAGCCGCGTCGGGCCCGCTGGGCTCGATCAAGACCTTCATGTCGGAGCACAACTCGGTGATCATGATGGTGATCCTGTTGCTGCTGGGAGCGAAGCTCATCGGCAGCGGACTCGGCGTGCTCGACTCCTGACGCTCGGCGACCCGCTCAGCAGCGCTCGGTCAGGTGCTGCAGGGCGATGAACTCCTCGGGGTCCACCGCGAGCGACCATCTCAGCTTCACCGTCATCCACGAGATCGCGTAGTCGCACCAGTCCTGTTCGGCGGCGGGCCGCCAGCCGGTGGGGTCGCGATCGGACTTCGAGCGGTTCGAGGAACCGGACACGGCGACGAGCGAGCGAGGTTCGGCGAGGTCGTTCGCGAAGTCGCGTCGACGGTTCGCGTCCCACGCCCACGCGCCGCTGCGCCACGCCTCGGCCAGCGCGACGACGTGGTCGACGTCGAGGTCGCTCGAGTTCGCGACGTTCGTGCGGTCGTAGACCGAGAACCATCCGCCACCGGGCAGCTGCTGACGCAGGAGCACCTCGCAGCGGGTGTTGCACCCGTTGCCGTCCGCGTCGATCCAGTGCTCGAAGCGGTCGCGGTCGTAGCTCGCCTGCTCGACCTCGTCGGCGACCGCCACCTGCGAGAGCAGCGTCTCGGCGTGTGCCCGTGCCGACGGTGGCGAGGTGGGCGGTACGGTCTGCGGCGCGGTCACGGGTGGTGCGGTCGTGGGTGGTGCGGTCGTCGGTGGCGTCGCTGGTGGTGCGGTCGACGGGGCGGTCGAGGGTGGCGCGGTCGAGGGT
>JALYWI010000067.1 GCA_030852785.1 Actinomycetota bacterium
GCGCCGACGGACGCGTCACCGACGGACGACGCAACCGAGCCGTCGGGCACCGAGGTCGTGGCCGACCCCGCTGGCGGCGACGCCGACGGAGGCGAGGACGACAGCTCGTCGCCGCGCTCCCGGGGTCGCAACCGGGGCAGGGGCCGCAACGGCAACGCTGCCGAGAGCTCGGGTGACCAGTCCGGCTCCGGTGATGGCGAAGGTTCCGGTCCGTCGGGCGACCAGCGCACCGAGGGCCGATCGAACCGGGGTGGCGACGCCAACGACGGCGGGCAGCGCGGTGGTTCCCCGCGAGAGAGCGCCCCGCAGGGCGGCACTCCGAACGATGCGGGCGGCCAGAACGGCGGCGGTCAGCAGCACGACGGCGGTCAGAACGGTGGCGGCCAGAACGGTGGCGGCCAGAACGATGGCGGCCAGAACGACGGCGGTCAGCAGGGCGAGGGCCAGGGTGACGGCCAGGGCGAGAGTGAGGGCGGTCGTCGTCGACGCCGCCGTCGCGGTCGCGATCGTGACCGCGTCGAGGGCGAGGGCGGTGACGGCTCGCAGTCCTGGGACGGCGAGCTCATCGAGGTCGCCGGCACGCTGGACCTCCGCGACGAGGGCTACGGCTTCCTCCGGCTGAACGGGCTGCTGCCCAGCCGCGACGACGTCTACGTCTCGGTCAAGCAGACCCGTCAGTTCGGTCTGCGACGCGGCGACCGCATCACCGGTGCGAGCCGGCCCGCGAACCGCGGCGAGAAGAACCCCGCGCTGCTCCGCATCGACACCGTGAACGACGCCGATGCCGATTCGGCCCGGGACCGTCCCCACTTCGAGGAGCTGACGGCCCTCTTCCCCCAGGAGCGACTGCGCCTGGAGCGCGAGGACCACCCCTACGACATGGCGGCGCGGATCATCGATCTGCTCGCGCCGATCGGCAAGGGGCAGCGTGGGCTCATCGTGTCGCCGCCGAAGGCCGGCAAGACCACGATCATGAAGACGATCGCCCAGGCCATCGAGGAGAACCACCCCGAGGTCGAGGTCATGGTCCTGCTCGTCGACGAGCGCCCCGAAGAGGTCACCGACATCCGCCGTTCGGTCAGCGGCGAGGTCGTCGCCTCGACCTTCGACCGTCCGGCCGAGGAGCACATCGCCGTCGCCGAGCTCGCCATCGAGCGCGCCAAGCGGATGGTCGAGCTGGGTCACGACATCGTCGTGATCCTCGACGGCATCACCCGACTCGCCCGTGCCTACAACCTGGTCGCGCCCAACGGTGGCCGCATCATGAGCGGCGGCATCGACACGAGCGCGCTGTACCCGCCGAAGCGGTTCTTCGGCGCCGCTCGCAACCTGGAAGAGGGCGGTTCGCTCACGATCCTGGCCACCGCGCTCGTCGAGACCGGCTCCAAGATGGACGAGGTCATCTTCGAGGAGTTCAAGGGCACCGGGAACATGGAGCTCCGTCTGGACCGGGCCGCTGCCGAGCAGCGGGTGTACCCCGCGATCAACGTCGACGGCAGCTCGACGCGCCACGAGGAGCTCCTGATCGACGCCAAGCAGCTCCAGCAGGTCTGGAAGCTGCGCCGGCTGCTGTCGGCCGTCTCGAGCGAGAACGGCACCGCCGCCGGCCTCGAGCTGGTCATCGACCGCATGCGGAAGTTCCCCACCAACGAGGTCTTCCTCGCCGAGATCGCGAAGGGTCCGGCGATCGAGGGTTGATCCCTCGGCTCGCTCCCGGCACCCCCGGCGAGCCATACTGATCCGTCCATTCTCATCTGGTCCCGCTCGGAAACCGGGACCGTCACGGAGATATCACCATGAAGCCCGGAATCCACCCCAACTACCGCTACGTCGTGTTCCAGGACACCTCGTCGGGTGACACGTTCCTCACGAAGTCGACCATCGACACGCCGGACACCACCACGTGGACCGACGGCAACGAGTACCCGCTCGCCAAGGTCGAGATCTCGGCCTTCACCCACCCGTTCTTCACGGGTCAGATGAAGATCGTCGACACCGCCGGTCGCGTGGAGCGCTTCGAGCGTCGTTACGGTCGCCGCAAGGGCCAGGCCGAGGGCGACGCCGGCGAGACCGCGGACGAGAGCACCGCGGACGAGACGACCGAGTCGGAGTGATCCGGTCCTCGCTGCACTCGCGGCGAGCATCGCGGACTGCGTGACATGAGCATCGACGCCGACCAGCGAGCCCGGCTGCTGGTCGCCAAGCTCGGCGCGCTCGTGCGGGCCGAGCGCGGCATCGAGTGCAGCCCGACCGCCACCGGTTCGGTGGTGGCCGCGTCGGCCGGTGGCACCGTGTTCGTCCTGCTGGACGACGGTGGCCCCGGTGGGCTGGGTGGCGCGCTGCTGTGGGCGTCCCGGCACGACGCCGAGTCGCTCGTGCTCTTCGTCGACTCCGATGCCGGGCGCGTGGCGCGACTGGCCGGCTACTTCGACTCGCCGTCGCTGCCGATCGAGGTGCGTGCCGTCGCCGGCGCGTCCAGCGTCGAGGCGACTCCCGAGCCCGTGCCCGCCCCGATCGAGCGGCCCGAGCTCGTCGACGGCTCGGCGCAGACCAGCGAGATCGTCGACCTGCTGCATGCCGAGGGGCTCGAGGTCGTCGTGGAGCACGGCGTGCTGCGCGGCGAGGTCCTCGGACTCGAGGTCGCCCGCGCGGTCGTGTGGCCCTCCGAGGTCGGCGGCGACGACCTGTTGCACCTCGAGGCGGGAGTCGGACGGTTCGACCGCGACGCCGCCGCGGCGGTGCACCCCGACGAGGACCCCGCCGTGGCGCTGGCCCGGGCGACCGACGCCGTGCGGCGGTACCGGTACGAGGGTGCGACGGCACACCCGCTGTCGCTGCTCGCCCGCGAGCGGTGGCTGCGCGCCGATGCGATCGCCACGCCGTCGCTCGTCGGCGCCGCGTCGTTGCGTCCGGCCGACATGACCACCGAGCCTGCCGGCATGAAGGACAGCCACCCTGCCGCCGCCATGGGTGCGACACCCGACGGCGACCCCGTGCTGGTGGTCTGCTCGACCGGCTTCGATCTGGCGCTCGTGCCGCTGGCGGCCGACACCCGTGCGCTGCACGACCCCGACGCCCGGCTGGTCATCGCGGTGCCCGAGCGCGACCTGCACGCCGCGACCGCCGAGCTGGTCGGCATGCTGGTCGACCCGGCCGAGCTGGTGGCCGTCCCGACCGGTTGGGGCTGAGATGGTCGCCGAGGGGCTGGCGGTCCGACTGGCCGACCTCGAGCGGGAGTTCGCCGAGTGCGAGGCCCGACTGGCCGACCCCGAGCTGATCGCGGACCAGCGTCGATACGTCGAGCTGTCCCGGCGCTACAGCGAGCTCGGTCCGATCGTGGCGCGCACCAACGAGCTGCGCACCGCTGAAGGCGACCTGGCCGCGGCCAAGGAGCTGTACTCGGTGGCGACCCCCGAGGAGCGTGAGGTGCTGCGGTCCGAGGTCGACGACAACGAACGGCGCGTCGCCGAGCTCGACGAGGAGCTGAAGGTCCTGCTGCTGCCGCGCGACCCCAACGACGAGCGCAACGTGATCGTCGAGATCAGGGGTGCCGAAGGCGGCGACGAGGCCAACCTGTTCGCCCGCGACCTGTTCGACATGTACCGCGCATATGCCGCTCGGTTGGGCTGGTCGTTCGAGGTGCTGGGCATCTCGCACTCCGACCTCGGCGGGTACGCCGAGGTCACCTTCCGCATCGCCGGCGACGGCGTGTGGTCGCGCATGAAGTTCGAGGCCGGGCCGCACCGGGTGCAGCGCGTTCCCGTCACCGAGTCCCAGGGTCGCGTGCACACGTCGTCCGCCACGGTCGCGGTCCTGCCCGAGGCCGACGAGATCGACGTCGAGATCGACCCGGGTGACCTGAACATCGACGTGTTCCGCTCCTCGGGGCCCGGTGGGCAGTCGGTCAACACGACGGATTCCGCGGTGCGCATCACGCACCTCCCGACGGGTCTGGTGGTGTCCATGCAGGACGAGAAGAGCCAGATCCAGAACCGGGCCAAGGCCCTCCAGGTGCTGCGGTCCCGACTCCTGCACCTCGAGCAGCAACGCCAGTCCGACGACGCCGCAGGACGTAAGCGCGCGCAGATCGGTGGTGGTGGTCGCAGCGAGAAGATCCGGACGTACAACTTCAAGGAGAACCGGGTCTCGGAGCATCGCATCGGACTGACCGTCTACAACCTCGACCGGGTGCTGGCCGGCGAGCTCGACGCCATCTCGGACGCCCTGGTCACCGACGACCGGGCTCGCCGACTGGCCGACACGGAGGCCTGAGTCGTGGACCGACCCGATGGCACGGTCACCTGGGGTGAGCTGCTCGAGGAGTCCACGACGCGGTTGCAGCGGAGTCTCGGCGACCGGTCCGCCGGCGACGCGCGACGGATCGTCGCGACCGCTGCGGGGGTGGGCGACGCAGAGCTGTTCCTGGTCACCGACCGTCCGGCGACCGAACGGGGCGTGGCCCATCTCGACTCGATGGTCGCCCGCCGTGCCCACGGCGAACCGCTCCAGTACGTGCTGGGATCGTGGGCCTTCCGCACGCTCGACCTGATGGTCGACCGTCGCGTGCTGATCCCTCGCCCGGAGACCGAGCAGGTCGTCGAGGTCGCACTCGCCGAGCTCGACCGGCTCGGTGGGCGCGACCGATCGACCAACGTCGTCGACCTCGGCACCGGCTCCGGGGCGATCGCCCTGTCGATCGCGGTGGAGCGGGTGCGTGCCCAGGTGTGGGCCACCGACGTCAGCCCCGGTGCGCTCGAGGTGGCCTCGGCGAACGTCGCGGGGCTCGGGCGTCCCGGCGCCCGTGTCAGGGTGTTGCAGGGCTCGTGGTTCTCGGCGTTGCCCGACGAGCTGCGGGGGACCGCCGACCTGGTGGTGTCGAACCCGCCGTACGTCGCGACGGCGATCCCGCTGCCCGAGGAGGTCGCCCGGTGGGAACCCGCCGGCGCGCTGTGGGCGGGCGAGGACGGCCTCGACGACCTGCGTCAGCTGGTCGCCGGCGCCGGTGAGTGGCTCACCGACGACGGTGTGCTCGTCTGCGAGCTGAGCCCCGAGCAGGTCCCGGCGTTGCAGCAGGTGGCCGCGGAGCACTTCGCCGAGGTGCGCGTCGCCCCCGACCTGACCGGGCGTGACCGCGCGCTGGTCGCCGCCCGCCCGCTGCGCCGCTGACAGCGGGCGACCGCCGAGACCGCCGGCCCCGGAGCGCCGCGGACCGGAGGGGGCACGGTAGGGTGCAGCGCTCGACGTCGTCGTGATCCAGGGGGAACCATGACCTTTCGCAGGAAGCCCGCGGAACGTGCCGCGCTGTTGTCGAACGTGGAGTTCTTCCAGGGGTTCTCCGACGACGACCTGCGCCGTGTCGTCGAGCTCGGCCGAGAGGTCGACGTGCCCTCGGGTGCGGTGCTGGTCGACCAGGGCGACCCCGGCACCAGCTGCTACGTGATCCTCTCGGGGGTCGCGAACGTCTACGTGCGCGGCGAGTACGTCGCATCGAGCGGACCGGGCTCGATGGTCGGTGAGATCGCGCTGCTCGACCACCGGCCGCGCACGGCGACGGTGATCGCGGACAGCGACCTCGAGCTGCTGGAGTTCGACTCGACCGCGTTCAGGACGCTGCTCGACGAGATGCCCAAGGCGTCCGAGCGGGTCATGACGCTGCTGCGCGCCCGGCTCGAGCGCTCGACCGACTGACGTCCGCTCCCGCAGGATCTCAGACCAGCGCCATCGCTCCGTCGGCGCCCAGCACGACCTCGGCGCCCGTCAGGTCGCTGCCGTCGGACATCCGACGCATCGAGTCGCCGTCGCTCGTGACGGCCCAGGTGCGACGCCCGTCGGGGAGGCGGACCGCCGCGTGGGCCCGCTCCGGAGCGGCGTCCCGGTCGAACATGACGGTCCAGGTCTCGATGTGTGCCGGACCCTCGGCATCGACGACGGCCTCGACGCCGGGCACGGCGTCGATCTGCTCCTGGGGTCGATCGTGGCGGAAGCCGGCAGCCGGCGGCGTCGTCGAGTAGACGCCGAAGGAGTGCTTGTCGACGTGGCCGCCGTTCGCCGTGACCAGGCCGGTCGAGCCCGGATCGGCACGCAGCACGTCGACCATCGAGGCGATCGCGTGTCCGACGGGGTTGTTCCACGGGCCTCCGGCGAAGGCGAGCCCGCCGTAGACGGTCAGCTGCCGGGACGGGTCGACACCCAGCTCGCCGACCGCCAGCTGCACCGCCGACGGATAGCAGGAGTACAGGTCGACATGGGTGACGTCGTCGATGCCGACGCCGGCGAGCTCGAGGGCACGGTTGCCGGCGACGCCGATCGCCGGTGAGGAGTGGAAGTCGCGCCGCTCCGACATGGACCGGTCCCGGCCGTCGGTGCCGGCGTGCACGAACACCCAGCGGTCGCTCGGCACGCCGAGCTCGCGAGCCCGCTCGACCGAGCAGATGATCGCCGCGGACGACATGTTCACGTCCGGGTTCGACACCATCCGCTTGGTGTAGGGCCACCCGACCATGCGGTTGTCGTCGGTCGGTGTCGTGATCTGCTCGCCGGTGAACGAGCGGCGGTTCCAGGCGAACGGGTTCGCCTCGGCCACGCGGGAGAACCCGGCCCACAGCTCGCCGACCGCGCGCAGGTGGTCGTCGAGGCTGCGGCCGCCCTGGTGCCAGACGGCGTTCTCGAAGAGGGGGTAGGCCTGCAGCGGCATCACGATGCTCCGGGCGAGCTCGCCCGGGCCCGCCATCATGAACGGCGTCTCGTCCATCCACGTCGGGGTGACCGACTCGTCCTGCACCGACCAGTCGAGGGTCACGCCGTCACGCTTGGCGGCGCGGCGCGTGCGTCCCGACTCGCCGCCGCAGAGGACCGCCTGGTCGAGCTCGCCCCGGGAGATGGCTCCGGCCAGGCGGTTCATCAGCAGCTGGGGGGTGTTGCCACCGACGGTGGCGTACCAGGTCGCGCTGTCGGGCGCACCGATGCGATCGCGGATCAGGGCACCGGGGTCGCGGTAGCGCCACGAGAAGGTCGGCACGACCGCCACCACGTCGGTCCGTGCGAGTGCGCCGGACCGTGTGGTGTCGGCCTCGGCCGCCCTGATGGCCTCGACCATCAGGTCGATCGGCTCGCCCGCCACGGAGTCCCGGTCCAGGAACTGTCCGACTCCGACGATGACGGGTGTGCGTGGATCCGGGGTGTCGATCGGCATGGGCGCAGACTACGAGCGACGGCCGACCGAGCCGGAATCCCGGGTCGAACGCCGCGGACCCGCCATCTACACTTGCCCCGTGACCGACGCTGCTGCTCCCAGGACCGCTCCGACCATCGTGGCACTCGGTGCCGACCACGCCGGTGTCGGCCTCAAGGACGAGCTGGTGGCGCACCTGGAGTCGAAGGGCGTGAAGGTGCTCGATCTGGGCACCCACGGCACCGACCGCGTCGACTACCCGGACTTCGGTGCCGCGGTCGGCCGTGCCGTCGCCGGCGGCGACGCCGACCTGGGCGTCGCGGTGTGCGGCAGCGGGCTCGGCATCTGCATGGCAGCGAACAAGGTGCCCGGTGTGCGTGCCGCGACCGTGCACGACGCCACCTCGGCGCGGCTGACCCGGCAGCACAACGACGCCAACGTGATCTGCCTGGGTGAGCGCCTGACCGGCGTCGAGGTCGCCAAGGACGCCGTCGACGCCTGGCTCGACGCCGAGTTCGAGGGCGGCCGACACGCGGGCCGCGTCGACAAGCTCGACGCCCTGCTCGACACCTCCTCCTGACCCACCCCCGGGCCGCTCGCATCGACGACAGCGCCCGGATCGACAGCCGTTCCGCCTTCCGAGAGGACCCACCATGCCCTGGCCCACCGACCCCGACACCGAGCTCTTCGACGCGATCGACCGCGAGGTCGGCCGGCAGAACACCGGCATCCAGCTGATCGCCTCGGAGAACTTCACGTCGCCCGCGGTGATGGCGGCGGTCGGCTCGGTGCTGACCAACAAGTACTCCGAGGGGTACCCGGGCAAGCGCTACTACGGCGGCAACGAGTTCGTGGACGAGGTCGAGGACCTGGCGATCGACCGGGTCAAGGCGCTCTTCGGCGCCGAGGCGGCGAACGTGCAGCCGCACTCGGGAGCGAACGCCAACCTGGGCGTGTACCTGGCGCTGCTCGAGCAGGGCGACACCGTGCTCGGCCTCAGCCTCGACCACGGCGGGCACCTGACCCACGGCTCACCGGTCAACATCTCCGGTCGCTTCTACAACTTCGTGTCGTACCAGGTCACCCCGAGCGACGAGCGACTCGACTACGACCAGATCCGCGAGCTCGCCCGTGAGCACCGCCCAAAGATGATCGTCGCGGGCGCCACCGCCTACCCGCGGATCATCGACCCCGAGCCGCTGCGCGACATCTGCGACGAGGTCGGCGCGCTGTTCCTGTTCGACGCCGCGCACATCGCCGGGCTGATCGCCGGTGGGGCGCACCCCAACCCGGTGCCGCTCGCCGATGTCGTGACCTTCACGACCCACAAGACGCTCCGCGGACCCCGCGGCGGCTGCATCCTGTCGAAGGAGGAGTACGGCGCCGCGATCAACAAGGCGATCTTCCCCGGCCTCCAGGGCGG
>JALYWI010000076.1 GCA_030852785.1 Actinomycetota bacterium
CCGAGGGAGCGGCGACCGCGACCGCAGCGGCGAGCACACCTGCGAACACCGTCGGCACCCTCGTGCGCGACAACGGCACGACGGCCGCCTCGATCACGAGCGCACCGAGCGCGCCGGCGGCGGCACCCACCAGTCCCCCGCCGGCGAAGATCACCCAGGCCCACACCGAGACGAGCAGCGCGAGGATGCGGACCGACGGGCGAACGCCTCGCGGACGCTCGCGGATCTCGTCCGCGGCACGCACCGCATCGTCGATGGCCAGCCGGCCTGCCTCGATCTCCCGGCTGAGGTGCGCGAGCCGGGCGATGTGGTCCAGACGCGGTTCACCGATGTCGACGACCTTGACGAGCGTGGTCGGACCCGCGCCCTGCTGCAGCAGGCACAGCGTGATCACGTTCAACGTGACCGACACCTCGCACCGGCCGAGGCCGTAGGCCGCCGTGAGACGGCGGAGTGCGTCCTCGACGTCGGAGGTGGCGACGCTCGACTCGAGCATCGTCTCACCGACCGCCAGCGCGAACGTCAGGATCTTCAGCACCTCGTCCCGCTCCGTCGGAGCGGTCCGTCGCTGCTGCTCGCTCACTCGGGGATCGGTCGTACGTCCCTGGCGGCGATGAACTCCGGGCGTGGCGCGGGCGCACCGTAGGGCTCGACGAGTGCGTTGCTCACCGCGTTGTACACGAGGAACACGTTGTGACGTTCGAACGGCGTGACGTTGCCGTTCGAACCGTGCATCACGTTGCAGTCGAAGAACACGACCGTGCCCGGCTGACCCTCGCAGGAGTTGATCCGTCCCGCGCGGACCAGCTCACGGAGGCTGTCGTCGTCGGGCACTCCCAGGTCCTGGCGCCGCAACGACGTCAGGTAGTGGTCCGACGGTGTCTCACCGGGGCAGGACACGAACTGGTGGTGTGAACGGTCGATGGTCAGCAGCGGCCCGTTGAAGGAGTGGTTCGGCGTGAGCAGTACCGAGCAGCTGATCGCGCGCATCCGCGGCATCCCGTCCTCGGCGTGCCAGGTCTCGAAGTCCGAGTGCCAGTAGAACTCCTTGCCGCGGAAGCCCGGCTTGAGGTTGATGCGGCTCTGGTGGATGTAGACCTGGTCGCCGAGCAGCTGTCGGGCGATCGACACCAGCCGCGGGTCTCTCGAGAGCCGCCCGACGGCATCGTCGCCCAGGTGCACCTGGAACAAGGACCGCAGTTCGTCGCTGCCCGGTTCGATCACGGCCTGGGGGCGGGCCTTGACGGTGTCGTCCACCGCCAGTCGGGCCAGTTCCGCACCGATCTCCTGCAGCGTCGTGGGCGGCAGCAGCCCTGGCAGGACCAGGTAGCCGCAGTCCTCGTACGAGGCGACCATCTCCGGGTCGAGCGGCCCGTCGGTGCCGTCGCCCCAGACGACGGGGTCGACCCGTGGCAGCAGCGAGGGCCCGTCGACGGTCCGGGTCGGATACACGTCGTCGCGCGTCGCCGTGGGACCCGCCACGGAGCTCACCCCTGTCCTCGTACGTCGAGCAACGGGTAGGCGCCGGTCTCGTCGTGGACCTCTGCTCCGGTCACCGGCGGGTTGAACACGCACACCAACCGCAGGCGTGAACGAGCCGTCAGCACGTGGGCGTCGTTCTGGTCGAGCGCGTAGACCGTGCCCGGACGGATCTCGAAGACCTCACCGGTGTCCCGAAGGCGGACCGAGCCCTCACCCTCGATGCAGTACACCGCCTCCTGGTGGTGCTGGTACCACATCGCCGTCTCGGTCCCGGCCTCGATGATGGTGTCGTGCAGGGAGAAGCCCATTCCGTCCCGTGCGAGCAGCAGTCGTCGGGAGCGCCAGGTCTCCGCCGACACGTCGTCCTCGCTGCCGTCCACGGCGTCGAGCGTGCGGACGATCACGATCCCACCTCCGCAGCGGCCAGCGGTTCGGTCCGGTCCCGAAGCTCCTCGCCCATCCGGTCGACGACCGCATCGGTCGCCGCCGCCAGGATCTCCAACGCCCGGTCGATCGCGGCGTCGTCGACGATCAGCGGCGGGAGGAACTTGACGACGTCGCCGCTGGAGCCGGCGGTCTCGATGACGAGGCCTCGCTCGAACGCTTCGGTGGTGATCTCGTCGGCCAGCTCGGGCACCGCGGTCTGCAGACCCTGGATGAGGCCGCGTCCACGCGCCTCGACGAAGACGCCGTCGTGCTCGACGGCGAGCGCCTCGAGGCCCGCGCGGACCCGGTGCGCCTTCCGCTCGGTCTCACGGGTCATCGTGTCGTCGGTCCAGAACAGCTCGAGCGCGGCGCCGGCGGTGACGAAGGCGGCGTTGTTGCCCCGGAAGGTGCCGTTGTGCTCGCCCGGTTCCCAGATGTCGTGCTCGGGCTTCAACAGGGTCAGCGCCATCGGCAGACCTGAGCCGGACAACGACTTCGAGAGGCACACGATGTCGGGCTCGAGGCCGGCGGACTCCCAGGAGAAGAAGTCCCCGGTGCGGCCGCAGCCCACCTGGATGTCGTCGATGATCAGGAGGATGCCGTACTTCTTGCACAGCGTGCCGAGTCGGCGCAGCCAGTCGTCGGTGGCCACGTTGATCCCGCCCTCGGCCTGCACGGTCTCGAGGATGACCGCGGCGGGGCTGTCGATGCCCGAGCCGTCGTCCGCGAGCATCGAGGAGAAGTAGCCGAGGGTGTCGACGTCGTCGTCACCGAAGTTCTGGAACGGCATCGAGTCGGCCATCGTCAACGGCACGCCGGCTCCCCGACGCTTCATCGAGTTGCCGGTGACCGCCAGCGAGCCGAGCGTCATGCCGTGGAACGCGTTGGTGAACGACACGACGCGATGTCGTCCGGTCACCTTGCGCGCCAGCTTGAGCGCCGCCTCGACCGAGTTGGTGCCGGTCGGGCCGGGGAACTGCAGCTTGTAGTCCAGCCCGCGGGGTTCGAGGACGATCGACTGGAACCGTTCCATGAACTCCCGCTTGGCCGTGGTCGCCATGTCGAGTCCGTGGACGATGCCCTGCCGGCCCAGGTACGAGCAGAGCCGGTCGATGAGCACCGGATGGTTGTGGCCGTAGTTGAGCGCGCCGGCGCCGGCGAAGAAGTCCAGGTACTCCCGTCCGGATTCGTCGACCAGGGTCCAGCCATGGGCCCGGTCGAACACCGTCGGCCAGGAACGGCAGTAGCCGCGCACCTCGGACTCGAGCTCTTCGAACAACTGCAAGTGGATCACCTCAGGTGGTCTCGTGGAACGGTCAGGCGTCGAACGGGCCGATCCGGAACCGGAGCTCCGGATCGTGTTCCGGGCCGAGCAGCTCCGACGGGTACGCCGGGGACACCTCCGTCCGGGTTCGACGCCGTGTGCCGAGCGAACGGAACAGCGCTGTGGAGGCAGCGTTGTCGGGGGTCACCGTCGCCTCGAGGTGCAACGGGCGCAGGCGGTCGACCAGGTGGTCGAGCATCTGCGATCCGAGCCCGAGACGACGGGCCGACCCGGACACGCCGATCTGCCACACGAACAACGTCGTGGGCTCCGCCGGCGTGAGGAACCCGGCGACGAATCCGACGACCTCGTCCCCTCGGTGCACGACCACGCTGGTCGAGGCGAAGTAGTCGCCCCACATGACGTAGGCGTACGGGGAGTTCCGGTCGAGACCGACGTCACGGGCGAGGTCGTACATCGCCGGCCCGTCGTCCTTCGTCGGGGACTGGAAGCGGAGGTCGCTCGGAGCGGTCGGTCGCTCGGTTGTCAGGTCGTTCGTCGGCACGTTGCGCACAGTGTGCGGGACCCCTCGAGCGCTCCGCCACCGATCCAGTGCCGCGACGACCCCCACAGGACGCCCTCGGGGGGCCTGCGCCGCGCCAACGCAGGGCGCGACGCACCATGTAACGAGTTCGCGACATTCGCCGCGTGTTGTCGTCGTGCGCGACCCTGATGGACACAAGGGTCAGCTCATGTGTCCAGTCCGAGAAGCGGACGTCGACGTGGATCGGGTGAGTGGTAGTTTCGTCCGCAACACGTCGATCACAGAGGGGGGACCTCATGTCGACGATCGAATTGGACGATGCCGACGCGACCCAGGTCGAGGCCTTCGCCGAAGGGCTCTTCGGAGCGTGTCTCGCTGCGATGGAGCTCGCCAACGTCGAGCTGGGCATCCGACTCGGCCTGTACGAGTCGCTGGCGGGAGCAGGACCCGTGACCACTGCCGAACTCGCCGCATCGACCGGCATCGCGGAGCGTTATGCACGGGAGTGGCTCGAACAGCAGGCGGTCGCGGGGGTGGTGGTGGTCGATGACCCCGCAGCGCCATCCGAGGCACGCCGCTTCGAACTGCCGAACGCACACGCCCATGTGCTGCTCGATGACGACAGCGAGGCCTGCATGAAGCCGTGTGCCGCGGTGGTGCCGTGGCTCGCGACAGCGATCGACATCATGACCCAGGAGTTCCGGCACGGGAACGGCGCGGCGTTCGGCCTGTTCGACCTGCACGACGTGCAGGCCGCGTTCACCCGCCCGGTCTTCGCGAACCACCTGACGCAGCACTGGTTGCCCGCCCTCCCCCAGGTGCAGGCCGCGCTCGAGGCCGGTGATCCGGTGCGGATCGCCGAGGTCGGCTGCGGCGAAGGTCTCGCCGCGGTCACCATCGCCTCGGCGTATCCGAACGTGCAGGTGGACGGCTTCGACCTTGACCCGGCGTCGATCGAGGCGGCGACGTCCGCCGCAGCCGACGCGGGTGTCGCCGGGCGTGCCCGCTTCGAGCTCCGCGACGCCTCGGATCCGATGATCGCGGGTGACTACGACCTGGTCATGGCGATCGAGATGCTCCACGACGTGCCCGATCCCGTGGGCATCCTGACGACGATGCGGCGGCTCGCAGCCCACGGGGGCGCGGTGCTCGTCGTCGACGAGCGCACCGAGGACTCCTTCACGGTGCCCACCAACGAGATGGAGCGGCTCTTCTACTCCTTCAGCACGTTGCACTGCCTGGCGGTGAGCCTCCAGCACGACGGTGTGGGTACGGGCACGGTCATCCGGGCCGACACGGTCCGCAGGTACGCGGAAGGGGCCGGGTTCGACACCGTCGAGGTCCTGGACGTCGACCACCCCCAGTTCGTCCTGTACCGGCTCCGCTGATCCGGAGCTCGGCGCGAGGACCGACGGCGGAGATCGCGGGGCGGTCACGTGCCGAGGGTCCGGCGTCGTCTCACTCCACCAGACGCACGATCGCCTGATCGGTCTGGTAGCCGAACTGCAGATCGGCCACCCCGGACTCGGTGGCGACCAACGCCGGTTCGAAGGTCCACGCGTCGACGGCCTGGACCTTCTGGCTGCTGGCGTGGAGCCGGTACATGTAGATGGCCCAGAAGCGCACGATCTGCATCGGCGTGGAGCTGCCGCTGTTGAACTGCTTCACGACGGGGATCATGCCGAATCGGGCGTCGCTGATGATCCCTCGATCGAACATCGGCCAGAAGTCGTTGCTGTCCGTGAGGCTCGCGAGCTTCTGGGCGACCGTCGTGGCGTCGAGTCCGCACGTCGACGTCAGGTGGTGCTTCGCAGCATCGAGGGTGAACTCGGTGCCGTCACCCGTGTTCGGATCGATCGGTGACGCGGGGTCGATGAAGTACTCGGTCTGTGCGGCGTGCCCCTTCGAGTTCGTGCCGCCGTAGTCGAACCGGTAGCTCTCGAGGAAGCAGTTCAGCTTCGCGTCCCCGCTGTCCCATCCTGCCGCGGTGCTGGACTGCGTCATGGGGTTCCGGCCCGGGTAGAAGGTCGACCGGAACTCCGGCAGCATCCAGTAGGACACGTGTCGGCCGTTGATCTTCTCGCCGACGATGGTGATCGCAGGTCCCGATCCGGTCGCGGTCGCCCAGTGGTTGCAGTTCTCCGGGGCGGTCTCGGTCAGGTTCTCGTCGGTCAGGTCCGGGCGACGGAGGCGACCGCAGAACGACTTCTGACCCTCGTCGGTGCTGATGGTCGCGTTGTCGACGAGCCCGTCGGTGAGGGGTGGGACGACGTTTCCCGTGAAGGGCAGCAGGAAGTTGGCATCGAGCCCCGAGTCGCGGTTCGTCGTGGTGCACGGCGACTTCACCGGATGGGCGAAGTCGCACACCCTGGTACCGCCGGATCCGTAGATCGCCAGGACGTGGTCGATGCCCATCGAGTAGTTGATCCGCAGCGAGTCGTTCTCGACCTGCGACGTCGGCTCGTACAGGTTGAGCCGCGGCGCGTTGAACGAACCGAAGTTGCCGGAGGTGCTCCTGTTGCACGGCGCGACGTTGGCACCACCGTTCTCGATGCACGTGTTGCCCGAACCCGTGGACGACGCCACGGTGGCGGGGATGATGCGGTCGTCACGCTTCAGCTTGGCCTCGGCGATCGCCGCCGCGCCGACGTCCACGCTGTCGACACCGAACACCCCCGCGAAGTAGGTGTCGACCGCCTTCGTCGGCAGTCGGACCCGGACCCGCGAGAACGACTCGTCGATCGAGATGCACGAGTTCGACATGCCGATGTCCGGTGTCTCAGGGAGGTGCTCCGGGTCCGAGCAGGCGGCCCACGCCGAGGCAGGGGTCCCGAAGTTCTCGAATGCATACGCCTTCACCGAGGCCACCACGGTGCTCGGGTTCGGAAGATCCTGCGCTGCAGCGAGTGCTGCGGCGTCGGCGGCCCCCTGTGCCTGCCGTTGATGCTGCCGAGCGTTCGCCAGATCGAGGGCGATGGCCGACATCGCGAGCAGGGAGACCAACAGCACCGCAGCCACGACCAGGATCGCGCCGCGCTCGTCCCGGCGACGCCACGCGAGCGATGGGCGTCGGCCGACGACCTGCCGTAACCGGCTCAGCACCACGACCAGTCCTGACCGGGGAGGGGCGCCGGCGAGCTGGTGGTCAGCGGGGCGACGGCGTCGATCTGCTCGATCCGCATGGTGATGCGCGATCGGAGCACCACCGGGTCCAGCAACACGGAGAACATGCCGGTGGTGCTGCGGGCCTGGTACATCGAACAGACGGTCATCTGCTCTCCGGGCTCGTAGTCGGTCTCGACCTGGATCCTGGTCCTCGTCCGGGCCGGATCCAGATCGATGCGGGACGAGGTGACGCACTGCGCGCGCTCGGACGAGGTGCCGGAGGTGCACCCGGGAAGGTCCCAGTCGGCGACGACGACCTGGCGAGCGCCTTCACGCACCCCCTGGCGGACCGAGTTGTAGTCGTTGAGGGTCAGGCCGAAGTCGATCATGCCCATGACGAGCAGGAGGAACACCGGCAACACCAGGGCGAACTCGACCAGCGCCGCACCGCGCTCGCCGCATTGCGACTGCGGCATGGATCGCCGTCCACTCCTCCTACGATCCCCGATCATCTGACCTCCACCACTGCGTGCACGGCGACGTCGTTCGCCGGAGTGGAAATCGCGCAGAGCGTGGCTGGCGTTTCACCTTGCGTGGACAATGGGCCGAACGGCCCACCTGCTGGACCCAGGTCCGGCACGCCGCAGAAGCGGTCGATCAGAGCGGCGCGCCGATAGGGTCGAGATCGGACCATGGCTGGACTCGACGACTTCGATGCGACCCTGGCGGCGGCCAAGCTGGGCGACGAGAGGGCCGCAGGTCAACTGTTCCGTGCGTTCCAGCCGGCCCTGCTCCGCTACCTCCGGTACCAGGAGCGCGACGCCGCCGAGGACATCGCGTCCGAGGTCTGGGCCGCTGCGGCACGATCGATCCAGACGTTCGAGGGCAGCGAGAGCGGGTATCGCGCCTGGCTGTTCACCGTCGCTCGCCGGCGGGTGACGGAGCACCGGCGCAAGGGCTCACGCCGACGCACCGACGCGGTCGACCCGGCGACCTTCCTCACCGAGCCGGCGCCCGACGATCCGGCCGGCACGGCGGCCGACTCCCTGGATGCCCAGGAGGCGATCCAGCTGATGGCGAAGATCCTCACGCCGGACCAGTGCGAGGTGCTCGTCCTACGGGTCGTCGCGGACCTGAGCGCCGCAGAGGTCGGTGCGCTGATGGAGCGGCCCGAGTCCTGGGTGCGAGTGACCCAGCACCGGGCGCTCAAGGTGCTCGCGAGCCGGCTGGACGCGCGCATGGAGGTAACGCGATGACCTCGTCGCGCGATCCCATCGAGGTGCCTGCTGCAGGAGAGCCACCGCGCGCCGAACTCGACGAGTCGGATCGACGCCTCGACCAGCTGTCGAGCGACTCGTCCAACGATCCCGTGGTTCGGCTGCTGCGCGCCGCCTCCGCCGCGCCGACCGAGGACGAGCTGGTCGATCGGGTCGGGTTCGCCGCGATCGTCGCCCGAGCGGCCACCCTGACGCCTGACGCTCCGGTCAGGTCCGGCCCGACGACCGAGCTGCCAGGGCTCGCGACGGACGCTCCGCAGGACGGTCGCCTGACCCACGTGCGCCGAGTGCTCACCACGAAGGTGGCCATCATCACCGGCATGACGGTGCTCGGCCTCGCGGGGGCCGGCGCGGCGACGGGTGCGTACCGAACGGCCACCAGCGCCCCCGATCGTCCGACGACGACGACGACGACGAGCGTGGACGTCCCGCATTCGACAGCGGGCAGCCCGGCGGCGAACCCGTCGGACTCGGAGGACGGCACCTCGGACTGGCTCGCAGGACCGCTCTGGCCAATCCGCGGGTTGCCGGCGGACCCTCCGGACGACCCCGCACTCCCCGACGACACCGGATCGGCGGACGACGGCACCCCTGACGCCGAGGGTCCCGACGACGGCGAGAGTCCCGATCCCGGCAACACCGGCGCCACCAACGGCAACAGCCCCAACGCCGGCGGCAACCCCAACCCCGGCAACACCGGCGCCACCCGCCGTGCCAGCGGCTCGAACTCAGCGTGACCCAGCTCGACGAGCGGGCTCTCGAGGCGGCGAGCGGGGTCCGGTACCGCCTCGTGCTGCACCCTCGCTGACCCGATCGGCGCAGCGGTCCTACGGCAGATCATCGCCGCGACCGCGCGACGCCGTTCAGAGTTGGTTTCGGATGCCGGCTTCTTGCCAGAGCGTCGCCTCGTCGGACGACCCCTCGCGGAGGGCACTGGCCTCGTCGCCACGGCGACCGAGCGGCAATCGAGTGCGGTGATGTGCGTCTTCGAGCAGCAGTGCCAGGGAGGTATACGCGGCGAGAGCCGCCAGGACGACTCCGATCCAGCCGGCCGCGGACTTCCACCAGTCGGAGCCGCTCAGCTCGTAGACCCCCGTCGCGGCGAAGCGCAGGACGGTGGTCGCCAGCACTGCCGCCGGCACCGCCTTCGACGAGACCGCCCCGGCGCAGGCCACGGCAATGGCGAGCGCAGACACCATCAACAGGAGCCCGAGGGCATCGCTGGTGGACCCCGGTGCAGAGGTGAGCAACACCAGACCGGTGGCCGACCAGGTCCCGGCCAGGACACCCATGCCAGTTCCCGCGACGATGTCTCGGGCGAGGAAACCGATGACGCTGGTGAGCAGTTGCAGCGGTGCGGCGAAGGCGACCAGCACCAGGCCGACCTGGCCGCCTGTCGGGGCGGCACCCACCCGAGGTTGAGTCCGGCTACCACGAACGTGGCAGCGCAGAGCCCCAGGAAGCCCAGGGGCAGCGGGCTCGCCAACGGTCGCAGCGTGATCCGCACCGGCGGGTCGACCGCGGGTCCTGCGGGGGTGTTCACGACGCCACCACGAGCACCTGCGGTGCCGCTTGCTTCATGCGAGTGGTCAGCCACCGGAGCTGGATCGACGTCTCTCCCTCGCACCGACCGACCACGGCCTGGAGGTCGGTGTCGCGGGCACCCTGCGCGGCTTGTCCGATGAGGGTCCACGAGATGTCGCACTCGCAGCCCATCAGGTACAGGTCGTGGAGATCCCGGAGCAGGCCGAGGGGACCCCGGCGGGTGCCCGAGAACAGATCGCTGTGGAGCCGGTCGGGTTCGTCCTCGACCGCCTCGCCGTAGCGGTGCACGAAAGGGCGGAGCCGTTCCGCGTGGTCCTCGCACTGCTCGGCCAGCAGGTGGCACTCGTGGTAGACGTCCGGTTCCTCCCGGTGGTCGGTGGCGACCTGCCGGAAGGCTTTCGCGAGGTCGAGCTGCGAGCGATGGAGCAGGCCGAGGTAGTGGGCGAGCAGCATGTCAGGCCTCCGCCGGCTCGATGGTCGCGGTGGTGAATGCGTCCGGTCCACCGCTGGTCACCCGTGCGGCGCTGTCGTGGTCCACGGGCGCGCTGCCGCCGACGGTGGGCGCCGATGACGGTTCGGACCGGCGCTCGATCAGCGTCACCGCGACCGCCGCCAGCTTGAACAACGGCTGTTTGGAGACCGGATCCCAGACTGTCTCGGTCAGTTCGTTCGCAGCGGTGTGCGCGACGTCCGGGTCGTCCCCACCACCGCCGCGGTCCCAGTAGCCGTAGTGGAAGGGCACGAACACCACTCCGGGTCGGATGCCCGAGATGCGCACGGGCGCCTCGATCGTGCCCCGCGGTGACGAGACCCGGACCAGATCGCCCTCGTGCAACTCCATGGCCGCTGCGTCGGATCGACTGAGCTCCACCCAGACCTCGGGCGCCGCGGCCTGCAGCTGCGGCGCACGGGCGGTCTTGGTCCTGGTGTGGAAGTGGTAGACGCTGCGTCCGGTGGTGAGCAGCAACGGGTAGTCGTCCCGCGGTTGCTCGGGTCCGGGCCGATAGCCGTCCGAGTGGAGGAAGGCCCGGCCCTGCGGGTCCTCCGCTCGATAGCTGGTCGGATCCACCGCGGCCCCGGTGGCCAGATCGTGGCCGTACGTCTCGCAGTAGTCCGGGTGGGTGTTGAAACGGCCCCCGACGTAGAGCCGTTCGGTGCCGTCGGGCGCCTCGGCCGTGCACGGCCACTGGATGCCGGCGCTGTCGCGGAGCTTTTCGTAGCTCAGGCCCGAGTAGTCACACGGGCGACCCTCGGAGCAGCGCTTCCACTCCTCGAACGCTCCCTCGGCGTCGCTCCACCGCACGAGCGGCGCTCCGTCGCGGTCACGGAAGTCCATGCGCCGGGAGTAGTCCAGGAAGATGTCGAGGTCCGCTCGCGCCTCACCCGGCGGCTCCACCGCCTTCTCGGACAGGTGCACGGTCCGGTCGACGTTGGTGAAGGTGCCGGTCTTCTCACCCCAGGTGGCGGCCGGGAGGACCACGTCGGCCAACCGGGCCGTCTCGGTCAGGAACAGGTCCTGCACGACGACGAACAGCTCCGGCTTCTCCAGGATCCCTCGGATCCGCCGGAGGTCCGGGAGCGACACCGCCGGGTTGGTGGCCGAGATCCACAACAGCTTGATCGAGCCCTGTTCGGCGAACCGCCAGATCTGCATGGCGTGGGTGGGCGGCGCCCAGTGCGGGATGATCGCCGGATCGACGTTCCAGAGATCAGCCAGCTCACGGATGTGCGCCTCGTTGTTCCAGTTGCGCATCCCGGGCATGTCGCCGTCGGCACCGGTCTCCCTGGTGTTCTGTGCCGTCGGTTGGCCGTTCATCTGGTAGAGCCCCGCGCCGGGTCGACCGAGCATGCCGCGCAGCAGGTGGATGTTGTTGACCTGGCACGAGGCTGCGGTGGCCTGGTGGGATTGGTAGAAGCCCTGCAGCACCGTCGAGAGCAGGTGCTCGCAGGTGCCGAGCAGTTCCGCAGCGGCCTCGATGTCGACGCCCGGGACGCCGCAGATCGCCGCGACGCGTGGCACGGTGTACGACTCGACGGTGTCGCGGAGCTCGTCGAGACCGACGGTGTGCGCCTCGACGTAGTCCGAGTCGATCCAACCGTGGTGCAGCAGCTCCCGGATCAGGCCGTTCATGAGCGCCTGGTTGGTCCCGTTCCGCAGGGCCAGGTGGATGTCCGCCTCCCGCGTGACGGCCGTCGAGCGGGGATCCACGGCGAGCATCCGAGGCGGAGCGGAGCCGCGGCGTCGGTCGAGCATCCGCGCCCACAACGTGGTCTGGGTCTCGGCCACGTTGTGTCCCCAGAGGGCGAGCGCGTCGCAGTGATCGACATCGGTGTACGAGCCGGGCTGTCCGTCCGTGCCGAACGACGCCTTGAGCGCCGCCGCAGCGGTGGCCGTGCACAGTCGGGTGTTGCCGTCCATGTGCGGCGTGCCGATGCCTGCCTTACCGATGACACCGAGCGTGTAGTACTCCTCCAGGAAGAGCTGACCCGAGGTGTAGAAGCCGAAATGGCCCCACCCGCCCGGGCCAGAGGCCAACAGGTGCTTGGACCGGTCGACGATTCGCTGCATCGCGACATCCCAGTCGACCTCGACGAGACGTCCGCCCTCACGGACCATCGGCGTCGTCAGCCGGTCCTCGTCGACGTTCGCCTGCCACCCGAAGAGGTCCTTCGGGTCGACCCGACCGTGGTTGACGCGGTCCCGAGCCCTGCCACGCACACCCACGATCCGGCTGTCCTTCACCGCGATGTCGAGTCCGTCGCCATTGGAGTGCAGGATCGATGCCGTCGGCACCCAGCGATCGACATCATCCTCGCTGATTCCGTCGGCGAGACGTTGATCGACCCGGATCGGCCATGGCGAGGCGCCGACCCCTCGGGCGGAACCATCAGGATCGAACGGGGTCCGGGGACCCCAGGGGTCAGCGATTCGATCGATGTGCTGCTCCACTTCGGCCCCCTCAGGTCACCAACTGAACGCCTACCCGATGCGAGCACGCCGATGCACGGGCCGGACACCCACTCCGGTCCGGGTGCAACCTGACTCAGAACAACCCGTGTCCAGAGAACCGGGTCAACTCCGATCCTGGACCGACCCGCGCACCACGACGATCTACGACCGACGGCGCCAGGACTTCGACCGTCACGCCGCCCATGTAGTGGTCGAATTCGTCGCAGGCGGCTGAGCTGATCCACTTGCCGATGTCGGAGCCGGCGATCCGAGGCAGGTCGGAGGGTCCGAGTGGTCGGCGTTCTACGACGTGCGAATCCGTAGGCCCCGGACCTTGTCGAAGTCCTTCCGGTTCCTCGTCATCAGGGTGAGGCGGTTCTCCAACGCCGACGCCGCGATGAGTGCGTCGGGCATTCGGAGCTGGAACTCACGCACGACGCGGCCTGCTCGCTCGGCGACCGAGCGATCGACGGAGAGCTCGCGAAACGGGGCGAGCAACTGTGACACGAGGTCGGTCGCGCTGTTGCCAGCGAAGAGTTCCGCTCGGGTGACCACCGAGTAATGGAGTCGGTTGCGCCCGGGTTTGAGCTCGGCCGACCCCCTGAGGTGATCGATGAAGATGTCGGTGTCGACGAGGATGTCAGCCACGCTGCCAGTCCTCGCGAGAGGGGACGGCGGCTTCAGGTGCGGCACCGAACGTGGAACTCAGCGCAGCAGAGGCGTCAACGTCCTCACCGAGGTACTCGTCGAGTGCTCGGCGGATGACTTCCGCCATCGGGATGCCCTCTGAGGCTGTCATCCGATCGATCCGCCGCCGTTGCTCGTCGGTCAGGTAGATCTGTGTTCTCGTCGCCGACATACATCAAACATATACAGCACCGCCGGTCGATTCAACCGTCCCCGAGGTACCGCTCTGGGGCCGTCGCGACCGCGACGCCGCCGAGCCACGCTGCTCGCACTCTCGCCGCCATCAACGCGTCGTCACCACTGCAGCGGCGCTGCCACCACGTCCGCCGCCATCCGACGTTCGAGCCCAAAACCGCTGAATCCCCTGCCAGAGCAGGGGATTCTTCGGTGTACCCCCAACGGGATTCGAACCCGTGCCGCCACCTTGAGAGTTCGACCAGGCCTGTCCGGCCGAGTCGGTCGAGTGGCGGAGCGCCCGTTCTGTCAGGGGTCTTGATCCAGGTGATCCGACAAGGACGACCTCGTCACGCCCTGTGGATTACCAAACGGATTACCAAACTCCGGGTCAGGCGACCGCAGCGCTGCTGGAGCTCAACTCGATCTGTACCGACACTCGGTCGCCCTGCCGCTTGATCACCCGGGCCCGAAGCGGTGCCTCGTCGCCGTCGCCCACGGTGAGCCAGTCGCCGGGGGCAGGGTCGAAATCGGCATCGTCAGCGCGTGGACCGTGACTGATCCAGCACTCGGCCACCATGTCGCCCGCGACGGAGTTCGCGTCGAACCACAGGTCGTAGAGGGCGGTATCCATGTCGATCATGGTACCGGCGGAGTTCGGCCGACCCAGGCCGGGTTCTCGATCGGCCCTTCGAAGTGGCCGCGAACCGCTGCGAACGACTCGGGCGTCGGTGCGGCAGGCGTCACCGTCCAGTGCGGCGCATCGAGCGTGGGCAGCAATGGATATCCGGCGGCGATCAGGTCAGCTCCGTGCGCCACGAGGAGGCGACGTCGAGTACTGACGATCGGGCGCAGTCGAGCGAGTGCGCCGTAGTCACCGCCCGGCACCTCCAGGACAGAGAACCCCCAGATTCCCCACCTGGCATGGCACTCGGCCGTGCTCTTCGCCAGGTGTTCGTCGAGCAAGGTGTTCGTCGAGCAAGGTGTTCGAACCGAGGCGCACGACGACGAGCAGGTCGGGAACGGGCTCGTCGCGGAGATTGAGGCTGTCGAACACGACGCCAGCCTAGGCACGTGGCCTAACAGGCACCCACGGCACCGAGTCGATGATGCGACGGTGCTCCAGCGCTGTGCGCGGAGACCAGTCGGGCGACGCCGACT
>JALYWI010000142.1 GCA_030852785.1 Actinomycetota bacterium
AGTCGCACCTCGAGGACCCGAACGGTTCGATCACCCCGCTCAAGGGCAACTCGCTGTGGCAGATGGCGCTGCTCGAGCTCTGGCTCCAGGAGCACGGCCTGTGACGCGGGCCCAGGTCGACCTCTCGCCGGACACCGCCGGCGACCCGCCGCCCGGCGCGGCCCGCCACGAGGGCTGGAGCGAGCTCACCCCGACGATCACCGGTCGTTGCAGAGAGGCTGCCACCGTCGACTGCGGCTGGGGGCGGCTCGTCTTCGGCCAGACGTACTCGGACTCGGCAGCCGTGGCGAACGCTCTGCGCGCCGAAGCGCCCGGCAGCCGCGACATCTGCCTCTACGCGAGCGACCCGCACGTCGTGGTGGGCCATGCCCCCAACGAGCTGTTCATCGACCCCTCGCACACGTACCGCCTCGAGCTCGAGGGCTACCGGCCTCGCCGGCGACCGCTCAAGGGCATCGCCGTGCGCGCCCTCGAGGGCCCGGAGGACGCCCGCGCCGTCAACCACCTGTACCTGCTGAACTCGATGGTCACCGCCCCCGACGACCGCATCGTCGAGAACCAGCAGGGGTCGTCGTTCACCTACCTCATCGCAGAGGACACCGCCTCGGGCCGGGTGATCGGATCGGTCATGGGCGTCGACCACGTCGAGGCCTTCGACGACCCCGAGGGCGGCACCAGCCTGTGGTGCCTGGCGGTCGATCCGCAGTCCTCCCGCCCCGGCGCAGGCGAGGCCCTGGTCCGATCGCTCGCGGAACACTTCCTGGCGCGAGGACGCCGGTCGATGGACCTCTCGGTGCTGCACGACAATCTGCCGGCGATCCGGCTGTACGAGAAGCTGGGGTTCCGTCGGGTCCCGGTGTACTGCATCAAGCGCAAGAACCCGATCAACGAACCGCTGTTCGTGCCCGGCGCGGTGCCGGGTCTGGAGGACCTGAACCCGTACGCGCGGATCGTCGCTGACGAGGCCCTGCGTCGCGGCGTCGAGGTCGAGGTCCTCGACGCGCAGTGGGGTGAGCTCCGGCTCACCTTCGGCGGGCGCAGCATCGTCACCCGCGAGTCGCTGTCGGAGCTGACCTCGGCGATCGCGATGAGCCGCTGCGACGACAAGCGCGTCACCCGGCGCATCCTGGGCGACGCCGGGCTGCGCGTGCCGCGCGGCGTGGTCGCGACCGGCGACGACGCCGACCTCGAGGCGCTCGAGCGGTTCGGTCCGGTCGTGGTGAAACCCGCCCGCGGTGAACAGGGCGCCGGCATCACCGTCGGCGTCGACGACCCCGAGGAGCTGCGCGCCGCGGTTGCACGCGCCGCGCAGGTCTGCGAGCACGTGCTCATCGAGGAACGCTGCGACGGCGTCGACCTGAGGATCGTGGTGATCGACCATCGTGTGGTCGCCGCAGCGGTGCGACGCCCGGCCGCCGTGGTCGGCGACGGCCGCCACACCATCGAGGAGCTGATCGCGGCGCAGAGCCGACGCCGCGCTGCCGCGACGGGTGGGGAGTCGACCATCCCGGTCGACGACGTGACCGTCGCGGTGCTGCGCGACCAGGGCCTGACCCTCGACTCGGTGCCCGGTGAAGGTGAACGCATCGAGGTCCGCGGCACTGCCAACCTGCACACCGGCGGCACCATCCACGACGTCACCGAGGAGCTGCATCCTGCGCTGGCGGATGCCGCGGTGGTCGCCTCGCGGGCGATCGACATCCCGGTCACGGGGATCGACCTGCTGGTGCCCGACGTGTCCGGTCCCGACTACGTGATGATCGAGGCGAATGAGCGGCCGGGACTGGCGAACCACGAACCGCAGCCGACCGCCGAGGCGTTCGTCGACCTGCTGTTCCCGACGTTGAGGCGGCGACGATGAGCGGCGGCGTCGACACCGCCCGACTGCAGGCGACACTCGTCGAGCTGTTGGGCATCCCGAGTCCCAGCGGGCGCACCGACGAGGTGGTCCAGGTGCTGGGCGAGCGGTTGGTCGACCTCGGCCTGTCGCCGGAGCTGACGCGTCGTGGTGCCATCTCGGTGCGCCCGACGGGCTCCCCGCCGGGATCGGCGAGGGCGATGGTCGCCCATGCCGACACCATCGGGGCGATGGTCAGGGAGGTCAAGGCGAACGGCCGCCTGCGGCTGACACCGATCGGCACGCACAGCGCACGGTTCGCCGAGGGCGCCCGCGTCACCCTGTTCGTCGACGACCCCGAGGTGACCTACTCGGGCACCGTCATGCCACTGAAGGCCAGCGGGCACCGCTGGGGCGACGAGATCGACACCCAGGGCGTCGGCTGGGACCACGTCGAGCTCCGCCTCGACGAGCTGGTCGAATCCGCTGCGGACGTCGAGGCACTCGACATCCACGTCGGCGACCACGTCGCCTTCAACGCACAACCGACCATCACCTCGAGCGGGTTCGTCGTCGCACGCCACCTCGACGACAAGGCCGCGCTCGCCGCGCTGCTCGAGATGCTCGCCCTGCTCGAGCGCCAGGATGCCGACCTCGAGGTGCCGCTGCACGTGCTGATCACCGTGAGCGAAGAGGTCGGCCACGGCGCCTCGCACGGGCTCGACGGTGACGTCGCCGAGCTCATCTCCATCGACAGCGCGGTGGTCGCCTCGGGCCAGACCTCACGCGAGGACGCGGTGACCGTGGCGATGCAGGACTCGAGCGGACCGTTCGACTACCACCTCACACGCCGACTGCTCGCGCTGTGCCGGCGCACCGACATCCCTCACGTCCGCGACGTCTTCGACCACTACCGGTCCGACGCCGCGGCCGCGCTCGAGGCCGGCGCCGAGACCCGTGCGGCGCTGGTGGGCGTCGGCGTCGACGGCACCCACGGTCACGAGCGCACCCACATCGACGGCATCGTGGCACTCACCCGGCTGCTGCTGGCCTACGCCCGGTCGCCGCTCACCTTCTCGGAGTGGGACGCCGAGCGGCTCGGCCCGCTCGAGGCGTTCCCCTCGACCTCGGTGCAGCCCGCCCCGCACCAGCCCGAACTGCGCGAGTGACCGGGCACGACGCCCGACCCCCTAGCGTGCTCGCATGGTTGATCCCGATGTCGTGATCGTCGACGCCGACACCGTGGCCGGGTGGCGACGCGTGACGCCGTCGTTCGAGCAGCTGCGCGCCGCGGTCGCCGACCTTCGCTCACAGGCACCCGCATCGGTGGTCGCCATCGTGGGCGATCCGGCCCTCAAGTGGGCGCTCTCGTCGGCCGACCAGGCGCTGCTCGACGACGAGATCAACCACCAGCGCATCGTGCTGGCACCGGCGGGCACGCGTGACGGGCACGTCGGCTTCATCGCCGCCGCGGTGCGCTGCGCGGACGCCCGACGGATCTCGGTCGTGGTGGTGACCGACCGCGCCGTGCAGGACTGCGCGATCGCTCGGCTCCAGCGCGTCGGTGAGCGGTTCGTCTTCGACCTCGAGGGAGCCGCTCCGACCGCGGTCACCGCGTCAGCCGCTCCTCGACACCACCGGCGCAAGCGCGCGGCCGACTGAGGTCCGGGGCGATCGACATGCCGTCGCAGGCGGGCACACTCGCAAGACCCTCGCGGCCGGCGGACCGGCTGCGCGCCCCACTCCTCGCCGCGTTGGACGCGGTCTACTCGCGGCACGCGATGGGACGCAGCGCCGCCGAGGACCGCTCCGTCCTGGCCGAGCTCGACCTGCTCCGTCGTGGCGAACGCATCCTCCCGGCGGGCACGACCATCGAGTGGCTCGGCACCGCCGGCTTCCGGCTGCGCGCCGAGGGCACGACGATCCTGATCGACCCGTTCCTGACCCGACGGGGACTCGGCGAGACGCTCGGATCGGCCTGCGTGCACGCCGATCCCGCGACCGTGGCCCGCCTCGCGCCCGAGGCCGACGCCGTGCTCATCGGCCACTGCCACTTCGACCACGCGATGGACGTGCCCGAGCTCGCCCGCCGCGGCGCGACCGTCTACGGGTCCTCCAACGTCACACGGCTGCTCGGTCTGCACGGACTGGCCGACTCGGCGGTCGAGGTCGATCCGCAGGTCGTCTACGAGATCGGCCCGTTCACCGTGCGCTTCGTGCCGAGCCGGCACTCGAAGCTCGTGCTCGGGCTCGCAGTGCCCTCCGACGGCGAGCTGACCTGTGACTCCCTCGACTCGCTGTCGAGCAACGCGTACCGCTGCGGCCAGGTGTACGGCATCCACATCGAGGTCGACGGCACGACGATCTACCACCTGGGCAGCGCGGACCTGCTCGAGGACGAGTACCGGCTCGGTCCGGTCGACCTGCTGCTGTGCTGCATCGCCGGTCGCTCGATGACCCGTGACTTCACACCCCGGATGCTGTCGACCTTCGACCCGTCGCTGGTGGTGCCGCACCATCTCGACGACTTCTTCGCGCCGATCGACGCCCCGATGGGGCTGTCGCTCAACATCGACGTCTCGGGCTTCGTCGACGACGTTCGTCGGGTCGATCCGTCGCTCGACCTGGCGACGCTCACGCCGTTCCGGCCCTACCGAGCCTGAGCCGGCCGTGTTCCCGACGCTCGGGGGAACCGACCGAGGCGTCCGGTCGTCAGAACAGGACATGGATGCCGACGACTCGAACAGCAGCGACTCGACCACCGGCGACGACCCCGCTGCACCCGGTCCCGACGGACCGGCCCCGCGCTCACGCAGGTGGCTCGTGCCGGGCCTCGCCATCGCCGCGTTGGTCGCTGTCGTCGTGTGGCTCGCAGGCAGCGACGAGCCGGTCGAGACCGTCGACGCGGACCGTGTGCCGGCGACGACGGACGCGATGGCAGCGGCCGGGGACGAGGCCCCGGAGACCGGTTGGATCGACGTCCGCCTCGAGGAGACCGGCGGAATCTTCATCGAGGGCTTCGAAGTCGGGCTGCGGTTCGAGACGGCCGAGGGTGCGACGGTCGCCGCCATTCGGTGGAACGAGCGGTTCGCCGAGGTCGGTCGGCGGGACATCCACGAGTACTACGACAGCGTGCACCACCAGAGCGTGCCGGCCGGGTCCGTCGTGGTCCGAGCCGAGGCGAACACCGGCGCCGGCCCGCCGCCCTCGGTGCCTGACCTGACCGGCGACCTGCCCTGCTCGGTGACCGTCGACGTCGCTCCCGGCCGTACCGTGACCGTCGAGGTGTCCTTCGAGGGTGGCGACGGCTGCCTGCGGGTCGTCGATGCATCGGCTCCGACCACCACAGCTGCTCCCTCGACCACCACGCAGGTTGCCCCGACCGCTCCTTCGACCGGGCCGGGCGCCGCCACGAGCCCGGGCGCTGCGCCGATCGACCTCTCGGTGGGTACCGAGCACTACGTCGACGTCGACCTCCGCTGTCGCGCGTTCGAGCTCGATGGCGTCTGGGTGCTCGTCGACGGGGACCCCTCGTCGTGGCAAGCGCCCGGCGAGCGTCACGAGGGCGGCACCTTCACCGTCGAGGGGCCCGATCTCGGCACGTTCGTCGGCGACGCCGCCCGAACCAAGGTGGCGACGTTCCGGCGACCGGCGGCCACGGAACCGGTGGCCTGCGTGCCACTGCCGCGCTGAGATGCCCGTCCCGGCCTCGCCGACTCAGCTCGCCGTCGCCAGCTGCCCCCCGACGCGCCGTGAGGGCAGGACCTGGTCGATCACGCCGTAGTCCACCGCCTGCTGGCCGCGGAGGATGAAGTCACGGTCGAGGTCCGCCGTGATCCGGGCCGCGCTCTGCCCGGTCGCCGCGACCAGCATCTCGACCATGCGCTCGCGCATCTCGACCATCTCGCGCACCTGGATCTCGATGTCGACCGACTGACCCTGCGCGCCGCCGTGCGGCTGGTGCAGCAGCACCCGCGAGTTCGGCAGCGCGTAGCGGTGGCCCGGCTCCCCCGCCGCGAGCAGGACCGCCGCGGCGGATGCCGCCTGCCCGACGCAGATGGTCGACACCGGCGCCGAGACGAACTGCATCGTGTCGGCGATCGCGAAGAAGCCGGTCATCTCGCCGCCGGGGCTGTTGATGTAGAGGCTGATCGGCCGATCCGGTTGCTCGGCGTCGAGGTGCAGCAGCTGACCGACGACCAGGTTGGCGACCTGGTCGTCGATGGCCGAGCCGAGGAAGACGATGCGGTCCGACAGCAGCCTCGAGAAGAGGTCGTAGGCCCGCTCCCCTTGCGGTCCGGACAGCAGAACGGTGGGTACGAGCATTGTGGAGTCCTCGCTGACATCGGATGACGCAACCCTTTGGTTGCGTGTCTGAGCGTACGGGTGCACGGATCGACACGCAACCGCTACGTTGCACATATGCAGACCGAACGATCCGCCATCCTCCCCGGCGACCTCGACGCGGTGCGCGACGCGCTGCTCGCCCCAGAGCTCCTGTCGGCATGGCTGGGCCCCTGGACCGACCACGGCGACGGCCACGCCCGGGTCGTCACCGACGACGGGGTGACCCGGAGGGTGTCGGACCACCACCTCGACGCCGACGGACACGTCCGATGGACCTGGTCCCCGCTCGACGACCCGGAGTGCCGCAGCGAGGTCGTGGTGCACCTCGAGGACCTCGACGCCGGCACTCAGGTCGTGATCCGCGAGACGCTGGTCGGTGGGCATGCCGACGATCGCCTCGGGGACCACGTCGAGGCCTCGATCCACGGGTCCTCGAGCGACCGCTGGACCCGCTGCCTGCTCGTCCTGGGCGCTGTGCTGGATCAGCATCGGCTCGTCGCGGTGTGAGCGCAGATCGTTCGGACGCACCGCGAGCGGACGCACCGCAGGTCGACGCGGTGTTCGCCGCGCTCTCGGACGGCACACGGCGCGAGCTGCTGCGAGCGGTCGCCGACCTCGGCCCGACCACCGCGACCCGCCTGGCGGCGGATCGTGAGATCTCGCGGCAGGCCGTCGCGAAGCACCTCGGCGTGCTGGACCGAGCGGGGCTCGTCGTCGCGGAGCGCCAGGGTCGCGAGACGCAGTACCGCGCCGATCCGGTGCCGTTGCGCAGTGCGGTCGAGTGGATCGACGAGACGGGCGCCGCGTGGGACCGGCGGCTGCACCGCTTGAGCGAGCTCCTGGGCGAACGGGCGTGACCGTCCGGCGATCCGCGCCCTGATCGGCGTCCGGGAGGCCCGTCTACAATCGAGCCCATGGCCCCCGACGTCGACGCCCCCGATGCAGCTGCCCACGCCTCCGACCGAGCGGCACTGCTCGACATCGTCCGGACCCGCGCGCTCATCCAGTTCGACGAGCCACGCGAGCTGTCCTCGGGTGAGCTGAGCCGCGACTTCATCGACGCGAAGGCCGGGCTGTCGCGGGGCTCCGCGCTCGACCTGGCCTGCCGGGTGATCGCCGACCAGGTCGCCGCTGCCGGCATCGAGTGGGACGCGGTCGGCGGACTCACCCTGGGCGCGGATCAGTTCGCGCACGGCGTCGTCGCCCACCTGCGCGACGACCACGAGTGGTTCGTCGTGCGCAAGCAGCCCAAGGGCCGCGGGACCAACCAGCTCGTCGAGGGCGCCAAGCTCGGTCCGGGTGTGCGGGTGCTGCTCGTCGACGACATCGTCACCACCGGCGGCTCGGCCCAGCAGGCCCACCAGAAGGTCGTCGACACCGGCGCGTCGGTCGTGGCCGCGGTGACCCTCGTCGACCGCAGCGACATCGCCGCGGCCTACTTCGAGCAGCACGGCGTGACCTACCTGCCGGTGTTCACCTACCGAGACCTGGGCATCGTGCCGGTGGGCGTCACGGCGTGAGCACCCCGGGCGGGCACGGCGGCACCGAGCTCGCCCAGCTGCTGCGAGCGATGGACCCGGTGCTGCACGACGCCGTGCACGTCGTGGTGACCGGTCCGCACGACCTCGACACCCGCCCGCTGCAGCCGTTCGCGACCGTCACCGAGCACGAGGGCACCACGGCGATCATCGACGTCGAACGTCTGGCCGACGCGGTCGCGCTGGGCTGCACACCCGACGACCCGCCGCCGATGTCGCTGATCACGCTACGGGTGCACTCCTCGCTGCTCGCCGTCGGCCTCACCGCCGCCGTCGCCACCGCGCTGGCGTCCCGGGGCATCAGCTGCAACGTCGTCGCCGGCTACTTCCACGACCACCTGCTCGTACCGGCCGATCGGGGCAGCGATGCGCTCGACGTGCTCCGGGCGCTGCGGGACGACGGACGCCCCTGAGCCGTTTGGCCGTCACCCCGAGGGGTAGGGGCTGGGTTGTGACCGAGCGTCCGATCCACCCCACCGTCGTCCGGCTCGCCGACTACAGCTGGCGGTTCCTGGTCATCGGCGCCGCACTGGCCGTCCTGCTCTGGGGCATCGGGCAGCTCAGCGTCGTGGCACTGCCGATCGCCATCGCCCTGTTGCTGACCCGTGCCCTGCAACCGGTCGCCGCCTGGCTGCACGCCCGTGGCCTGCCCGCTGCGCTCGCCGCCCTCGCCGTCGTGCTCGGCTTCCTCCTGATCGTCGCCGGAGCCACCTGGTTCATCGTGCCGTCGGTGGCCGGTCAGTTCGACGACGTGCGCGAGACCGTCACCCAGGGCATCGACGACCTGCAGGACTGGCTGGTCGAGGACGCCCCCTTCGACCTGACCCAGGACGACATCGACGATGCGCGCGAATGGCTCGTCGACCGGGGCGGCGACCTGCTGCGGTCGTCGTCGTCGGCACTCACGAGCGGTGCGTTCCTGCTCGCATCGATCGCGGCGGGTGCGGTGCTGTCGTTGCTGCTGTCGTTCTTCATGCTCAAGGACGGCACCAAGGCCCTGTCCTGGGGTCGGTCGCTGCTGCCGGCGGGCCGCCGCGGCGTCGCGGACCGGCTCTGTCGACGCATCTGGCAGACCCTGGGCGGGTACCTGCTCGGGTCGACGGCGCTCGGCACCGTCGAGGCCATCGCCATCGGCGTCACCGTGTGGGCGGTCGGCGGCACGCTCGTGGCGCCGATCATGATCCTCACCTTCGCGGCCGCGTTCGTCCCACTCGTCGGCGCCATCGCCGCCGGCGCGGTCGCGGTGCTCGTCACGCTGGTCACCGCCGGGCCCACCCAGGCGCTGATCGTGCTGATCGTCGCCTTCGTCGTGCAGCAGTTCGACGGCGATCTGCTCGCGCCGCTGGTCTACGGCCGCGCCCTCGAGATCCACCCGGCGGTGATCCTGGTGGTCATCGCCGCGGGCGGCTCGCTGTTCGGGTTCGTGGGCGTGCTGCTCGCCGTGCCCGTGACCGCGGTGGTCATCAACTGCGCGGCCGAGCTGCGCGCGTCGCCGACGGGCAGCGGTGACGACCTGTCGCTCGAGGTGGTGGGCGCACACCCGGTCGGTGCGGGCGACGGCGCCGACGGTGCCTGATTTCCAGAACACGTTCTCGTTGTCCCTATCCTGCAGGCTGTCG
>JALYWI010000085.1 GCA_030852785.1 Actinomycetota bacterium
TGGGCGATCGACGAGGCGGGCGTCGCCGGGTTCAGCGCGACCGCCGGGCTGGCGCCGAGCTCACGGATGTTGGCGAGGGTGCGGTGCAGGTGCGTGCAGGCCTCGGCGTGCACGATGACGATCTCGCAGCCGGCCTCGACGTAGAGGTGGGCGAGCTCGTCGGGGTTGACCACCATGAGGTGCGCCTCGAAGGGCACGTCGACGTGCGGGCGGCAGGCCTTGATGACGTCCGGGCCGAAGGTCAGGTTCGGGACGAACACGCCGTCCATCACGTCCCACTGGATCCGATCGACGCCGGCCTCTTCGAGCGCGACGCACTCCTCGCCGAGACGGGAGAAGTCGGCGGGCAGCACCGAGGGCGCGATCTGGATGTCTCGGGTGGTCATGGGTCCGCAGGATATCCGCAGCGCCCTCTCGGGCCTGAACCGAGACGGGGCCAGCCGGGAGCAGGCCAACGGGAGCGAGCAGGCCGGAACCGGCGCGGGCCGTGGTCGATCTACCGTGGACGGCCATGGCACGGCGGTCGGTGGTCGAGGTGGAGATCGAACGTGTCGTCGCCGGGGGCCTCGGCCTGGGCCACGAAGACGACGGTCGGGTCATCCTCGCTGCGGGGGCGTTGCCGGGCGACCGGGTCGCGGTCGAGCTCGACCGGTCCCGCAAGCGCTTCGGTCAGGGACACGTCGTCGACGTGCTGGTCCCGGCACCGGAACGCATCGAGCCGCCCTGCCCCGAGGTCGCCGCCGGCTGCGGAGGGTGTGATCTGCAGATGGCGCCGCCGCCGCTGCAGCGCGAGCTCAAGGTGGGCATCGTCGCCGACAGCCTGGCCCACATCGCGAAGATCCAGGACCTGCCCATCACCGCCGGCGAGCAGCTGCCCACCGAGGGGTACCGCACGACGCTGCGCTGCGCCGTCGTCGACGGCCGAGCCGGGTTCCGTCGCCGACGCAGCAACGACGTCCACGTCGTCGAGTCGTGCTGGATCGCGCACCCCGGCGTGCGCGAGGTGGTCGAACAGGGGCGTTTCCCTGGCGCGTCCGAGGTGGTCATCCGTGCCGGCGCACGCACGGGGGAGCGAGTGGTCGTGGTCAGCCCGACCGTCGGCGCGGCCGTCGCACCCGCCGGCGTGCGCCTGGTCGGCGCCGACGAGCTGGCCGAGGGGTCCGACGTGCACTTCCACGAGCTGGTGGCCCGGCGGCGGTTCCGCGTGTCGGCGAGCTCGTTCTTCCAGGCCCGTCCGGACGGCGCCGAGGCGTTGGTGCGTGCGGCCGGCCGGGCGATCGCGCCGTTCGATCCGGCGACCGATCGCCTCGTCGACCTCTACGGCGGAGTGGGGCTGTTCACCCTCGGTCTCGGGGCCCAGCGATCGGTGCTCGTCGAGCGTTCGGCGTCGTCGTGCGCGGACGCACGGGTCAACCTGGCATCGCTCGGCTCGGTGGTCGATGAGGTCGCCGTCGAGCGGTGGCACGCGACCGCGGCCGACGTCGTCGTCGCGGACCCCGCTCGCGCCGGACTCGGTGCCGAGGGTGTGGCGCAGGTCGTCGCCACCGGCGCGTCCAGGGTCGCGCTGGTCAGCTGTGACCCCGCGGCGCTCGCCCGCGACGTCCGGCTCCTGATCGATGCCGGCTACCGGGCGCTCGGCGTCGAGCTGGTCGACATGTTCCCGCACACCCATCACGTCGAGGCGGTCACGACGCTGGTGAAGGGCGAGCCGTCGTGAGGTCGACAAGGACGACCTCGGCGCGCGCCGCTGCCGTGGTGACCGTCGCGCTGCTGGTCGTCGGCTGCGGAGGTTCCGACGACGGTGCGGTGGGCGCAGGGGGCGGCGCCGCGATGGGAGGATCCTCGGTCGCGACGAGGTGCACCGAGGCGCCGCCCGAGGATCTGCGGGTCGAGGTCGTGCGCTCACTCGAGCGCAGCGGCGACTCCTACACCCAGGGCCTGGTCGTCGCCGACGACCGACTGTTCGAGAGTGGCGGCCGCTACGGCGAGTCCACGCTGAGGGAGCTCGACCCCGACTCCGGCGAGGAGCTGCACCGGGTCGACGTCGACGCGGAGCTGTTCGCCGAGGGACTCGGCGTGGCACCCGACGGGTCGCTCGTGCAGCTCACGTGGAAGGAGGGGACCGCGCTGGTGTGGGACCCCGACAGCTTCGAGGTCGTCGACGAGCTGCGCTACGACGGCGAGGGCTGGGGGCTGACCGCCCTGGGCGACGGGAACCTTGTCATGTCGGACGGGTCGGACACCCTCGTCGAGCGCGACCCGTCGGACTTCTCGGTGCGCCGGGAGATGCAGATCCGTCGCGTCGGCGGTCAGGCCGATCGCCTCAACGAGCTCGACTTCGACGGCGAATCCGTGTGGGCCAACCGCTACCAGACCGACGAGCTGCTCCGGATCGATCCGGAGTGCTGGACCGTCGACGGCGTGGTCGACCTCTCGGCGCTCCGGGAGCAGGCCGACGCGTTGGTCGAGGAACCCGACGAGCCCTTCGACGTGACCAACGGGGTCGCCCACATCCCCGGCACCGACCGGTACCTGGTGACGGGCAAGTGGTGGCCCGTCATCTTCGAGGTCCGCTTCGTTCCGACCTGATCGCCGGGCGATCGCTAAGGTGCCATGACAGCTGTCATCGGTGCGGTCCGGGGGGACGTGCCGCAGCTCGGAGGACGTCATGGTGCAGCCGGCCGCAGGTGCGATGTGGGGTGCGGAATCGCTGAGCTGGGAGTACGGCAGCCGCTGGTTCAACCTGGTCGGCGGGCCGCGTGCGGCGATCATGCAGACCTGCGACCCGAAGGTCGCGGCGGGGGTGGCGCAGTACAGCTCGTACCGCAGCGATCCCTTCGGCCGGCTCGAGCGGACCATGGACGCCATGTTGGCGATCAGCTACGGCACCCCGGAGCGGCGCGAGCAGGTGCTGGCGGATCTGCGTGAGATGCATCGGCAGGTCAGGGGCCGCACCAGCGGCGGTGCGGCGTACTCGGCGCTCGACCCGGCGTTGATGTTCTGGGTGCTCGCCACGCTGACCGACACGGTGATGGTGGTCGACCGCCGGTACGTCGGGCGCATGCGTCGTCGGGACCGTGAGCGCTACTACGACGAGAGCCGTGAGCTCGCCGACGCCTTCGGCATCCCGGAGCGGTTCGTGCCCGAGGACCTGGTCGAGTTCCGCACCTACATGGCCGACACGCTGCGGTCGTTGCGCCCCGACGACGACTCACGCGAGATCGCCCGTTCGTTGATGCAGCCGGGACTGAAGTGGGTGCCGGACCTCGCGTTCGTCCCGCTCGAGTGGGTCACCACCGAACTGCTGCCGACGCCGCTGCGCCGCCGGCTCTGGATCGACGAGCTCAACTCGGCGCAGCTCGCCGCAGTGCGCAGCGCTCAGTTCATGTCGCGTCAGGCCCTGCCCCGCGTGCCCGGCGGCCTGGGCGTCAGCCCCTTCGCCGGCCGTTCGATCTGATCAACGACGGACCGCGCATCCGCAGGCGACAGTCCGGGCGAAGAAGGTGCATGCGTCAGCGTCTGCTCAGCACTCTGTGGTTGCTCGTTGCGGCCCTGCTCTTCGGAGCGGGCTTGGTCGCGGGATCCGGGCACGACTACGAACTCGGCCAACCGTTCCCGCAGCACTTCGCGGCGTACGTCGGGTCCGGCTCGACCTTCTTCGTGGGTGCCGTGATCGCTGCGGCGACCGCTTCGATGATCTGGGTGCTCGCAGCGCCGGTGCCCGACACGGACTGACTGCGGGGCAGCAGCGGGGCGCGATTGCGGAGCCCCGTCGTTGCTCACCGTGAGTTGTGCGCCAGCGGGCTCGGCCCCGAACCAGCGCGCCGTGGCTGATGGCTGTGCGTCAGCGGCGTGTCCGGCGACTGGAGCGATCGCCGGTGACGCGCGTACGGATCTCGTCGCCGGACCGGTTCACCTTGGTCACGGTGAAGCCGCCGCGGCGGGGCACGATGATCTCCGGAGCGACGGCGGCCGAGATGAGCACGGCGAACAGGCCGGCGACGACCAGAGCGAGCGACAGCAGGTAGCGCTGCTCGGAGGAGCCGCCGGTAGCGGCGAGCTTGTCGGGCGCCGTCGACGATCCGGTGCTCGCCGTGGTGGCCGCAGGGGTCGAGGACCGGGAGTCCGGCTCGCAGGCGATCCGGTCGTTGTCCCGGTCGAGATCGTGTGTATCTGACCCCACGACCTGAAAGTTCTCGACGCCCACCTGCGGGCAGTCCACGTCGCCGACGCCGACGGGGATGCACGCCCCCGTGTAGTTGGGGTCACAACCCTCCTGCTGCAGTCCGGCGACCTCGGCCGGGGGTGGAGCGTCCTCGACCACTGCCGGAGCGGCGGTCGTCGAGGTGGTCGAGGTCGTGGTGGTCGGAGCGGTCGT
>JALYWI010000169.1 GCA_030852785.1 Actinomycetota bacterium
CGTCGATGGGACGCTCGATCCTCGACCGTGGTCGGTTCGCGACCCGTGACGAGGCGCTCGAGGGCGGGGCGACCGACCCCTACGCCTACCACCCGCACCAGCTGCCGTCGGTGCCCGACCTGTTCCCGTCGGGGCTGATCAACAAGCTGTTCTGCCGGACGTTCAACGAGGCGTGGTACCGCAAGGCGCCCCGACAGCGACGCGACGCCCTGCTCACCATCGAGCAGTTCTTCCATCCGCTCGACATGGTCTCGGACTGGAACCGGGCCTATGGCCGCCGTGGCTTCTTCCAGTGGCAGTACGCCGTGCCGGACGAGGCGTCGGAGTTCGTGCGCACGTCGCTCGAACGGCTCTCCGATGCCGGCGTGCCGTCGTTCCTGGCGGTGCTCAAGCGATTCGGTCCGGGCAACGACTCGCCGTTGTCGTTCCCGACGAAGGGCTGGACGCTCGCGTTCGACACCGCGGTCGAACCCGGCATGGAGCGTCTCTTCGACGAGCTCGACGAACAGGTCGTCGAGCTCGGCGGGCGGATCTACCTGGCGAAGGACAGCCGGGTGCGCCCCGAGCTGGTGCCGCTGATGTACCCGCGCCTCGACGAGTGGCGAGCGGTGCGCGACGAGGTCGACCCGCAGCAGCGGTTCCGCAGCGACATGTCGCGCCGCCTCAACCTCTACTGAGCCCGGCCTCTACTGAGCCCGCCGGCTCAGCCGCCGACCTCGCTCGCGTAGCTCTCGAGGTCGGTCTGGAACTTGTCGTTCACCGCGGTGATCGTGGCCGCGACGTCGTCCTGGCCGAGGGTGATCTTCTCGAAGGAGTCACGCACCGCGGCACGGAACTGGTTGTACGGGCCGAACACCGGTCCGGGGAACTCCGGGTCGAGCTCGTCGAGCGCGCTCGACGCGATGCCGAGCCACTGCCCACGCCGCGATTCGGCGAAGTCCTTCTGCAGCGCCGGGTCGTTCCGTGCCGCCTCGGACACGGGCAGGTAGGAGCCCTCGAGCGTCCAGCGGACCTGGTTCGGGGTCTCGTTGAAGTAGCTCAGGAAGTCCCACGACGCCGACGTGGCGGCGTCGTCGCCGCGGTCGACCATGTACCAACCGGCGCCACCGATCTGGCCCTGACCCGCCTCTGTGAAGCCGGGGTTGAGCCCGACGCCGATCTTCAGGGTGTCGAACTTGAACGTCGACAGGTCGATGCCCAGGTCCTCGGCGCCGATGTCCTCGTTCTTCAGGGTGCCCTCGATCGCGCTGTTCACCGAGGTGATGGCCGTCGAGGTGTCGATCAGCATCGACGACGTGCCGAGCGCCATCGCGAAGAGCTGGTCGTACGGCTGGGAGTAGGGGATCGCGTTCAGCAGCCCGTCGTCGTACATCGAGCGGAACCACTCGTAGACCTTCGTGGTGTCGTCGTTGAGCAGCTCGGACTCGGTCGCGAGGCCGGCGCGGCCGTTGGACTCGTTGACGATCTCCTGCTTGGAGCCGGTGAGCAGGTGCTCGAGGTACCAGGCGTCGAGGCGCAGGACGAGCGGCTTCTCGACGCCGGTGACGTTCGCCGCCTTGATCTTCTCGGCGGCGGCGCGCAGCTCGTCGAGCGTGGCCGGCAGCGTGGTCGTGTCGACCCCGGCCGCGTGCAGGTGGTTCTCGTTCACGTAGAGGATCGGCTGCGAGACGCTGAACGCCGACGGCCACAGCACGTCCTCGACCGTCCAACCGGCGGTGACCGCCGGCAGGACCTGGTCGTAGAACGCCGCGGCATCGGGATCGGCGTCGATGCAGGACTGCGCCGGCAGGATCGTCTGGGAGTCGATCATGAACTGCGTGGTGGTGTCCTCGCTGAGGATCATGTCGGGCAGCGACTCGGGGTCGGCCAGTGAGGACTCGTACTTGGCGAGCATCTCCTCGTAGTTGCCCTGCGACTCGACGTTGACCTTCACCTTGTCCTGCGAGGCGTTGTAGTCCTCGGCGATGGACTCGACGGTCCGCTTGGTCAGGCCGACCCAGGCGTGCCAGAGCGTGATCTCGGTGACGCCGTCGGCGTCCTCGTAGGCCCCGACGGGGCATGCGGGCAGGTCGCCGCCGCCACCGCCCGAGGCGCTGCCACCGCCACCAGAGATGTCCGCGTCGCCGTCACCGCTCCCGCACGCGGCGGCGACGAGCGCCAGGCAGGCCACGAGAGCGAACGCCGTGAGGCGGGTGCGACCGCGGAGCGGTCCGGAGAAGGGTCGTGAGGGCATCGATGACTCCCTGGTCGGGGTGAGCGGTGAGGGCGCCGCAGGACGGGCGCCCCGATGAGCCGAACGGTAGCTGGATCCGGCGTACCGGAGCGGTACGCCGGATGGCCAGCGGGTGAACGGATGTGACGGGTCGACGAGCGTGGCCGTGGGTCGGCCGGCGCTCAGCCCTCGACGTCGAGTGCGTAGGCGTCGAGCTCTTCCTGCAAGGTCGTGTCGACCTTCTCCATGGCGGACGCGGCGTCGCCGTCGCCGAGCAGGATGTCGGCGAGCGCGACCCGCACGGCCTGACGGAACTGCTTGTACGGCCCGATCACCGGGCCGGGGAAGTCCGGGTCGAGCTGCTCGAACGCGTCGTAGGCGATCGACATCCAGCGCCCGGGACGGGTGTCGGTCCAGTAGGCCTGCAGACGCGGGTCCTCGGCGGCCCGGACGTTCAACGGGAAGTACGACGACTCGATCGCCCAGGTGACCTGCTGCTCGGGCTGGTTGAACCACTTGATGAAGTCCCAGGCCCCGGCCACCTTCGCCGGGTCCTCGCCGTTGACGACGTACCATGCCCCGCCGCCCATCTGGCCCTTGCCGGGAGCGTCGATCCCGGGCATGCCGCCGACGCCGACCTCGAGGTTCGGGAACACGAAGCCCGACAGGTCGCCGAGCTCCTCCTCACCGATCTGCTCGCCGGTAAGGGTGCCCTCGATCGCGCCGTTCACGGTGCTGATCGCTGCCGAGGTGTCGATCAGGATCGATGCGGTCTCCTGGGCCACGGCCAGGAAGGGGGAGATGACGTCGGCCGTGTCGAAGATGCGCATGAGGCCGTCGGCCTCCATCGCGATCAGCCACTCGTAGATCTCGAGGGTGGTGTCGTTGGCGTACTCGGACTCGGTCGCGAGCCCCGAGCGGCCGTTGTCGTTGTCGACCACGGCCCGTTCGGTGCCGCTGGTCCAGAACTCGAGCGGCCACGCCTCGATGCGGAAGACCATCGGGGTCTCCAGACCGTCGATGTTCGCCGCCTTGATCGCCTCGGCGGCCTCACGCAGCTCGGCGAGGGTGCCGGGCAGCGCCGTCGGATCGAGCCCGGCGTCGGTGAAGTGGCGCTCGTTGATGTACATCGACGCGCCCGCCGCGCTGGCCGATGCGGGCCAGAGCGTGTCACCGATGCTGTAGGCCGCGGTGAAGATCGGCTGGATGTCGTCGTAGAGCGCCGTTGCCTCGGGGTCGGCCTCGATGCACGCCGAGGCCGGGATCACCGTGCCGGAGTCGGCCATGAACTGCGTCGAGGTGTCGTCCGGGGTGGCGATGTCGGGCAGCGACGACGGGTCGCCCATCGCGTCCTCGTACTTCTTGACCTGCTCCTCGAAGGTGCCCTGGTACTCGGTGCGCACCACGACCTGGTCCTGGCTGTCGTTGTACTCCTGGGCCAGCTGCTCGAGGGTGATCTTCGGCAGGCCGATGTCGGAGTGCCACATCACGATCTCGACAGGGCCGTCGGCCGACTCGAGCGCGTCGTAGGGGCATTCGAAGCCGTCGGCGCCGCCACCGCCGGTCGAGGGCTCCGCTGCGTCGTCGTCACCCGAGCTGCACGCTCCGGCGATCAGGGCGACGACGGCCAGTCCCGCGAGCGCCACGCCCGAGCGGCGCACACCGCGACGTGCGGTCATCCTCCGACCTCGGCGGCGTAGCGGTCGAGGTCGTCCTGGAACTTCGAGTTGAACGTCTCGAGCGCCTCGGCGGGATCGGCGTCGCCGAGCACCACGTCGTCGAGCATCGAGTGCTCACCGGCACGGAACTCGTTGTACGGGCCGATCGCCGGGCTGGCGAAGTCGGTGTCGAGGTTGAGGAGCTGGCCGTTGACGACGCCGAGCCACTTGCCCGCGTTGCCGGTCGCGTTCTCACCGGCGAAGTACGAAGTGATCTCGGGTGAGTCCTGGACGGTCTCGGTCACCGGGAGGTACGAGCCCTTGAGGGTCCACTGCACCTGCTGGGCCGGGGCGTTGAAGAACTTCAGGAAGTCCCAGCCACCGGCGACCTCGGCATCGTCCTCGCCGGCGACGAGGAATCCGGCGGACCCCCACACCGCACCCTTGCCCGGCTCGTCGATGCCCGGGACCTCGGTGACCGAGATGTCGAGACCGTCGAGCTCGGCACCCTCGAGCGCCTCGACCCCTTCGATGCCGTCACCCTCGGTCGGTGCGTACGAGCTGCTCACCACGGCGTCGACGGTCGTGATCGCCCGGGAGCCGTCGATCAGGATCGATGCGCTGCTCTGCGCCATCGCGAGGAAGTGCGAGATGTCGGAGTTGTACGGGTACGCCTTCAGCAGGCCGTCCTCCTCCATCTGGTTCATCCACTCGAGCACCTCGAGGCTGAGGTCGCCGCCGAACTCGGATTCGGTCGCGAGTGCGGCGCGGCCGTTCTCCTCGTTCACGATCTCCTGGCGGGCGCCGGTGAGCCAGTTCTCCGGGAACCAGCCGTAGAGCTGCATGACGACGGGCGCCTCGAGGCCGGCGATGTTCGCGGCCTTGATCTTCTCGGCGACCGCACGCACCTCTTCGAGGGTGCCGGGGTAGTCGTCGGGGGTCAGGCTCGCGGCGGCGAGGTGGTCGTTGTTGACGTACATGACCGGCATGGACACGCCGAACGCGGCCGCCCAGAGCTTGCCGCCGACGCTGTAGGAGTTCGCGACCTGCGGCAGCAGGTCGCCGTAGAACGACTCCGAGTCGGGGTCGGCAGCGATGCAGTCGGCCGCGGCGACGACCGAGCCGGAGTCGACCATGTACTGCAGGGTCGTGTCCTCGCTGAAGATCACGTCGGGCAGGTTGGCCGGGTCGCCCAGGCTGTCCTCGTACTTCTTGAGGAGCTCGGGGTAGCTGCCCTGGGCCTCGACCGAGACCTTCACCTTGGACTGCGAGGCGTTGTAGTCGGTCGCCGCGGTCTCGAGCGCTTCCTGGGTGAGCGTGTTGTAGGGGTGCCAGACGGTCACCTCGGTCACGCCGGAGGCCGAGTCGAGCGCCTCGACGGGGCAGTTCTCGGCCTGTGCGGGGGAGTCCTTCGTCGTCGTCGGCGTCGCCTCGTCGTCGGATCCACCGCTGCAGGCGCCGGCGACGAGCGCGGCGGCCGTCAGCAGCGTCACGGCGAGTGCGCCACGCGCACGTCGCCGGGGCGTGTGATCGGTCCCCGTCGGGCCGTCGGGACGGATGAGTCGATGTCGTGACACGAGGTCGGCCTCCAGTGGCGCTCGGGGCGGGTGCTCCGTGGCGCGACAGGCTAGCCCCGACATCGTCAGCCCTTGACGGCTCCGGCGGTGAGACCCCGCACGATCTGGCGCTGGAAGAAGATGAGCAGCGCGAGCAGCGGCAGCGCGGCGAGGATCGCCGCGGCGAAGCCCATGTTCAGCCGGTCGGGGTTCTCGGTGCCGATGGTCCGCAGCGCGACCTGCACGGTCTGCCACTTGTTCTCGGTCGTCGCGAAACGTGGCCAGACGTACTGGTTCCACGCACCCAGGAACGAGATGACCACGAAGCTGCCGATGATCGGCTTGGTCATGGGGACCGCGACGCGGAAGAGGAAGCGCAGGTGGCCGTAGCCGTCGAGCTCGGAGGCGTCGCGCAGGTCACGTGGGATGCCGAGGAAGCCCTGTCGGATCAGGAAGACGCCGAGCGCGGTGGCCAGGAACGGCATGGTGAGGCCCTGCACCGAGTTGAGCATGCCGAGGGAGCGGATGATCTCGATGTTGGCGATCAGCGTGACCTCGATCGGTAGCAGCAGCGTCCCGATCACGACGACGAACATCAACGTCTTGCCGGGGAACTCGAGGAACGCGAACGCGTACGCGGCGAGCGTCGAGGTGAACAGCTGGGCGATCACGATCACCAGGGTCACCACGAACGACAGCAGCATCGCCCGACCGAGGTTCGCCTCGGTGAACGCACGGGAGAAGACGTCCCACTGCACCGCGACCGGGTAGAGCGGCTGGCCCTCGGCGATGTAGCGCAGGGGGCTCGACAGCGCCCGCAGCACGAGCATGTAGATCGGGAAGAGCACCAGCAGCGACAGCAGCGACAGCACCACGTAGCTGACGAGCTTGCCGATGACGGATCGAGGGCCGCTGCGGGGGATGGACGCGGTCGTGACGGCGCCGACGGCGTCGGCCAGCGTGTCGCCGTCGGAGGCGACGTCGTCGCCGACGGCGATCGCGGTGATCGGTTCCTCGGCGGCGGGGGTCGGGTCGGTCGTGCCGGGATCAGTCGCCATAGTGCACCCGCTTCGACATGAGGGAGTACTGCACGCCGGCCACCGCCGCGGTCAGCACGAACAGACCGAGCGAGAGCGACGCCCGGTCACCGAGACTTCGGATGCCGCGTGGATCGGCGATCTTGAAGAGCAACGTCTCGGTGGAACCGCCGGGTCCGCCACCGGTCAGGATCTCGATCTGCGCGTAGGCCTGCAGCGCGTTCACCACCAGCACGATCGCCAGGAAGAGCAGCGCGGGCGAGATCAACGGCACCGTGATCTTCAGGAAGCGCCGCACCGGCCCGTAGCCGTCGAGGGTCGCCGCCTCGGTCAGCTCGTCGGGCACCGCCTGCAGCGCGGCGAGCACGACGATGAACGTCAGGCCCAGGTTCTGCCACACCGACGACAGCGAGACGGCGAACAGCGCCGAGGTGCCGTCCTTGAGGCTCAGCCACTCGACGTTCTTGAAGTAGCCGACCTCGGGGTTGACCAGCGTGTAGAAGACGACCGAGGCGACGGCGACCGACGAGGCGACCGTCGAGGAGAAGATCGTCTGGAAGATCTTGATGCCCTTGAGCCGACGGTGGGTCGCACCGGCGAGCACGACGCCGAGCACCAGGCCGAGCGGCACGGTGTAGAGCATGAAGAGCCCGGAGTGGACCAGTCCGTCGATGAAGTCCTGGCCGCTGAGCGTGTCGACGATCTGCTCGGTGCCCACCCACTGGGCGGGCCGGTTGCGGAACCGCGACTGCTGGTGCGTGGCGTACCAGAACAGCCGGTAGAGCGGGTAGTACGCGAAGATCGCGAAGACGATCAGCGCCGGCGCCAGGAACGCGTAGCCGAGCAGCGCGTCCTTCGCCCGTGCGGCGAACCGCCGGCCCTGGGCGGCGCCGGGGGCGGCCACCGGACGCTCCGGAGCGGTGTCGGCAGTGGTCTCGGCGGCGCTCAATTGACCCGCTCCGTGGTCGTCGCGTCGAAGAGGTGGGTCCCGGCGGGATCCGCGACGAGCCCCACCTTGTCGCCGACGGCGACGGGTGCGGTCTCGTTCGGCTGGCGGACCGTCATGAGGGTGTCGCCGACCCTGCACACGACGTGGCGCTCGTGGCCGAGCAGCTCCACGTTCTCGACCGTGGCCTGCAGGCTCGTCGCGTCGGGCGGGCCGATGGCCAGGTGCTCCGGTCGCACACCGGCGACGACCGCGGTGCCGTCGCTCGCAGAGCCCGCCGACGCGAGCGTCAGCTGTCCCACCGCAGTGGTGACGACCGGACCGCCGGAGAGCGACAGCGTGCCGGCGATGGTGTTCATGGGCGGGCTGCCGATGAAGCTGGCGACGAACAGGTTGGCGGGCCGTTCGTAGACCGCCTGCGGCGGTCCGACCTGCTGGAGCCGACCGTCGCTGATGACCGCGATCCGGTCGGCCATGGTCATCGCCTCGACCTGGTCGTGGGTGACGTAGACGAACGTCGTGCCCAGCCGACGGTGCAGCTCGACGAGCTCGAGCCGGGTCTGGGTCCGGAGCTTCGCATCCAGGTTCGACAGCGGCTCGTCCATGAGGAAGACCTCGGGATGGCGGACGATCGCCCGGGCGAGGGCGACACGCTGGCGCTGTCCGCCGGAGAGCTCACCGGGCTTGCGGGCCAGGTAGTCGGTCAGCCCGAGGGTGGATGCCGCCTCGTTGACCCGACGTGTCCGTTCGGCCGCGTCGACCCGCGACGCCTTGTTGGCCACGAGCGGCGACTCGATGTTCTTCGCGACGGTCATGTGCGGGTAGAGGGCGTAGCTCTGGAAGACCATCGCGATGTCGCGCTCGCGTGGCGGGACGTGGTTCACGACCTTCTCGCCGATGGTGAGGATCCCGGACGAGACCTCTTCCAGGCCGGCGATCATCCGCAACGCCGTCGACTTGCCGCAGCACGACGGGCCGAGCAGCACCATGAACTCGCCGTCCGCGACCTCGAGGGACAACCGGTCGACAGCGGTCACGCCGCCGAATCGTTTGGAGACCTCGTCGAAGGTGACTGCGCTCATCTGTGCTCGATCCTGTCTCGGCTCGGACGTCGGTCCGGCAACAGTACGGCCTGTCGGCTCGGCGCGAACACTTCACCGGTGGTCGCCTCGGATGGTTCACCGAGGCGTCGCCAGGTGTTCAGGATCGAGGTGTCACGCGGCGTTCGCAGACTGCCGGGACGCGTCGACACCGTCGACGACCGCGCGGAGCCCGGCGGCCACCGCGCCGAAGTCGTGGCTGTCGAGCAGGTCGGCGACGCCGAGCGGATCGGCGAGGTGCGACACCACCCAGCGCCCGTACATCGCGGTGTCCATCCACGCCGCCTCGCC
>JALYWI010000203.1 GCA_030852785.1 Actinomycetota bacterium
GCGGAGCGCTCACCGGCGAGCACCGCCGATGCGGCATCGGCGGCCGCCGCAGCCGAGCCCGTCGCGGCGCGCCACGTCCCCGCCAGCAACGGATCGGTGTCGTGGGAGAACCTGCCGAGCTGCGCGAGCACGTCGTCGGGTGCGGCGAAGGGCTGGTCCAGGTAGGGCCGCACGAACGGCGTCGCCTCTCCGTCGGCCAGGCCCGTGCGCTCGCACCAGCGTGTGTGCGCGGTCTCGAGGAACTCGAGGTACTCGGCGGTGTGCACCTTGGCCAACAGGTCGGCGTCGAGCGGCCCGGCCTCGACGACCCGCGACGCGCCCGAGGCCTCGATGGCCGCGAGGATCACCTCGGCCCGGCGCGGGATCTCACGCGGCGGCAGCAGCTCACCTCCGAACGGATGCAGTTCCCTCGGGTGGTGCTCCACCTGCAGCGACGAGCGGACGACCAGCACGCGACGGATGCTACGACGCCGGAACACGGGTGCTCGCCGTCCGGCCGGCGGCCGTCCGACATGGGGAGTGCTCCCCATGTCGGTCCCGGGCGACATGTCCGATGCTGAAGGCCTCGTCGGGTCCGGCGCCCTCGACGCCCCATTGGCGTCGGGCCCGACGAGCGACTCAGACCGTCGTACGTTCTCCGGTCTGCACCCGCCACAGCGCGGCGTACAACCCACCGGTGGCGACGAGCTCGTCGTGGGTCCCGGCCTCGACGATGCGGCCGGCCTCCATGACATGGATGTGGTGCGCATGGCGGATCGTCGAGAGCCGGTGGGCGATGACCACGGTGGTCCTGCCGACCGACACCTTGGCGAGCGACTCCTGGATGGCCGCCTCGGTCTCGTTGTCGATCGCCGAGGTGGCCTCGTCGAGCACGAGCACTGCGGGGTCGCGCACCAGCGCCCGGGCGATGGTGATGCGCTGGCGCTGACCACCCGAGAGCTTCTGGCCGCGCTCGCCCACGACGCTGTCGTAGCCGTCGGGCATGGCCTCGATGAACTCCGACGCCTCGGCGAGCTGCGCGGCCCGGCGGATCTGCTCGTCGGTCGCGTCCGGCCGCCCGTAGGCGATGTTGTCGCGGACCGTGCCGTGGAACAGGAAGACGTCCTGTGCGACGAACCCCGTGGCGCCACGCAGCGATGCGAACGTCAGGTCACCGACGGGCACACCGTCGAGGGCGATCGTGCCGCGGTCGGGTTCGTAGAGCCGCAGCAGCAGCTTGAGCACGGTCGACTTGCCCGACCCGGTCGAACCGACGATCGCGTGGGTCTCTCCCGCGGGTATCCGCAGCGAGAAGTCCCGCAGGACCACGGGGGCGTCATCGACCGACGCGACGGAAGCGTGCTCCGGGATCGAGTCGTCGCGGGTGCGGCCGTAGGAGAACGTCACGTCGTCGAACTCGATCTCGCCACGGACCGGGGTCGGCAGCTCGACGGTGCCGGGAAGGATGGTCGGCTCCAGCTCGAGCAACCCGAAGATGCGCCGGCACGACGCCATCGCACGCTGGTACAGGTCGAGGATCTCGCCCAGCTTCGTGAGCGGCCAGAGCAGCCGCTGGGTCATGAACACCAGCACCGAGTACATGCCGATGGCGAGCGTTCCCTCGAGTGCCGCCCTGCCGCCGAGCACGAGGGTCATCGTGAAGCCGACGAGGATCGCGATGCGGATCAGGGGGATGAACGCGCTCGACAACCGGATCGCCTCGGCGTTGACCTGCCGGTAGTGGTCGGAGTCGCCATCGAGGCGGTCGACCTCACGCTGCTCGCCGCTGAACGCCTTGATCGTCGCCACCCCGCCCAGGCTGTTGGTCAGGGTGTCGCCGATCCTGGTCGTGGCGGCGCGCACGGCGTCGTAGCGGGGCTGCAGGCGCCGCTGGTAGCGCAGCGAGCCGATGATGATCACCGGGATCGGGAGGAAGGCCAACACCGTCAACGTCGGGGAGATCACCGCGAAGACGATGCCGACGAACACGACGTTCGCGAGCGTCTGGATGATGTCGTTGGCACCGACGTCGAGGAACCGTTCGAGTTGGTTCACGTCGTCGTTGAGCACGGTCATCATGCCGCCGGAGGTGGTGTCCTCGAAGTACGCCATCTCGAGCGACTGGACGTGCCGGTAGGCCTCCATGCGCGTGTCGTGCTCGACGGTCTGGCCCAGGTTCCGCCAGGCGACGTGCGCGACGTACTGGGTGCCGGACTCGGCGAGCCAGACGACCACGGTGATCGCCGCGAGCACGAGCAGCTGGGTGAAGCGGTCCTCGATCCCGGTGACCCGCCCGACGAACGACTGCCCGTCGTTCACGACGACGTCGACGGCCACGCCGATCAGCAGTTCGGGCATGACGTCGCACGCCTTGTTGAGCACCGACATCACGGTGGCGAAGACCACCTTGGGTCGCTGCGTCGAGGCGTGGCGCCAGAGGTCCCGCAACGGCGGGGTGCTCGACAACGGGATCGAGCTGGGGCGGTGCGGAGGGTCGCTCATCTCGACAGACAACACTGCCGCGGGACCCGTCGCCACATGGATTCGAGCGGTCTGGGTGGTCCAGAAGTTGGACCGGCAGGGGCGCAGATCTCAGAGCGTCCGGAGGGAGCGGTGTGCTAGGACATCGATGGGGCCGTGCACGTCAGATGAGGGAGGACGCGCGATGGCAGGAGTGGTGTTCATCGCCGGGCGAGTGGACGACTCTGGTGAGCGGGTGCTCACCCATGACGACGGGGAGCCGGTCGACGGCGTCCTGGTCTGGTTGGAGTCGCGACCCGATCGACCCGTGTTCCACGAGGAGCTCGACGAGACCGTCGGGGTCACCTGGATCCCGGAACCCGAGCCCTACGGAGTGCTGCTGCTCGAGGTCTGAGCCGGCGGGCGCCTCGGGGCGGTCCGCGACCGACCCGACGGGTCAGTCGTGGTCGTGCCCGCTGTGGTCGTCGTGGTCGTGCTCGTCGAGCGGGATCTCGTCCTGCGCCGCGAGCTCGGCGAGCGACGCGCGCAGCTGGTCCATGTCGAGCTGCACGTGCTCTGCGTCGCTCCAGGCGCCCAGCAGCTGCTCGACGAGCGATGCGACGCCCGCGGGGTCGCCGAGCACCTCGGGCTCGTCGACGGTGTGCTCGATCTGCACCCAGCGCTCGGGCACGTCGACCGACCAGCCCTGCAGCTCCAGTTCGAGCTCGACGACGGTCTCCTCCTGCGCGCCGAACTCGTCGTCGTCGTCCTCCTCGCCACCGCCGTCGCTCAGCTCGATGAGCAGCGCGATCCAGCGCGTCGCGGGGCCCTCGCCGAAGCTCTGCTCGACATCGAAGCCGAGCAGCCGGTCGAAGAAGTCCGCGGTGTCGGCGTCGAGCTCGCGCACGCCGTCGAACGAGGACGGGTCGACGCCGCCCAGCGCGTTCCTCGTCGGCATGGAGCTGCCGTCGACCGACTGGAACGACAGCTCGTCGAGCTCCTCGTCGTCGAGCACCGCGTCGAGCACGATCGGTGTGCCGGTCCCGCCGACCTCGAGCACGTGCTCCGGGGCCGGATCGACCGTGCCGAGCCGGGCACGAGCGGTCTCGTCGTCGACCACGCCGTCGACCGCCATCCGACCGAGGACCCGCAGCTCACCCTCGAACCAGTTGAGGACGTAGAGCAGGTCGCCGGGGCCGACCCCGTGGTCGCGGAACCCGACCCCGGAGGTGTGGCCGACGACCGGGCGAGCGCCGCCGCTGATCTGCTCGGCGTGTGCCGCGAGCGTGTCGTCGTCCCATGAGCAGCTGAAGTAGCGAGGCATGCCGTGACGCTACGCGACCGAGCACGCAGTCGGCGGAGCACGCAGTCGGCGGCGCGCGGGGCGTCTCGTTGTGGTCGACTGGAGCGGCACACGTCGCATCGTGCGGCCCGAGCACCGGGGGATCGAATGGCCTTCTACCCGTACCTGTTCTTCACCGGGAACTGCCGAGAGGCCTTCACCCGCTACCACGAGATCTTCGGTGGTGAGCTGCGCCTGCTCACCGCCGCCGACATGCCCGCCGAGGAGCGGCCCGAGGGCGGGTCCGAGGACCTGATCATGCATGCCGCCCTGGTCGCCGACGACCAGCTGTTGATGGGATCCGACGACCCCGGCGGCGACGCCGGTCCGGTCAAGGGCATGCAGCTGAACTTCTCGACCACCGAGCCCGCCGAGGCCCAGCGCGTCTTCGCCGCGCTGGTCGACGGGGGTCAGACGGTGATGGAGATGTCGGCGACGTCGTGGTCGCCGTCGTTCGGGATCTGCGTCGACCGCTTCGGCGTGCCCTGGATGGTCAGCGTCGACGGCGCCGAGGGCTGATCGCGGGTCGGCGCCGAGCCCCGCGTCGGCGCCCCTGGGGCTCAGGGAGCGGGTGGCCAGTAGTGGGCATCCGGTGTGGGTCGTGCGCCGAAGATCGCCTGTCCGACCCGGACCGTCGTGGCACCGTGTTCGACCGCGAGCTCGTAGTCGCCCGACATGCCCATCGACAGCTCGGCGTAGCGGTCGGGATCGGGCAGCTCCTGGCGCAGCCGATCGCGCAGCGACACCATCGTCTCGAAGCAGCGTGCGACCACCACGCGATCGGGTGAGTTCGTCGCGAGGGTCATCAGGCCGCGGACCCGCAGCGAGTGCATCGGGAGGATCGACCGGGCGAAGTCGACCACGGCGTCGGGTTCGAGGCCGAACTTGCTCGTCTCTCCCGAGGAGTTCACCTGGATGAAGACGTCGAGCGACTCGCCGGCGAGCTGCAGGCGACGCTCCAGCTTCTCGGCGAGCTCGAGCCGGTCGAGCGAGTGCAGCTCGACGGCCGACCCGACGACGTTGCGGATCTTGTTGGTCTGCAGGTGACCGATCATCGCCCACCGCAGGTCGAGCCGCTCGAACAGCGCATCCTTCGCGAGTGCCTCCTGCGCCTTGTTCTCACCGACGAGGCGGACACCCGCCTGCGCGGCCCACTCGATGCGCTGGTCGTCGAGGGTCTTGGTCACCGGCAGCAGCCGGACCTCGGCGGCGTCGCGGCCCGCACGCCCGGCTGCCGCGGCGATGCGTTCCCGGACGGTGGCCAGGTTGGCCTGCAGCTCCTCGAACGAGCGGCACGGCGATGACGATGGAGAGGGGTTCTCAGGCATGGGGCTCCGCCGGTCCGTGGGTCGGGTGCCGTCGGTCGGGCAGCTGTCGGGCAGCCGTGCGTCGGCGCAACGATCATGGCCCGAACGGCCACACCCGCGTGAACCGTTCCGGCGACCGGCGCGCCGTGCGTCCACCCGTAGGATCTCGGCACGTTCCGACGGGGGTCGACAGTGGCGAAGAAGATGGCAGACGTGCGGCGATGGGCAGCGGTGCTGGCGGTCGCGACGGTCGCGGCGACCGGTTGCACCGGATCGGACGACGCTGCAGGAGCGAAGGACGCGGCGACGTCGACGACCGCGCCGGCGGTGCTGCTCTCGGACGAGGCCGACTTCGCCGCGGTCGCCGCGACGATGGACGCCTTCGTCGCCGAGCACGCGCTGAACGGCGCCGGCCTGGTGATCGTCGATCGCGACGAGGGGATCGTGGACGAGCACTACGTCGGCGAGGAGTTCGGGCCGGACCACCTCAGCCTGATCGCGTCGTCGTCGAAGATGATCACCGCCGGGGTGTTGATGCGCCTGCACGACCAGGGTGTGCTCGACGTCGACGCGCCGGTCGCCGAGGCGGTCGACTGGCCCGGGTCCGACGCCAACCCGGACGTCACCCCTGCGCAGCTGATCTCGAACAGCTCGGGGCTCGTCGGGCTCCTGCCGGACCCGACCTATTCGCCGTACCTGTGCCAGTACCTGATCGCCGGCACCCTGACCGAGTGCGGCCAGCGGATCTTCACGACCACCGACGACGACGCCGACATCGTCGAGCCGGACACCGAGTTCCGCTACGGCGGGGGACAGTGGCAGGTCGCGGGTGCGGTCGCCGAGGCGGCGTCGGGCCGCTCCTGGGCGGAGCTGGTCGACGAGACCTACGTGCAGCCCTGCGGCGTGCGGAGCCTGGCGTACAACAACCACTTCGCGCAGCCGGTCAGCACGGGGGGACCGTTCGGGTACCCGGCCGGGTTCGGCGGCGACCCGGCGACCCTCCGGCCCACCGACAACCCGAACATGGAGGGCGGGGCGTACGTCTCGCCGCGCGACTACGCGGCGCTGCTGCGCATGCACCTCCGCGGCGGGATGTGCGACGGCGAACGCGTGCTCTCCGAGGCGTCGGTGGCGCGCATGCACACCGACCGGGTCGTGCAGGCCTACGACGCCGAGCTCGGCCCGTCGGCCGACAGCGATGAGGACGCCCAGGTCGCCGAAGGTGACCCCGGCGCGAGCACCGACTTCCGCTACGGCGGCTACGGCCTGGGGTGGTGGATCGGAGACGGTGACAGCGAGGACGTCATCGAGGATGCGGGCGCCTACGGCGCGGTCCCCTGGATCGACCTGGACCGTGGGTACGCCGCCTACCTGATCGTCGAGGCGTCGAGCTCGACGGGACGGGAGCTCGCCCGGGAGATCCGACCGATCATCGCCTCGGAGATCGACGCCGTGCGCGGTGCCGCGGGCACGGCACCCGCCGGCGAGGCGAGCGGCAACCGGGGCTGACGAGGCGCGACCCGGCGGCGGGTGCAGCGCCGAACGGTCAGGAACCGGGCAGGTCGAACTGCTTCGGTTCAGGAGGCTTCGGGCGGAATTCGCCGTCGCTGGTCGGCGCCCGATGGTCGCGCAGCTCGATCTCGGTGTCCTCGGACTCGTCCGCGCCGGCGCTCGACGTGTCGTCGGTCGCGGTGCCGCCCGGCCCGCCGATCCTCTCGAGCTGTGGGGGCGCCACCGGCAGGGACTCGTCGGGGCCGTACGCGAACGGGCAACGATCGCGCAGCAGCGCCAGGTAGCGCTCGGCCGGGCCACGGTCGCGTGACAGCGGACCCCGCGACGTGGGCGTGACCCAGCCCGTCGTCAGGTCGACGTAGCCGAGCTCGAACACGCCCTCGGTGGGACTCGCGAGCGTGCCGTAGAGACGGTCCTGGTTCCGGCCCTTCCAGCGGTTGCCGATGACCACCGACGTGTGCAGGCGACCGGCGAGCGCCAGCAGCCGACGACCGGGGATCACGATGGGGACCTCGGGCAGGTCCTCGGCGCGGAGCTGCAGCCCGGTCTGCGTCGCGGTGCGCAGCAGGTGCTCGACGATCGGATCGTCCTCGTGGTCGAGGTGGACCTCGCCGGTGCGCAGGTCCTTGCGACCGAACCGCTCGCCGTCCTCGTCGCGCAGCTGCATGTGGTGCTCGCCGCCGTGGCGGGTGGTCGTCAGGTAGAGGAAGCGGTTGGCGCGGTTGAACAGGTCGCCGAGCTCGAGGCCGTCGACGTGGTGCAGCCCCGTCGACGCCGGCGTGACCGTGCCGGCCGGCGGGAACGCCTCGGACAGCGTCGAGAAGAGCCGGTCGACCGTCTCGGGTTCGTGGCTCGAGCGCGTCGACTCGATCGCATCGGCCAGGTGGCCCAGCCCGAGCACGATCGTGTCGCCCACGGTGAGGGGCCCGAAGCGCTCCTGGGTCGTGACGACCAGGGCCATGTCGACCGGCCCGTCGCCGCCGACGGTGCCGCGCACCGCGTCGAGCACCGCTCGCCGCTGCGTCGCCAGGTGGGTGACCGCCTTGGTCTGGGACCACCCGCCGTTGAGGAGCTTGCCGTTGCGTTCCTCGAGCCGACCGTTCCAGGCCTTGGCGTCCAAGACGATGACCGAGCCGGGGCCGATCACGATGTGGTCGATGTTGTCGCCGGTCGGTCCGACCCTGTCGTGCAGCGCGAGCCAACCCGAGAAGCTCAGCGGCGCGAGCACCTTCGCGACGGCCTCGTGTGCCTCGAGACGTGCCGTCCGACGGCGGCTCGTGGGGCGCGTGACTCCGGGCTTGCGCGACGTGTGGGCGTCGGCGGCATCGACTTCGTCGGGGCTGCGACGCGACCCGGCGCCCGCCATCCCGCTGTCCGACACAGTCGCGCCTCCCTCTCCCGCCAGGCGAAGGCTACGGGAGAGTCCTTTCGCGACTCAACCGGTTCGTGCCGGTCAGCGGTTCGGGTGCAGCGGGATGCCGCGGTACCGAAAAACATTCATACTCGGCGCAGGGCCTCTGGGGTCAGATCAGCGAGGCTCGCGTAGCCGTCGACGGCCATGATCAGGTCGGTCTCGGCCAGCAGGCAGCGGAGCGTGTGCTCGATGCCGGCCTGGCCGCCGACGGCGAGGCCGTAGGCGTAGGGGCGTCCGATCCCGACGGCGGTCGCGCCCAGCGCGATGGCCTTCACCACGTCCGCGCCGGTGCGGATGCCCGAGTCGAACACCACGGGCGCGCCGGCGGCTGCCTCGACCACCGCGGGCAGGCAGTCGAGCGCCGGGAGCCCGCCGTTGGCCTGTCGACCGCCGTGGTTCGAGCAGTAGATGCCGTCGACACCGCGGTCGATGGCCATGCGGACGTCCTCGGGGTCGCAGACGCCCTTGATCAGCAGCGGCAGCTTCGTCAGTGAACGCAGCCAGTCGATGTCGTCCCAGGTCATGCCGGGATTGCCGAAGCTCAGGGCCCACAGCCCGGTGGCGGCCTCGATGTCCTCCTCCGGCGGTCGTGCAAGCCGGGAGCGGAACACCGGGTCGGTGAAGTAGTTGGCGAGGCAGAGCCCCTGCAGCTGAGGGAAGCTCGCGATCGACAGGTCCCGAGGGCGCCAGCCGAGCGTCAGCGTGTCGAGCGTGACGACGATGGCCGACCAGCCGGCCGCCTCGGCACGGTGCACGAAGCTCTCACACACCTCGCGGTCGCTGGGCGGGTAGAGCTGGAACCAGCCGGGTGTGTCGCCGAGCGCGGCGGCGACGTCTTCGAGCGGGTCCTCCATCAGCGTCGACGCGACCATCGGGACGCCGGTCTGCGCGGACGCCCGAGCGGTCGCCAGGTCGCCGTGACCGTCCTCGTCGCAGAGGGCGATGACACCGACCGGCGCGAGCATCAACGGTGTCTCGAAGCGGTGGCCGAACAGCTCGACGGACAGGTCGCGCTCCGCGGCGCCGCGCAGCACCCGCGGCATGAGACCCCACTGCTCGAACGCAGAGACGTTGGCCCGCTGGGTGTGCTCGGACCCCGCGCCGCCGGCCACGTAGGACCAGATCTGCGGGCTCATCGCTGCTTCGGCGCGACGTTCGAGCTCGGCGAACGACATCGGCAGATCGGGCGTGGCGCCGGTCAGACCACCCAGGTAGATCTGCAGCTGCCAGTCCCCGAAGTTCGCCATGTGATGCCCCCTGGTCGATGTCGCGCCGTCCGTCCGACGGCGCGTCGAGCGACCATTGTGGTCGGTCGACGATGCTCCTCGCCGCACCGGCTGGTCATCGGTGATCGCCTCGGGAGGACCGGTCGGGGCGACGGGGCCACCGAGACGGGCGGCGCAGCCACCGCAGACGGGAGAGCCCATGGATCGGGCCGGGCTGCGAACGCGGGACGGGCATCCGCCGAACTGCCCGAGGTGGAACGATGGGGCGATACGCTGCATCCCGTTCAGTTCGACGGAGCACTCCGCCGGGCCATGAGCCCGGGATGAGCCTGCGGCATCCGACTGACAACTCGCTGACACGGGAGAGGAATCGTGCTGAGCGTCGAGGTCCTCGGAGGGTTCCGACTGGTCGTCGACGGAGCTCCGATCGAGCTGCGTGGCATCCAGCGTCGACGGGTCGCCGCGCTGCTCAGCGCCCATGCCCCGCTCCCCGTCGCCACGACCGTGCTCGCCGCGTGCCTCGATCCCGGTGCCCGCAGTGCGAACCCCGCCAACGCCGTCCAGGCGCACATCCGCCGGCTCCGCTCGGCGATCGAGCCGGGTGTGCCCGGCACACGGTCCACGCGACTGCCGGCGATCGGCGACGGCTACGCGATGGTCCCGGATCGCATGGACCTCTGGGACCTGCGGTCGACCGTCGACGACGTGCGGACGCGGCGAGGGGTCGACCCGGCAGGTGCGGCCAGGCTCATGGGCGCCGCGCTGGATCGATGGGGGACGCCGTGGGGCGCGCTGGGTGAGGACGAGCTGCTCTCGGAGCACCGGTGGAGCCTCGGGGTCGAACACCTCGGGCTCGAGGACGAGTGGTCGGAGCTCGTGGTCCGGGCCGGCGCCGATCCCGCCTCGTGCGATCGCATCGTCGAGCTCGCACGGAGCCAGCCGACCAGGGAGCACCGAGCGGCCAACGCCATGCAGGCGCTGTTCCAGGTCGGTCGACAGGCCGACGCGCTGCGCCTGTACGACCACGTGCGCGAGGAGCTGCGCGACACCTTGGGTGTCAGCCCGGGTCCCGAGCTCGACGCGATGCACCTCCGGGTGCTGCGCCACGACCCGACGTTGCGCGTGCGTCCGCTGCGGGTCCTCGGGCTGCCGCCCCGCATCAGGGTCGACTCGCTCGTCGGTCGCGACGAACTGGTCCGGTCCCTCGACGAGCTGGTCGGGCGACACCGCATCGTCAACGTGGTCGGTCCCGCCGGCGTCGGGACGACCCGCCTGGTGGAGCACTGGATGACCTCGGTCTGCGCCGCCGACTCGGCGATCTGGATCGACGTGCTCGGTGCGGTCGACGGCCTCGACCCGGCGCTCGGCGACGCGCTCGGCGTCGGCGAGTCCGACGAGGTCGACGGGCGGGGCGAGTCCGCCCGTAGGGCCCTGCCGCGCGGGCCGACCGTCGTGGTGCTCGACGGGGCGGAGCACCGCCTCGACGAGGTGTCGACCTCGGTGCTCGAGCTCGTCGGCGCCCGTCCCGCCCTGCACGTCGTGGTGACCTCGAAGGGACCTCTCGACCTGCCCGGCGAGCAGCTGCTGGTCGTGCCTCCGCTCGGGTTCGCCGACGGAGCGGTCGTCGGGTCCGGCGAGGCCGCGGTCGAGCTCGCGGCCGATCGGCTCGGGCCGGGAGCCTCACCGGAGCTGGTTCGTCGCACGGCTCACCGAGCGGGCGGACTGCCGCTCGCGATCGAGCTGGAAGCGGGCGCGAGCTTCGGGTTGCCCGTGCCGACGGTCGAGAGCCACGCGGCGTCGCTCGTCGACGTCGTGCACGCCGCGGTGCTCCGGCTGTCGCCGGCGGCCAGGACCGTGTTGGCGCTCGCCAGCGCGCTGCCCGACGGCGTCGGCCTCGATGCCGCCAAGTGGCACTGCGACCGGTGGCGCGATCCGACCGTCGCCGATCCCCACGAGCACCGTCGCCTGCTCGGCGAGCTCGTCCGGTCGCAGCTGATCGAGGTGCGCCACGGCGAGCGCGGCACCAGATACCTCGCGCGCCCGCAGGTCGCCCCCGTGGTCGGCGAGTCCGACGGTCCGGTGCGCGCGGGTGACGCCGCGACCGCGAACGTCGAGTGGATCTGCCACCTGGCCGGATCGGGAGCCGGCCTCGCGCCGCTGGTCCCCGACGCGGCACGCCGTTCGATGCTGCGCGCCGAGGCACGCAACGTCGCCGCGGCGCTCGCCACGCTGCGCGACCGGGACGCCGGCGAACACGTCGAGCTGCTCGTCGCGCTGGTTCCCCAGCTCGGCCGGCTCCCGGAACGTTCACGGGTGCGTCGTGAGATCGACCTGGCCCGAGCGCTCGATCCGACGCCGCTCGACGACGCCCGACTCCTGATCGCGGACTCGATCATGGTGCCCGACATGGCGGGGGTCGCGTCCCGCGCGGCCGAGCTGCGGGCAGCCCTCGAGGTGCTCGAGGCCTCGTCGGTCGCGACCGAGTGGTTGGTCGGTGCCCGGGTGGTCAACGCGATCGCGTCCGGTTGGAGCGGAGATCTCGATGGCGCCGGTTCCCATCTCGAGGTGGCACGCGACGCCGCACGCGAGGTGCCGTCGGACTGGATGGCCGCGGTGGTCGACCGCTACCTCAGCGTGTTCCGGCTGGTGCTCGGGGAGCCGGCCGAGGCGGTGGCGATCGCCGTCGACGCCGCCGACCGCCTGGTCGCCGTCGGCGACCCGATCGAAGCACTCGGCGCCCTGCACTTCGCCGCGACGGCGTCCTGGTCCGTGCCGCAGGTCGACACCGCGGCGCTCCTGGACCGCGCCGAGCGGATCGCCGACACGTCGGACTCGGTGTTCGAACCGCTGCTGCGCGCCGAGCGCGCCCGCTACGCGGTCTCGATCGGTGCGCCCGACCGCGACGAGCTCCTCGAGCTCGCCGCGAGCTCGCTCGAGGCCGGCGGCCAGTTGCGCACCGCCGCGGTGACGCGCCGTCGCCTCGGGCTGCTCCACCTGGCCGAGGGACGCCGCGTCGCCGCTCGAGACGAGCTGATGCGAGCGGCAGAGGCGTTGCTCGCCCTGGATCCCGCCGGGGCAGCG
>JALYWI010000012.1 GCA_030852785.1 Actinomycetota bacterium
CGGTCGAACACCACCACGGTGTCGTAGAGCGAGTACCCCATGATGGTCAGGAAGGCGATCACCGTGGCCGGCGTCACCTCGATGCCGAAGACCGAGTAGAAGCCGACGGTCACGATCAGGTCGTGCAGCACCGCAGCGATGGCTGCGAGCGCCATCTTGGGTTCCAGACGCCAGGCGAGGTAGCCGGTCACCAGCAGCACGAACCACAGCAGCGAGAAGGCCGCCTGGCGGGTGATGTCCTCGCCCCACGACGGTCCGATCGTCGACACCGTCACGTCGCCGCGGTCGACGTCGGCGGCCTCCGCGAGCGCTCCGGCGATCTCTGCGCCGGTGTCGATGTCGTCGATCTGGGCCGAGATCCGAAGGATCCGGGTGCCCTCGAGCGTCGTGGCCTCCTGGAACTTGATGCCGCCCTCGGCACCGAACTCGGCGAGCACCGGCTCGGCGTCGGCGCGGTCGAACGACTCCGAGGTCACCGACCAGGTCGAACCACCTTCGAAGTCGATGCCCAGCACGAGGCCTCGGGTCACCAGGGACAGGACCGACCCGAGCACCAGGACCAGTGACAGCACCAGGGTCACGCGCCAGATCTTCGGGAAGTTGACGTCGTTCTCGCCGCGGTAGGCGGTTCGGATCGCGTTCATGAGGATGCTCCGGAGGTGGCGGTGGCGGCGGGGGCCGGTGATTCGGCGTCGCGGTCGGCTCGCCCGAGCCCGAGCCCGAGCCACGAGGGGCGCCCGCCCCACTTCGTGCGACTGATCCAGAGCGTCGCCGGGAACACGAAGACGTACATCGCGATCAGGTCGATGATCGTCATGGCACCGAGGTAGAACGCGAAGCCCCGGACGGGACCCACCGCGAGCCAGTAGAGGATGCCCGCACCGATCAGCGACGAGACGTTCGCCTTGACGATCGTGGACCAGGCGTCGTCGAACCCGCGGTCGGCCGCGCCACGCACGGATGCCCCGTTGCGAACCGCTTCCTTGATCGACTCGAAGTACACCACCGCCGAGTCGACCGTGATGCCGATCGAGACGACGATGCCCACGAGACCGGCGAGGGTCACCGTCGCTCCGAGCCACGAGATGATCGTCCACAGCGCGACACCGGACAGGATGAGCCCGCCGGCTGCGACGAACGACAGCAGGCGGTAGTAGAGCGTGAGGTAGCCGAGCGCCAGGAGCAGCCCGATGAGACCGGAGATGATGCCGGCCTCGAGTGCACCCTGGCCGAGCGTCGCCGACACGGTCTCTGCCTGCTGGGGCGCCAGCTGGACCGGGAGGGAACCGAACCGCAGCGAGATCGCCAGGCTCTCGGCGCTCTCGCGGTCGAAGCTGCCCGAGATGGTGATCTGGTCGCGCTCGAAGCTGCCGACGTTGATCGACGGAGCGGACAGGACCACGCCGTCGAGCACGATGCCCAGCTGGCCGTTGCCGCCCTGCTGGAGGGCGGGACAGGTCGAGTCGCCGGCGAAGCACTTGGCGGCGATCGCGTTGAACTTGTCGATGCCGTCCTTGCCGGACTTGAAGATCGGGTTGACCGTCCAGGCGGTGCCCTGCAGGCCGGCGGTGGCACCGCTCAGCGAGGAACCGGTCAGGGCGACGGGGCCGAGCTCGTAGACGAGGCCGTCCTCGTCGGTGAGGGTCACGTTGCCCTCGGGGGTGCGCTCCTCGACAGGGCTGACCTTCGCCGAGAGCTGGGTCTCGAGCTGGTAGAGCTCACCGAAGGTCTCATCCGCCGTGTTGACGCCCCACTCGTTGAGAGGGACCGGCGGCACGGTGGTCGTCGGAGCGGCCGTGGTCGTCGGTGCAGCGGTGGTCGTCGTCTCGTCGTCCTGGGACCGCGCGCCGGCGGACCGGTTGCCGCCGTTGCCCGTCGAGGTGTCCTCGGGAGCGGCGGTGGTGACCGACGCATCGGGGGTGCCGATCTCGCCCGACGCTCCCGCGTCGCCGGAGCCACCTGCGTCGCCCGCGCCCGGCTCTGCGCCCGGATCGGCCGGGGGAGCCTGCGCCTGCAGCTTCGACAGCTCGTCGGTGTAGACCTGCTCGGCCGTCACGCCGTCGGGCACGGCCAGGTCGGCCCGCAGCTCTGCGACCCGTGCCTCGGCCTCGGTCTTCTCCTTGCCGGTGAGGACCTGCCCCGACATCGACAGGACCGGTCGGAACTCGAGCTGGGCGGTCTTGCCGACCGCCTCGAGCACCTCTGCCTGGTCCTTGGCGCCGGGCAGCTGCACCGTGATGGTGTTGCCCTGACGAGCGACCTCGGGCTCGGCGACGCCGAGCGCGTCGACCCGCTTGCGGATGATCTCGATCGAGTCGTCCAGGTCCTGGGAGTCGACGTCGTCGGTGACCTTGCCGTCCTTGACGGGCTGCAGGTTGACGCTGATGCCGCCCTGCAGGTCGAGCCCGAGCTTGGGCGACTTGCCCATCAAGATCGTCGCGAGGAACAGTCCGAGGACCACCACCGTCGTTCCGATCATCATCCGTACCGGGTGCTTGCGCATCAGTGTCCCTCGTGAGATTCGTGCCGGGTCGGGCGAACTGCCGACCCCGGCGCACCGGAGGGTGACGGTGCGGTCACCATCGAGACGTCGTTCGGTCCCCCGATCGCCCCCGCCCTCCTCCGACGTGCCGAGAAGCTACTACTTGTCGTCGTCGCCACCGGAGGACTCATCGCCGTCGGAAGCGGTCGGCTCGCTGTCCTTGGTCGCCGCTCCCGAGCCCAGGAGTCCACGGCGGGTCCGCGACGCCGGCTGCGCGGACGCCTCGGCCTCGGCGAGGCTGCGGGCGACCGCGGTCTTGGCGATGCGGATGACGACGTCGTTGTCGACCTCGAGGTGGTACAGGTCGTCCTCGACGAAGGTGATCACACCGACGATGCCGCCGGTGGTGAGGACCTCGTCGCCCACCTCGATCTTGCGCAGCAGGTCGGCCTGCTTCTGGCGGGCCTTCCGCTGCGGCACGATGGTCATGTAGAGGATCGCGCCCAGCGGGACGATGAGGATGAGCAGACCGAAGATGCTGCCGCCTTCGGCCTTGTCCTGGGCGAGCAGTGTGGCGAGTTGAGTGATCACAGTGCGACGAGCCTAGGGCTGGGGATCGACACCGCGGGAATCCTGTCGGGAGCAACTGAGCGGCCGCTCCGGCGGGGCATCGCCGTCGACCCGGCGCGGCGAACGCTCCCCGGTCCGGTCAGGCCTCGAGCGGAGCGGGCGGAGCAGGGATCCCGGGCCCGATGCCACCCCAGACCGCGTCGACCTCACGCCGGAGGACGTCCAGGGTGCCCGCCGCGATCGCAGCGCGGATCCGGCCGACGAGACCGAGGATCCAGGTCAGGTTGTGCACGGTGCAGAGCGTCGCGGCGGTCGGCTCCCCCACCGTCGCGAGGTGGCGCAGGAAGCCGCGCGAGCACTTGGCGCACGTGCTGCAGGCGCAGTCCGCATCGATGGGCTCGTCGCTGCGGGCGAACTCCGAGCGCTTGATGTTCATCCGGCCGGTGTCGGTGAGCAGCGTGCCGTGGCGGGCCAGACGGGTCGGGAGCACGCAGTCGAACATGTCGACGCCGCGGGCGACGGCCTCGACGATCGACACGGGGTCGCCGACGCCCATCAGGTACCGGGGTTGATCGGCCGGCAGCTGGGCGATGGCGGCCTCGAGGGCCGGCAGCATTCGCTCGCGGGTCTCGCCCACCGACAACCCGCCGATGGCGTAGCCGTCGAAGTCGAGCTCGATGGTCCGTTGGGCGGACTCCACCCGCAGCTGCGGATCGTCGCCTCCCTGCACGATGCCGAAGAGCGCCTGGTCCTCGGTGCGTCGATGTGCCCGCTTCGCACGTGCGGCCCACTCCGCGGTGCGCACCACGGCGTCGCGCAGCACCCGGTGCGACGACGGCAGCGGTGCGCACACGTCGAGCACCATCTGGATGTCCGCGCCCAGCTGCTCCTGAAGGAGCACCGCCCGTTCGGGGGTGAGCAGCTCGAGATCGCCGTCGTAGGTCGAGCGGAACGTGGCGCCCTCGTCGGTCACCTTCGGGTCCATCGAGAACACCTGGTAGCCGCCGGAGTCGGTCAGCATGTGGCCGTCCCAGCCACTGAAGCGGTGCAGGCCACCGAGCGCGGCGACGGTCTCGGCGCCGGGCCGCATCATCAGGTGGTACGTGTTGGCCAGCATGACCTCGGGGGCGGTGCCGTCCGCCGCGGCGATCTGGGCCAACGCGTTGCTCGTGAGCGCACGGATCGTGCCGCGGGTCCCGACCGGCATGAACACCGGTGTCCGGATCGCTCCGCGGGCGGTCGTCACCACCCCGGCGCGGGCGGCGCCGTCGGTCGCGGTGATGTCGATGCCGAGCTTCATGGGGTCTCCGTGGATCGGGCCGGGTCGCCAGCCGGGCCGGCAGTCGCGTCGTCGGTCCGGCGTTGCAGCAGCATCGCATCCCCGAACGAGAGGAACCGGTACCGGCGTTCGGCTGCGGTGGCGTAGAGGTCTCGCCATCGCTCCCCCACGAACGCCTCGATCATCGCGAGCAGCGACGACCGCGGCAGGTGGAAGTTCGTCATCATCACGTCGACGACCGAGAACTCGTAGCCGGGGGTGATGAACAGCCGGGTGCGACCGGAGCGCTCGCCGGTCGCCGCCGCGGACTCGAGCGCCCGGACCGAGGTCGTGCCGACCGCCACCACGCGGCCGCCGTCCGCCCGGGTCCGCTCCACGGCGCGCCAGGTCTCCTCGGGCACCGTGTAGTGCTCGGAGTGGATGTCGTGGTCCTCGACCCGCGCCGCGGTGATGGGACGGAACGTGTCGAGGCCGACCACGAGCTCGACGCGGGCGAGCGACGCACCGTGCGCCAGGATCTGGTCGAGCAGGGCGGGTGTCAGGTGCAACCCGGCCGTCGGTGCCGCAGCCGACGCCGGTCGCTGCGAGAACACGGTCTGGTAGCGCTCCTGGTCCTCGAGCCGCTCGGAGATGTACGGCGGCAGCGGCGCCGTGCCGGACCGTCCGAGCGCGTCGACCAGGTCGCCGTCGTGCAGCGGGCGCACGAGTCGTCGCCCGCCGTCGAGGTCGCCGCCCATCTCGAGGCGCAGCTCACCCTCGGCCGCCGCGTACGTCGCACCCTGACGCAGCTTGCGCGACGGTCGGCACAGGGCCTGCCACCAGCCGTCCTCGAGCGGTTCCAGCAGCAGGACCTCGCCGGACCCACCGCCGTCGCGACGGATCGCGACACGCGCCGGGAGGACCCGGGTGTCGTTCAGGACGACCAGGTCACCGGGGCGGACCAGCGAAGGGAGGTCCCGCACGACGCGGTCCTCCGGGTCCGCACCCGGTCCCCGGTCGACGAGCAGGCGCGCCGAGTCCCGCGGTTCGGCGGGGGTCTGCGCGATGCGGTCCTCAGGGAGGTCGTAGTCGAGCTCGTCGGTCCTCATCGCTCCGGCGCGCCGGTCGAGCTCAGAAGCCCATGGAGCGACCGATGATCTCCTTCATGATCTCGGTCGTGCCGCCGTAGATCGAGGTGACACGGGCGTCGGTGTAGGCACGGCCGACCGCGTACTCGTTCATGTAGCCGTAGCCGCCGTGCAGCTGGACGCCGATGTCGGCGACCTTCTTCTGCAGCTCCGTGCACCACCACTTGGCCATGGCGGCCTCTTCGGCGGTGAGGGTGCCCTCGTTCAGCGACGTGACGCACTTGTCGACGAACGTCTCGGCGATCGTGATCTCGGTGTGCATCTCGGCGAGCTTGAAGCGGCTGTTCTGGAACGAACCGATCTTCTGGCCGAACGCGGTGCGCTCGTTGCAGTACTCGATCGTCCAGTTGAGGATCGCCCGGGCGTGGGCGACGCCGGCGGTGGCGATCGACAGACGCTCCTGGGGCAGGTTCTTCACCAGCAGGAGGAAGCCCTCGCCCTCTTCGCCGAGCCGGTTCGCGACCGGGACGCGCACGTCGTTGAAGAACAGCTCGGCGGTGTCCTGGGAGTGCATGCCGAGCTTGTCGAGGTTGCGTCCGCGCTCGAAGCCCTCGGCGCCGGCCTCGAGGATGATCAGCGACATGCCCGTGTGGCGCTGCGTCGGGTCGGTCTTGCAGGCGACGATGACCAGGTCGGCGAGGATGCCGTTGGTGATGAAGGTCTTGGAGCCGTTGAGCACGTACTCGTCGCCGTCGCGGACCGCGGTGGTCGACATGCTCGCCAGGTCCGAGCCGATGCCGGGCTCGGTCATGCCGACCGCGGTGATCAGCTCACCCGAGGCGATGCCCGGCAGCCAGCGCTGCTTCTGCTCGTCGTTGCAGTAGTCGAGGAAGTACGGCAGGCAGACGTCGCTGTGCAGGGTCATGCCGAGGCCGGCCGGGTAGACGTCGCCGCGGGTGATCTCCTCGGCGACGATGTGGTTGTAGCGGAAGTCCTTCACGCCGGCGCCGCCGTACTGCTCGGGAATCGCCATGGCCAGGAAGCCCGATGCGCCGGCCTTCTCGAAGAGCTCGCGGTCGACGATGCCGGCCTCTTCCCACTTCTCGCGGTTCGGCACCATCTCGCGCTCCACGAAGGTGCGGAAGGCCTCGCGGAACATGTTGTGCTCGTCCTCGAAAACAGTGCGTTCCATCGTGATGCTCCGTGCTCTGTCCCCCGGGGGGAGGGATGGTTCTCAGGGGGTGTGTTGCGTACTCCAGCAAACCACGCAGACGTCGCCGTGCCGAACTGACGACCCGTCAGGTCACCGGCGGGTCACTCGAACAGCGACGGGTCGGCACTGCCGTACGCGGAGGGCGGCGCGCCGAGACCCAGGTGGTGCCACGCAGCGGTCGTGGCCACCCGGCCCCTCGGGGTCCGCATGAGCAGACCCTGCTGGATCAGGTACGGCTCGTAGACGTCCTCGACGGTCTCGGTCGGCTCCGACACCGCGATCGACAGCGTCGACAGCCCGACGGGTCCACCGCCGAAGTGGTCGCACAGGCTCGACAGGATCGACCGGTCGACCTTGTCGAGACCGAGCGCGTCGATGCCGAACAGCTCGAGACCCGCCGCGGCGACGGCGGCGTCGATGTGCCCGTCGCCCTCGACCTCGGCGACGTCACGCACACGGCGCAGCAGCCGGTTGGCGATGCGCGGCGTGCCCCGGGAACGACGGGCGATCTCCCTCGCTCCGTCGGGGTCGATGTCGGCGCCGAGGATGGTCGCGGCGCGGCTGACGATCGAGCACAGGTCGTCGGGTTCGTAGTAGTCGAGCCGGGCGACCAGGCCGAAGCGATCGCGCAGCGGGCCGGTGATCAGCCCGGTGCGGGTGGTGGCGCCGACCAGGCAGAACCGCGGCAGGTCGAGACGGATCGAGCGCGCGGCGGGTCCCTTGCCCAGCACGATGTCGAGCTGGAAGTCCTCCATCGCCGGGTAGAGCACCTCTTCGACCGAACGCGACAGTCGGTGGATCTCGTCGATGAACAGCACGTCGCCCTCACCCAGCTTGGTGAGGATGGCGGCCAGATCACCGGGGCGTTCGAGCGCCGGCCCGGAGGTGATGTGCAGCGCGACGTCCATCTCGGCGGCGACGATGACCGACAACGACGTCTTGCCCAGACCGGGTGGGCCCGCGAAGAGGAAGTGGTCCGGCGGCTGGTTGCGGCGACGCGCCGCCTCGAGGATCACCGACAGCCGCCGCTTCAGCTCGGTCTGGCCGACGAACTCGTCGAGCGTGCGGGGACGCAGCGACGGCATCGGGTCACCGTCGAGCAGCTCGCCGTCGTGCTCGCCGGGCACCGGCAGGGACTCGACCGCCGCGTCGTCGTCGTCCGCGAACTGCTGCAGCAACTCGTCACGAGCCACGAACGGCCTCCGTCATCCGGGGCGTGGTGCTCATCACGACGCCGTCGCCAACTTCTGCAGCGCGAGGCGCAGCAGGTCCGAGGTGTCACCCGACTCCGGCAGCTCGGACAGCACGCGACCGATCTCGTCGGGCCCGTAGCCCAGACCGCTGAGCGCGTCGCGCACATCGGAACGCACCGACGGCGCGCCCGTGCCGCCCACGACGGCCATGGCGGCGCTCACGGCGTCGCCGTCGGGCACCGCGAGGCGGCTCTTCAGCTCGACCAGCAGGCGCGCCGCGGTCTTCTTGCCGACGCCGGGCACCAGGCACAGCCCGGCGACGTCGTCGGTGGCGAGCACGTGGCGCAGCCCCAGCGGCGAATGCACCGACAGGATGGCCAGGCCGAGCGACGGGCCCACGCCGTGTGTGCCGATCAGCGTCTCGAAGACTCGCCGCTCGTCGATCGAGGTGAAGCCGAAGAGCGTCTCGGCGTCTTCGCGTCGGTGATGGTGGATCTGCAGGAAGACCTGCGAGCCCACCTCGCCGACCTCGTTCACGGTGGCGGGCGTGACCGACACGCGATACCCGATGCCGCTGACCTCGACGATCAGCTCGGCCTCGGACCGGTCGAGCAACTCACCACGCAGCGAGCCGATCATCGGTGACCCCGACCCGCGACGGGCTGAACCGCAGCGGGCTGGGTGGCAGTGGGCTGGGCCGCGACGGCACGACCCGCCGCGGCGAGCGAGCCGCTCTCGAACGCCACGAAGGTCAACGCGATGGCCGCGGCGTCGGCGGCGTCCGCCGGCCGCGGGGGCGCGTCGAGATCGAGCAACAACTGGACCATCTGCTGCACCTGCTGCTTGTCGGCGGCGCCGTAGCCGGCGACGGCGTCCTTCACCTGGTTCGGGGAGTACTCGGCGACCTGCAGACCCCTCGAGGCGGCCTCGGCCATCACCACGCCCGAGGCCTGGCCCACGCTCATCGCCGTGCGCACGTTCGACTGGAACAGCACCCGCTCGATCGCGACCGCGGCGGGGCGGTACTCGTCGAGCAGGCCACGCACGTCGGACCAGAGCTCGGCGAGCCGCTCCGGCACGGGCGACGCCGGCGAGGTGCGCAGCACTCCGATGGCCACGGCACGCGAACGCGGTGCCCGCGAGGGCCGCTGGCCCACTTCGAGCACGCAGTAGCCGCAGCGCGAGAGGCCGGGGTCGACGCCGAGTACGAACACAGGTTCGATCGTAGTGGACCGCTCCGCGTGGACCGCGGACGCCTCGGCGCGCCCGAGGATCACGGCCCCACAGGATCAAGTCGGGCCTCCGGACGACCGATGCTCAGTGCCGATGGACCCCACACCGAACCCCGTACGGACACGCGCCGGCAGCGCGCCCTCGCAGGACGCGGCTCGGCCCGCGGTGGTCACCCTGGACGACGTCGGTCACCGATTCGGCGACACCGAGGCCTTGCGCTCGTTGGCGTTCTCGGTGCCCGAGGGCCGCATCACCGTGCTGCTCGGACCGAACGGCGCCGGCAAGACGACGGCGATCCGGGCGATCACGGGCGCGCTGGTGCCCACCAGCGGCACGGTGCGCACCTTCGGGCTCGACCCCGACATGGACGGGCACCTGGTGCGGCCACGCTGCGGCGTCGTCGCGGCGAAGCCCGCCCTCTACGACCGGCTGTCGGGGCACGACAACCTCGTCTACTCCGCACAGCTCTACGGGATGCAGGGCGACCTCTCCGGAGCGATCGAGGACGCGGCGCAGCGCTTCGGGATCGCGGACGCGCTCGACAAGCTCGTCGGCGGCTACTCCACCGGCATGAAGACCCGGCTGGCACTCGCACGCTCGATCCTGCACGGACCGGAGCTGCTCATGTTCGACGAGCCGACCTCCGGGCTCGATCCGGAGTCGTCGGTCGCGGTGCTCGCCCTGATCCGGGAGATGGCCGACGACGGCCGGACCGTGGTCATGTGCACCCACCTGCTGTCCGAGGCCGAGGGGCTGGCCGACCACGTCGTCATGATGGAGGGCGGCACGGCCCTCGTCGAGGGCACGCCGGCGGCGCTCACGGAGCGGTTCTGGCCGCATCCGATCGTCGAGCTCGACGCCGAGGACCCACGACTGCTCGACCGAATGGCGACCTGGGAGGGAGTGCACGCCTACCGCCGCACCGGCACCGGCGCACGCATCGAGCTCGACGACCTCGAACGGCTGCCCGGCATGATCACCTCGCTCTGCGAGGACGGGTTGCGACTGCGGCGGGTCGATCCCCACGTGCCGACCCTCGAGGACCTGTACTTCACCATCCGACGTCAGGGAGCAGGGGCGGTGGGAGGTCCCGATGCACTCGAGCCCATCGCACCGTCGTGGGCCCGGACACCACCCGCCCGTCCGCCGCAGTCCGACCCGTTCGCCGGGCTGCATGCCCCCGACGCACCGAGCACCGACGTGTCCGCCGTCGAGCTGGAGAGTTCAGAATGACCACCACGATCCGCACGCCTCGTGACGCCGGACCCGCCCGCTCCCGTCGGGGCGACGCCCGCCACCAGCTCGACACCCGTCGGATGTGGGTGGTGGCGAGGACCGAGCTCAAGCAGCTCGCCCAGTCCCGCGACTACTGGATGCCGATGGCGGCCCTCGGCGCCATCTTCTTCGTGATCCTGCCGACGATCCTGCTGCTCGTCGTCGGCCACCTGGGTGACATCACCGTCGTCCAGCGAGCGGCCGACGCCCTGCAGGTGCTGCCCGAGGCGGCCCAGCGCAACATCAAGGGCACGACCGCCCAGGGGCGCACGTCGTACGCGCTCGCCGTGTACCTGTTCGCCCCGGTCGCGGTCGTGGTGCCACTCACGATCTCGACCGCGGTCGGTGCTGCGTCGCTCGTCGGCGAACGTGAGCGCGGCACCGGTGAGTTCCTCGCCCACTCCCCCGCATCGGTGCGCGAGATCTATCTGGGCAAGCTGATCGCGAGCTTCGTGCCCGGCTACGTCACGACGCTGATCGGCTTCGGCAGCTACTCGCTCGTGGTGAACCTGATCGTCGGACCGTCCGCGGGCGGCTGGTTCTTCCCCACCCCCGAGTGGGTCCTGATGATGCTGTGGGTCATCCCGCCGTTCCTGCTGCTGACGCTCTCGCTGGTGCTGCGACTCTCGGCACGGGTGAAGTCGACCGCCGCGGCGCAGCAGGCGTCGGGGCTCGTCACCCTGCCGCTCATCGCGATCGCCTACGGCCAGGCGACCGGCTCACTCATGGGGTCCTCGACGAGGACCGGTCTGGCCCTGGGCGCGGTCGCCTGGTTGCTCGCCCTGTTCAGCCTGCACCGCGGTGTGAGGTCGGTCACCCGGAACCGCCTGCTCGGCGTCGCCCAGTAGCAACCCGACCAGCGGGTGGGTTGCAGGAGCGTCAGGTCAGCACCATCACGCAACCCAACCAGCGGGGTGGGTTGCACGGTGGCGAGCAGCGCTCGCCCACGCAACCCAGTGGCAGGTCAGTCCTCGAGCTCGGCGAGCAGCGAGTCCGGGATGTCGAAGTTCGCGTAGACGTCCTGGACGTCGTCGTGCTCCTCGAGCGCGTCGATCAACTTGAGGATCGGCTTCACGACGTCGACGGAGTCGAGCTCGACCAACGAGGTCGGGATCATCGTCAGGTCCGAGGACTCCACCGCGATGCCCGCCTCTTCGATGGCGTGGCGGACGATCGAGGTCAGCTGCGGCTCGCAGGTGACCGTCCACGACGCTCCACCCGCGGCGACGTCCTCGGCGCCGGCGTCGAGTGCCGCGAGCATGAGCTCGTCCTCGTCGACCGATGCGGGCACTGCGATGATGCCCTTGCGCTCGAACTGCCAGGCGACCGAACCCGGCTCGGCGATCGAGCCGCCGAGCTTCGAGAACGTGGAGCGGATCTCCGGACCGGTTCGGTTGCGGTTGTCGGTCAGCGTCTCGACGTAGACCGCGACACCGTGGGGTGCGTAGCCCTCGTAGTTGACCTCTTCGTAGCTGACGCCCTCGAGCTCGCCGGTGCCACGCTTGATGGCACGCTCGATCGTGTCGAGGGGCACCGATGAGTCCCGGGCCTTCTGGTACATCGTGCGCAGCGTGGGGTTCATGTCGGGGTCTCCCCCGCCGTTCTTCGCTGCGACCTCGACCTGACGGATCAGCTTGGCGAAGAGCTTGCCGCGCTTGACGTCAGCGGCGCCCTTCTTGTGCTTGATCGTCGCCCATTTGGAGTGGCCCGACATGTCGCTCCCGGTGTTCGTCGTGGTGGTCCGTCACCCGGAGGTGCGGTGCGGGGCAATTCTGCCCTCAGATCGCCAGATCCAGAAACATCTCGTGCACCCGGGTGTCACCGGCGAGCTCGGGATGGAAGATCGACACCATGATCGCACGGTCGACCACGAGCGCCGGATGCTCGTCGAGCGTCGCGAGCACTCGCACACCGTCGCCGATCCGCTCGATGACCGGCGCCCTGATGCACACGGCCTGGAACGGTCCGCCGTCCAGCCCGTCGATCGCGATCGCCTCGGTGAAGGAGTCGACCTGGCGACCGAAGCCGTTGCGACGGGTCGTGATGTCGACCGCGCCGAGACAGCGCTGGTCGGCGCGTCCGTCGCGGATCTCCGAGGACAACAGGATCGCCCCGGCACAGGTGCCGAGCATCGGCCGACCGCTCGCCGCGAACGCCGACAACGGCTCGATCAGCTCGAAGCGCTCGGCGAGCATCGACATGGTCGTCGACTCCCCGCCCGGCACGACCAGCCGGTCGACGTCGTCGAGCTGCTCGGGCCGGCGGATCTGCACGACCTTCTCACCGAGGGACTCCAACACCTGCTGGTGCAGGGCGAACGCGCCCTGCAACGCGAGGACCCCGGTCGTCACCAGCCGCGATCGGCGAGCTTGAGCTCCAGGTCGTCCATGCCGATGCCGGTCATCGGCGCACCGAGACCGCGGCTGACCTTGGCCAGGATGTGCGGGTCCATGTAGTTCGTCGTCGCCTCGACGATCGCCTTCGCCCGGGGCGCGGGATCGTCGGACTTGAAGATGCCGGAGCCCACGAAGACGGCCTCGGCACCCAGCTGCATGGCCAGCGCGGCGTCGGCGGGGGTGGCGATGCCACCGGCGCAGAACAGCGGCACGGGCAGCGCGCCCTGCTCGGCGACCTCTTGCACGAGGGGCAGCGGGGCACGCAGCTGCTTGGCCCACTCGAACAGCTCGGCGGAGTCCGCGAGGGTCAGCTTGCGGATGTCACCGGTGATCGAACGGAGGTGACGGACGGCCTCGACGATGTTGCCGGTGCCCGCCTCGCCCTTGGAGCGGATCATGCAGGCACCCTCGGAGATGCGCCGCAGCGCCTCGCCCAGGTTGGTGGCGCCGCACACGAACGGCACGGTGAACTTCCACTTGTCGATGTGGTGGGTCTCATCAGCAGGGCTGAGCACCTCGGACTCGTCGACGTAGTCGACGCCGAGCGCCTCGAGGATCTGCGCCTCGACGAAGTGACCGATGCGGGCCTTCGCCATCACGGGGATGGTGACGGCTTCCTGGATGCCCTGGATCATCTCGGGATCCGACATGCGGGCGACACCGCCGTCGACGCGGATGTCGGCGGGCACCCGCTCGAGCGCCATGACCGCGCACGCACCGGCGTCCTCGGCGATCCGGGCCTGCTCGGGGTTGACGACGTCCATGATCACGCCGCCCTTGAACATCTCGGCGAGGCCACGCTTGACCAGCTGCGAGCCGGTCGTGTGCGAGTCGGTGCCCGTCGTTCCTGACGGCGTGGGGGCGGAGGGTGTTGCCATGCCCACAGTCTATCGACGCGACCACCCACGACCAGAAGCCGGTTCGGCGTCGTGCGTCACGGCAGGCGTCCGCTCAGCTTCCGGCAGGCGTCTGCTCAGCCCCCGGCGAGGCGCGAGCTCGGCCTGCTCAGCCGTCGGCGAGCAACCGTGGCACATCGCCCTGTCCGGGCAGCTCCACCCAGGTCGACCCCGCCGTGAGCGCCATGGGAGCGCCGTCGGCGCCGGTCAGGGTCCACGGGCGGTGCCGGTCCTCCCTCGACCAGGTCCCCTCGATCAGGCGTCCGGCGGTGAAGACCCACGCAGCACCCGACCCGACCGTGACCGCCTCGGGGGATCGGCGATCCGCCTCGGAGGCGACGTAGTCGGTCTCGAGCACCACGACGTTCGTCGGTGCGAGCTGCTGGCCCGTCGGATCGGTGTGCACCTGGCCGTTGGTCCAGCGCAGCCAGCCGCCGCGCTCGGCGCTCCAGGCGAAGCCGGCGAGCGAGGACCCGACCGAGACGTCGAACCCTGCGACCTCGACGCCGACCGGCTCCGAACCCTCGGCGCGGTACTCGAAGATCGGCGCAGGGATGTCGCCCCGATCGCCGTCGCCGTCGACGGCACCCCACAGCGCCTGGGCGTCGAGGATCAGGTTGTGCGGCGCCCGGCGGTCCGGTGAGCGCGAGTACACCCGGCGCACCGAGTCCGGATCGACGTTGCGGGCCCACGGGAGGTCCCGCATCGCCGCGACGGTCGCCGGGTTGCCACCGGACCAGGCGAACAACGGGTCCGACAGCATCGCCAGCAGGTCGGGGTCGCTCGTCCTCGCCGAACGGATCGGGCCGACCTCTGCGGGCGTCGCGGAGTGGAAGACGGCCATGAACCGGCTGATCCCCTCGACACGCATCTCGATGACGACATCGGCTGCTTCGAGCCCGCGCTGCGGCATGGCCCGGGGGTCGTTGTCGATCTTCGCCACGAGCGCCCGACGATCCAGTCGGTCGCCGTCGACGGCCCAGTGCTGCACGCCGGTGAACGGTGCGACCGGTCCGTCGGGGTGCG
>JALYWI010000029.1 GCA_030852785.1 Actinomycetota bacterium
GCGCGTCGGCGATCCGATCACGCGGGCGATCGCCGACCTCGCCCTGCCCGCCGCCTTCGTGGGACATCCCCGCGACATCGGCGACGCGGCCTATGTCGCGATCGACAACCGCGGCGCAGCGCGCGAGATCACGACCCGGCTCGCCCGCACCGGGCGGGAGCGCATCGGCATGATCGCCTCGGCACTCGACCGGGACTCGGGGTCGGATCGCCTCGCCGGGTTCGTGGACGCGCTGGGCAACCGATTCGACCCGCAGCTCGTCGAGCGCGTGCCCCTGTACTCCTACTCCGACGGGCAGGCCGGCATGCGCGCCCTGCTCGAGCGCGCGCCCGACATCGACGGCGTGTTCGCCTCGAGCGACGCCGTCGCCGCCGGGGCGATGGACGTGCTGCAGTCGGCAGGCCGCGTCGTTCCGCGCGATGTCGGCGTCGTCGGGTTCGACGACAGCTCGTGGGCCCTCCGCTGCGATCCCCCGCTCTCGACGGTGCATCAGCCGGCGAACGAACTCGGGCGCGCTGCGGCCGAGGCGGTCCTGCGGCAGCTGCGCGGCGAAGCCGCAGGCACGGGTGGCAGTGTGCTGCCGTGCCCGGTCGTCTGGCGCGCCTCCGCCTGACCGCCCCGCGGAATGCCCGCCGCGGCAGCCGCGTTGCCTCCAGCGATGAGCAGCGCGACCCCCACCCTGGCCCTCTCCGTCCTCGACCTGGTGCCCGTCCGCACCGGACAGACCAGCGCGCAGGCGGTCGCGGCATCCCTCGCGCTCGTCGATACGGCCGATCGGCTCGGATTCCGCCGGTACTGGTTCGCCGAGCACCACAACATGCCGGCCGTCGCCTCGACCACACCGCCGGTGCTCGCCGCCGCAGCAGCGGCCCGCACGTCGCGGATCCGGCTGGGTTCGGGCGGCGTCATGCTGCCGAACCACTCGCCGCTCGTCGTGGCCGAGCAGTTCGCGGCCCTCGAGGCGCTCGCGCCCGGCCGCATCGACCTCGGCCTCGGCCGCGCCCCCGGGTCGGATCCCGTCATCACGCAGCTGCTGCGCCAGAGCGGCACGACGAGCGACGTCGAGCGGTTTCCCGATCACGTGCGCGACATCATGCGGCTCGTCGCCCCGGACGGCGCCGCCCTGCGCTTCACCTCCGGCGGCACGTATGACGTGCACGCCACGCCCGCCGCGACGACCACGCCCGAGGTCTGGCTGCTCGGGTCGAGCGACTACTCCGCCCAGCTGGCCGCGGCGCTCGGCCTCCCCTACGTCTTCGCGAACCACTTCTCGGGCGAAGGCCTCGAGCGCGCCCTCGACCTGTACCGCACCGCGTTCGTGCCCTCCGAGACGCTCGACGCCCCGCGCACCTTCCTCACCGCCAACGTGCTCGCCGCTCCCACCCAGGACGAAGCCGAGGCGCGCGCCCTCCCCAACCTGCGCATGACCGCGCGCCTGCGGACGAACCGCCCGCTCGTCCCCCTCGAGACCGTGGAGGCCTCCCTCGCCGGCGCCGCCGACTTCGCCGGGCTCGGCGACACCTTCATGGCGTCGGCCCGCGCGAAGTGGTTCGTCGGCACGGCCGGGGCCGTGGCATCCGATCTCCGCTCCTTCGCCGCCCGGCACGGCGTCGACGAGGTCATGATCTCGCCCATCGCCGGCGCGTACGAGAACGAGCCGATGGATGCCTCGCCCGGCCGCCTGCAGACGCTCGAGCTGCTCGCGGCGGAGCTCTCGCTCACCCCCTGAGTGTCCGCGCGCGGGCACGGTCGCCACCGTTTTCACGTGATCGGGTGCGGAATCACTCGATCTGCGTGATGCTAGGCATTGTTCCACTCGCAACGGTGGAATTGATTGTCTGCGACGACTCGGGCGCCGGGCCCGCGTCGCGGGGACGGGGGACCACAATGTCACGCAAGCGGACTGACTCGACTCAGCACATAGACGCCGGCGGATCGCCACTCAGGCGGGCCCGGCCGAGGCTCGCGTTCCTCACCGTCTTCGCGGTGGTCACCGCGCTGGTGATGCCGCTGACCGGCGCGCCGCCGGCCATTGCGGGCCCCGGCAGCCTGGTGTCCGGCGCCGTCTGGTCTGACGTCGACCGCGACGGAGTGCGCGACGCGGGTGAGCCCGCCAAGTCGGGCGTGACCGTGCAGCTGCTCTCCTCGCCCGGCGGCGCGGTCATCGCGACCACGACGACGAGCGCGACCGGCACCTACAGCTTCGCCAACGTCGCGGACGGCTCGTATGTGGTGCGCGTGAACGCGCCGGGGCCGTTCCGCTTCCCCGACACGGCAGGCGGCGACAACGACTTCGCACGTACCGGCCAGCCCAACCCCGGTGACCCTGAGCGCGGTGCGACTGCGCCGTTCACCATCACCGGCGCCACGCAGGTCACCGGGCTGGACGCGGGCATGCGGCCCCTCGCCGACCTGGTCGTCGAGCGGCTGCCCGAGGCGAACGCCTGCGAAGGGTTCGCGGTGACCGGTCTGCCGCCCTTCGACGCCTCCGACGGCCCGGGCATGGACTCCGGCCCCGGCAACTGCATCGTCCGCACTGATGACACGGTGCTGCAGAACTACTCGGTGTCGCTGACGGGCCTCCCGACGGGCGCTTCGGTGCCGAACGTCGTCGCGCAGTTCACGCTCTCTTCGCCCGACGGCGCAGAGCTCGAGCTGGTCGGGCCTGGGACGAACGGTCTTCCTGCCGGATGCCTCGGCGCAGCCAACGGCGCGAACCCGGCCTCGTCGCGCACCATCAACGCGGACGGCTCGATCACGGTGCTGTGCAACATCGGCACCATGTCGTCGAGCGTCGCCGCCTTGCAGTTCGCATACCGGTTCGCAGGCGACACCCCTGTACCGGCGCACGCCAGCATCTCGATGCAGGCATACGCGGGGCAGGGTGACGCCGGCAACTCGAATACGGTCTCCGGCCCGGTCGTCGAGGTCACCGGCACCGCCCAATGGGACCTCGAGAAGGTGCTGTACCCCGCGACCGCGGTGGGCAACGCCGGCCCGGACTTCACGATCCTCAACATCGCGGGGGTGCCTACCGAGGGCTACTTCCTGCGCTACATGTTCCACATTCGGGATCTGTTCGACGGCGTCGGTGGGGGCGAGCTGGTGTGGCCGGTGACGTTCACCGACGTCATGCCCGAGTTCCCCGGTGCACGCATCACCGAGTGCCGGCCGGCCCAGGCCGCTGACAACCTGCCGACATCGCCCTGGACCCTCACCTGTCCTCCGGTGTCGGAGGTGCAGGGCGCCGACGGGTGGACCCTCAGCATCAACCCCAACAGCGGCGCCGGTCTCGACACGGGCGAAGGCCACATGGTCATGACAGTGTTCGTGCCGCTCGAAGAGATGAACCGGGCGATCAACCCGGCGTGGCAGCCGGGCGACCCGGTGCCGACCGGCGCATTCGACTACGACAATCGCGCGCAGGACACCGATCACTGGGCTCTCAACGGCGGCGCCCTGAACTACGGGGACGGCCACGAGCCCGGGTGGGACGGCACCGGCAACAACCTGGCCACCCGGCAGGCCAATGCGGCCACTCCGTCGTGGGACCTGCAGAAGAACTTCCGCCAGGGCCCCACCTTCAGCACCCAGACGATCGACGGCGTGCAGGTCTCCGGCTACACGGTCGACTACGACTTCCGCATTCTCGATCTCGCCGGCGCCGACAACGTGGGCCCTTGGCTGGATCGCCCGATCACCTTCCAGGATCGGCTGGTCAGCCACCCGGGAGCCATCCTTCTCAGCTGCCGCACCCTCCAGCCCGACCCGAACGTCGCGACAGTCGACTGCGAGACAGGAGTGCAACCCGCCGAAGGATGGGACATCACTGCGATGCCCAATCAGCGCGGGTTCAACAACCGGCGCATGGACTTCATCGCACGGATCTTCATCCCGATGAGCGCCATGCCGGCTGACCCGTGCGAGAACAACGTCACGATGGATCTGCGCAACGAGGCGGTCGGCTCCGAGACCTGGACCATCGAGGGACAGCCCAACAACGGCACGGGCTTCGAACCCGGCTGGGACGGCACGACGGCCACCGGCAACAATCTCGATGTGCGCAGCGTGCGCCCATCCGCGGCCGAGTGCGGCATCCTGACAGGCGACAAGCAGTACGTCTCCACCGAGACCGGGGGTGGATACGGCGGCGACCCCAACCAGTTCCGTCCGTCGTTCGCCGGGCACACGCTCAACACGACGGTCGGCCTCAGTGCCAGCAGCGACCGCATCTCGGTCACCAACCTGCAGCTGTGCGACGTATTCGACGTCTCGACCCAGTTCCTGCGCCCCGGCGGTAACACGTTCGTGTCGGGGACCGGCTCCGTGAACCCCGCGGACTACGTGATCGAGTACGCGATAGGCCCGAACGAGGTCGACACGCAGGCGGGACCGTTCGACACGACGGTGAACCTGTTCCCGAGCGACACGTCATCGATCACCAACGCCGCGGCCTCCTGCCGCGAGAACCCCGGGCCGTGGTCGACCGATCCGGCGTCGTTCGGCGCCGACTGGCGCGACCGCGTGAACATGATCCGCATGCGCCCGATCGACCCCACCCTCACCGAGGTCGGCCCGTTCAGCGTGAACCTGTGGTCGGCGCTGCAGGTCCGCGGCACCTACAACGGCGGCCCCAATGCCGGCGAGATGATCCCGCACCGGATCCGTCTCGCCAACGCCGGCGGCTGGCCGACCACGACGGGTTGGTCGACCATCGTCCGCGAACGGCGCTTCGAGGGCCCGCAGCTCGCGGTCGAGAAGACGGTCGACCCGACGCAGTACCTGCCGGGCAACACCGCGATCTGGGATCTGAACGTCCAGGCCGATCGCACGTTCGCCGGCATGACGATGACCGACGTGCGGGTGATCGACACCATCCCGGCGGATCTGCACTTCGACGCGGCGTGCACGCAGGCGCGGCTGCCGCAGGGTGTCACGATGAGCTACGACGCCGTCGCCCGACGGGTGACGTTCAGCGGCGGCGATGTACCGATCGTCAGTACGGGGACCAACCAGTGGATCTTCCACCCCACCGCCCCGGGCGCCCGCCGCCTGCAGATCTGCACCACCGTCGACTCGCTCGCGCAGCCCGGCGACACGTACGTCAACACCATGCAGGCGACCGCCTCGAACTCGACGAACGCCCCCACCGACACGGCGACGATCCAGGTCGTGGGCGCCGGCCAGATGGGCATCTCGAAGACGGTGGACAAGCCGTACGTCGCCAGCGGTGAGCAGTACACGTGGTCGCTCGACTGGGGCAACACGTCGACGGTTCTGTCGTTCCAGGCTCCGGACGTGATCGATGTGCTGCCGTGGAATGGTGATGGCGCGGCGGGGGCGTTGTCGCGGCGTGACCAGTTCGCGTCGGACTACACCGGCCTGGTGCAGCTGACCGGCCCGCTGACCGCCCCTACCTACCTGCGCGGTGGCACGGGCGCAGTGCCGGGCACTTGGTACTACACCACCGCTGCTCCGGCCACGATCAACCACGACCCGCGCGATGCGTCCAACACGAACCCGGCGGCTGCCGGCGGACGGTGGCTGACCGCGGCGGAGGTTGCGGACTTCGGCGCCGTGACGGGCGTGCGGTTCGTATCCAGCGGTCCGCTCCCGGTGCAGTCGCGGGTGCGAGCTCAGATCCCGTCCGTGTCTACGAGCAACGACCTCGACAACCTGTATGTGAACCGGGCGATGATCTTCTCTCCCACGTTCGCGAACCAGCCCCTGCTGTCCAATGAGCCGTACGTGCAGATGCCCGGGTTCACCCTCGGCGACCTGGTCTGGACCGATCGCAACGGCAACGGCATCTTCGACAACGGCGAGACCGGCATCCCCGGCGTGACCGTGCAAGTCCGCGACGACACCGGCACCGTCGTCGCCACCCGCGTCACCGACGCAGCCGGTCGCTGGTCGGTTGCGGCGCTCCCGGAAGGCACCTACACCGCGCACATCCCGGCGTCGATGTTCGCGGACGGCGGCCCGCTCGCCGACTACGTGGTGCGCACCGTCGGCTCCGGCGACACCGCAGCCCAGAACGAGGGCGCCGACAACAACAACACTGCGACACCGGCCCCGGCCACGACGGGTCTGACCAGCACGCCCGTGACGATGGCATACCAGTACTCCGGGGGCGAGCTGTCGGGAGGAAACGGCCCGACCGGGGATGACGTGGCGGGCCTCGCCGGCGAGCTCATCGCCGACGGGTTCACCACCTTCACCGTCGACCTCGCCCTCATGCCGGAGCCGCTGATCGACATCGAGAAGTTCACGAACGGCCAGGACGCCGACACGCCCACCGGACCCTATGTGACCGTCGGTGGAGCAGTGCGCTGGACCTACGTGGTGACGAACACCGGCGGCGTGGACCTCACGAACGTCACGGTCACCGACGACCTGGTGGCGGCGGCGGACATCGACTGCGACGGCACCGGAAGCAACGTGATCCCCGGCCCGCTCGCACCCGACGCCTCGTTCACCTGCGTCGCGACCGGCACGGCGACGGCCGGGCAGTACGCCAACCTCGGTACGGTGACCGGCATCGATCCGACGCAGGTGGAGGTCACCGACACCGATCCCTCGCACTACTTCGGGGCGACGCCGGCCGTCGACATCGAGAAGGCCACCAATGGCCAGGACGCGGACCTGCCGACCGGCCCGCTCGTGGTCGCCGGCGGCGCGGTGGAGTGGACGTACGTGGTCACCAACACCGGCAACGTCCCACTGACGAACGTCACCGTGACCGATGACCTGGTGGCGGCGGCCGACATCGACTGCGACGGCACCGGCAGCAATGTGATCCCGGGACCGCTCGCGGTCGGGGCATCCTTCACCTGCATCGCCACCGGCACCGCGATCGCCGGGCAGTACGCCAACCTCGGTACGGTCGTCGGCACCGCCCCCGCCACCACGGACGTGGATGGCAACGCGGTCGCAGGCGAACAGGTCGATGACGAGGACCCCTCGCACTACTTCGGCGTGGCATCCGCGATCGACATCGAGAAGGCCACCAACGGCCAGGACGCCGACCTGCCGACTGGGCCGCTGGTCGCCGTCGGCGGCGGTGTGCGCTGGACCTACGTCGTCACCAACACCGGCAACGTCCCACTGACGAACGTCACCGTGACCGATGACCTGGTGGCGGCGGCCGACATCGACTGCGACGGCACCGGCAGCAACGTGATCCCCGGACCGCTCGCACCCGACGCCTCGTTCACCTGCATCGCCACCGGCACCGCGACCGCCGGGCAGTATGCGAACATCGGCACCGTCACCGGCGTCGACCCGCTCGACACCGAGGTGACAGACGCCGACCCTTCGCACTACTTCGGCGCGAATCCGGCCATCGACATCGAGAAGGCCACCAACACGGTCGACGCAGACGCGCCGACCGGACCCTACGTGCCGGTGGGTGGCAGCGTGGAGTGGACGTACGTCGTCACCAACACCGGCAACGTTCCGCTCACCGGGGTGGTGGTCACGGATGACCGCGTGGATGCCGCCGACATCGACTGCGACGGGACGGGCGGCAACGTCTTCCCGGGGACGCTTGCCCCCGCGCAGTCCTTCACATGCGTGGCGACGGGCGTGTCGACGCCCGGGCAGTACGCGAACCTCGGCACGGTCGTCGGAACGGGACCTGCCACCACTGACGTCGACGGCAACTCCGTCGCCGGCGAGCAGGTCGACGACGTCGACCCGTCGCACTACTTCGGCTCCCTCCCTGCCATCGACATCGAGAAGGCCGTGAACGGCCAGGACGCCGACGAGGCGCCGGGTGTCACCGTGGCGACGGGAGCGGTGGTGGAGTGGACGTACGTGATCACGAACACCGGGAACACGCCGCTCGTCAACGTCACCGTGACCGACGACAAGGTGGCTGACCTCGAGATCTGGTGCAACGGCACGACGTCGAACGTCGTGCCAGGGCCGCTCGCGCCCGGCGCCTCGTTCCAATGCAACGCGCTCGGCGTCGCCATCGACGGGGCGTACGTGAACATCGGCACCGTGGTCGGCCAGGTGCCCGGCACGCAGGTGACGGTCACGGATGGCGACCCCGCGCACTACATCGGCACACCGCCTCCGGCGGCTCTCCCGATGACGGGCGGCAGCGTTCCCATCGCGATCATCGCCGGCGGTGCGCTGTCGGTCTTCGCTGGTCTGGTGCTCGTCGCGGTGCGCCGTCGCCGCCAGGAATCCTGACGGATGACCCGTCGCCGACGGGCCTGACTCGACCGCTGAACCCGGCCGCGCCTCCACCGGCGCGGCCGGGTTCGGCGTTTTCCGTCGTCAGTCGCGCTCTTCGGGTTCGCCCGAGAGCAGGCCGCGCAGCCAGTCGCGCGCCTCGACGAACACGTCGTCGGCGTAGCGCTCGGGGTAGTGCACGACCGCGCGGTCAGCGCGAGGGTACGAACCTAGGAAGATCACCCGAGGGCTGAAGCGCCGCAGGCCCATCAGGGCGTCTGCCATGCGCTCGTCCTGCAGGTGCCCGTCGGCGTCGACCACGAACCGGTAGCGGCCGAGCTCGTCCCCGATGGGGCGCGAGGCCAGCAGCGACAGGTTGATGCCGCGGGTCGCGAACTGCTCGAGCATCTCGAGCAGCGCGCCCGGGTGGTCGTCGGGCAGCTCGACGATGAGCGAGGTCTTGTCGGCGCCGGTGGGCGCAGGCGGCACCACGGTCCGGCTCACGAGCACGAAGCGCGTCACCGCGTTGGGGTTGTCGCCGATGTTCGAGGCGAGCAGCTCGAGCTCGTGGTGCTCGAGGATCCCGGGCGGGGCGATCGCGGCATCCGCGTCACTCGTCCCGTCCAGAAGGCTCATCGCACTCGCGACGTTGCTCGCCGCCGGAACATGCGCGTGCGCCGGCAGTTCGCGCGAGAGCCACTGGAGGCACTGCGCGTACGCGACGGGGTGCGCGGCGATGAGCGAGACGTCCTCGATGCGGGTGCCCGGGCGCGCGACGAGCACGAACTCGACGGGCACGAGGTACTCCCCCACGATCCGCAGGCCCGGCACCGTCGCGAGCGCATCCTGCGCCGTCGACACCCCGCCGTCGACGGAGTTCTCGATCGCGATCATCGCGGCGTCCGACCGGCCCTCGATCACGTCGGCGAGCGCCTCGCCGACGTTGCGCACCGGCCGCCAGTCGTGTCCCCGCGCCTCGGGCACCTGCGCGAGCGCCGCCTCGGTGAACGTCCCCGCCGGTCCGAGAAAGCTGTACGTGCGGCGGACGGGAGCGGATGCCTGAGCGTCGACGGCCTCGGAAGTCACGCCCGCCAGCCTAGCCGCGCGACCGGCGGCCTCGACGGGTAAGTCGTAACTCCTCAAAAAGCCGTGGCGCCGCCGCGGGGTGCCGCGAAAATCCGCGGGCGACGCGGGCCACCAGGCCCGAAACTGAGGAGTTGCGGCAGCAGGAGCGGCGTCAACCCCGTGCGGACAGGCCCGCGCGACGGGCAGACTGGATCACATGACTCGCGCAGGACAGCCGGCCGAAGCATCCGATCTCATCGACATCGATGAGCTGATCTCCGCCTACTACGACATCGTCCCCGACCCCGCGGTCGCCGAGCAGCGCGTCGCGTTCGGCACCAGCGGCCACCGCGGCTCGTCGCTGTCGGCGAGCTTCAACGAGACGCACATCCTCGCGACGACCCAGGCGATCGTCGACTACCGCCGGTCGCAGGGCATCGAGGGCCCGCTCTTCCTCGGTCGCGACACGCACGGTCTGTCGCTCCCGGCCGAGCGCAGCGCCATCGAGGTACTCGTCGCGAACGGCATCGACGTGCGCGTCGACGCCCGCGATTCCTGGGTGCCGACGCCGGCGCTCAGCCACGCGATCCTCACCTACAACCGCGGACGGGATGCCTCGGACCCCGGCCGCGCCGACGGCATCGTGGTGACGCCGAGCCACAACCCGCCGCGCGACGGCGGCTTCAAGTACAACCCGCCGAACGGCGGCCCGGCCGACACCGACGCCACCGGGTGGATCGCGAACCGCGCGAACGAGCTCATCGCCGCGGGGCTGACAGGGGTCTCGCGGACGCCGTTCAAGGACCTCGACGCCGACAGGCTCGGCGAGTACGACTTCCGCGACGCGTACGTGCGCGACCTCGCGAGCATCATCGACGTCGAGGCGATCCGACGGGCGGGCGTGCGCATCGGCGCCGACCCGCTGGGCGGGGCGTCCGTCGACTATTGGGCGCTCATCGCCGAGGTGCACGGGCTCGACCTCACCGTGGTGAACCCCGACGTCGATCCGACGTGGAAGTTCATGACCCTCGACTGGGACGAGAAGATCCGCATGGATCCGTCGTCGCCGTCTGCGATGGCCGGGCTCATCGGCCGGCGCCACGAGTACGACATCCTCACTGGCAACGACGCCGACGCCGACCGCCACGGCATCGTCACTCCCGACGCGGGGCTCATGAACCCCAACCACTACCTCGCCGTCGCGATCGACTACCTGTACTCGCACCGCGACGGATGGCCCACGGATGCCTCGGTCGGCAAGACGCTGGTCAGCTCGATGATCATCGACCGCGTCGCCGAGTCGCTCGGCCGCCCGCTGCTGGAGGTGCCGGTCGGGTTCAAGTGGTTCGTGCCCGGCCTGCTCGACGGTTCGGTCGCGTTCGGCGGCGAGGAGTCGGCGGGAGCGTCGTTCCTGAGGATGGACGGCTCGGTGTGGACGACCGACAAGGACGGCATCCTGCTGTGCCTGCTCGCGGCCGAGATCCTCGCGGTCACCGGCAAGACGCCCTCGCAGCGCTACGCCGAGCTCGAGGCGCAGTTCGGCGCGTCGGCGTATCAGCGGGTCGACGCGCCCGCGACGCCCGCGCAGAAGGCGGCGCTCGGCAAGCTCGCGCC
>JALYWI010000033.1 GCA_030852785.1 Actinomycetota bacterium
TCAGCTGACCGGTTCCCCCGAGATCGCGTCGTAGACGCCGCCGGTGCCCTCCGGGTCGCCGGGCAGCACCAGGCGCACCCCGCCGCCCTCGTCGCGCAACATCGGCAGGATCGGGTTGACCTCGGCCTGGTCGGCCGCGTGGGCCAGCACGTCCTCGGCGCGGTCGAAGCGGCTCAGGGCGACCATCGTCCGCACGGTCGGGAAGATCATCGTCATCTTCCCCGACTCGTGATCGGCGAGAGCCTGCGCCGGGGTCAGCCAGGTCGTCGCGATGACCTCTCGGTCGTCGTGCAGCGCGACCTGCCCGTCGGGCGCGGCCGCCACGAAGAACCGGGTGTCGTAGCGGCGCGGCGCACCCAGCGGCGTGATCCATCGGGAGAAGTAGTGCATCGACCCGACGTCGAGCTGCAGCGACTCCTCGTGGCACACCTCGAGCAGCGTCCGCTGCGCGGTGTCGACCGCACGACGGTGCACCTCGAACCGCTCGGCCACCGGCGGGTCCTCGAAGGAGACGACCGATCCGTCGCCGCCGCGGGCAAGCAGCACGCCGGCCTCTTCGAAGGACTCGCGGATGGCGGCGACCCAGAACGCGAGCCCGCCACGCTCGACGCCGACGAGTCGTGAGGCATCGGCGTCGGTGCGGCCCTGTGTGACCCGCTCGAGCGCCCGGTCGGAGTCACCCGGATCGACGCCGCCGCCGGGGAACACGTAGGCACCGCCGACGAAGTCGGAGTTGAGGTTGCGGCGCAGCATGCAGACCTCGAGGCCCTCGGTGGACTCGCGCAGCAGCATGACGGTCGCTGCGTCCCGGACGGGCACCGACTCCGGGTCGGGGTGCTGCATGTTCATGGTGGCCACGCTGCGACCCTAGGACAGGTCGGCGGCAGCCATTCAGCGCTCGTCGGCCGATCCGTCGACGTCGATGACGCCGGGTCGCGGGCCCTGGCTGCGAGGCAGCTCGGGCGGTGCGTCGCGGAGCTCCCAGCCCTCGGAGTCGACCACGTCGCCGAAGCTCGTCGACTCGGTGCGCACCCGGCCGTCGGCGTCGACGACGCTGCGGACGAACACGCCGCGCATGGCGCCGGAGCGCGCCGCTCGTGCGGCACGCGCGGTGAACCAGGCGAGGATCACGGGCCGCAGCAGCGCGCGCACCGGCGGCAGCAGGAGCAGCAGACCGAACACACCGGTGATGAACCCGGGCACCACGAGCGACACCCCTCCGACGAGGACCAGGGCCCCGTCGAGCAGCTGGGTCGTGGGCGGCCGGCCGGCGGCCATCTCCTCGGAGGCCTTGCGCCACACCGTCGTGCCCTCACGGCGCAGCAGCACGACGCCGAGCACGCTCATCGCGAAGATGACGAGCAGCGTCGGGAACCCGCCGATGACCCCGGCGACCTGGATCGCCACCCACACCTCGAGGAAGGGCAGCACCAGGAAGAAGGCGAGCAACGCGGGCAACATGGTCGCGACGCTAGCGGCCCGTCGACGGGCGGTCGCCGCGAGTCACGCCCGCGATCAGCGGGCTCTCAGTCGGCCCGGGTTCGGGCCGGCGAGGACGGAACGTCAGACCGAGATCTCGGTCAAGGCGCGGCGCTCGTGTTCGTTGAGGCCGCCCCAGATGCCGTGCGGTTCCTTGATCTCGACCGAGTAGTCGAGGCACTCGGCGCGGACCATGCACTCCGCGCAGATCGCCTTGGCTCGGCGCTCACGCTCGAGGCGGTCGGCCTTGCGTTCGAACTGCGGCGGCGGGAAGAAGACCGCTGCCTGCGGACCACGACATGCGGCCTTCGCCTGCCATGCTTGCGGAGACTGTTGTGCACTCACCGTGACGACCCCCCGTTTCGGTGTTGGCCGCACGATAGGCACCGCCGCGAGACGCCGACAAGAGATGATTTTGTGAGCGTTCTGCGAACTGCGGTTAGCGGGTTTCCGGCTCGTCGTCGTCGGCCCCGGGCTCGTCGTCGCCGGCGGCCTCATCCGGGGTGCCCTTGCGCCGATCGCGCATCTCCCGGTAGTCGATCGCGCCGCCCTCTTCGGGCTCGACCTCGAGCACCAGACCGTCGATCGCGACGACCCGGACACGGTCGCCGACCAGCACCGGAGTGGCCCGGTTGGTCCGTGCACGCCAGAGCGCCTCACGGATCCGCACCATGCCGTCGGGGTCGACGTCGACGGTGACGTCGCCGAGCTCGCCGATCATCCAGTCGCGCCCGATCGTCGGTGTCGCGAACCGGGTGCGGATCATGGCCGGCATGCCGGAGAACACCGTGATGCCCATGCCGAAGATGCCGACCGCCCAGGCGATCCAGGTCGCCCGGAAGTCGGTGAAGAGGAACACCGTCCCGACGCTGAACGCGACCATGCCGATGATCGTCCACGCGCGCGGGATGCCCGTCTGCATGTCGATCGCGAACGCGAACATCGAGAACAGGATCAGGCCGAGCGCCCAGCCGTTCGACGGCAGCGCCGCCACGCCGTAGCCGCCCAGCACCACGAACCCGGCGCCGACGACGCCGGCGACACCCACGCCGGCGGTGAAGAACTCGAAGAGCAGCAGACCGAGGCCGATGATGAGCAGCAGGTAGGCGACCGACGGGCTGGCGGCGGTGTGCAGCAGCTGGACCTGCAGCGGCAGCTTCGAGAAGCGGGGGATCTGCAGCGGACGCAGCTCCTCCTTGCCGTCCTCGGACTCGACGCGCTCGGTGTCGACGACGTCGAGGGTGGAGATGTGCTCGACGATCGTCGGCGAGAACCGGGTCACCAGACCCGCCTCGACCGCCTTCTCGCCGTCGAAGGTCCGGCTCAGCGCCTCGGTCTGGTCGCCCTCGAAGAGGCGGCCGAACTCTGCTGTGTCGAGCCGCTGCGACCCGACGTCACCGATGACCGAGCCCGGGGTGATGCCGGAGCTGTCCGCGATCTGGACGAGCTCCGCGGCGCCGCCGAGGGCGTCGGAACCGGAGGCGCCGATCCAGATCGACACGGGGATGCCCGAGCCGGCGATGACCGATGCCACCTCGTTCAGCCGGGCGTCGGAGACGGCGACACCGGGGCTGTCGAGCTGCAGGACGACCGCGACGACGTCGCCGGCGGCGTTGGCCGACCGTACGCTCTCGATGATGAAATCGGCTTCGATCTCATCGATCACGCCGTCCACGGCGACCACATCGACGCAGCCGTGCTCACCGCACGTGCTCTGCGCTCCGGCGCTCGGGGCGAACACTCCGGCGAGCGCGACGATGACTCCGAGGGTCAGCATCACGATCGATGTCAGCCGCAATCGGCTGGGTAGTGTGCCCACAGCACAGCCTCCGAAGGGACAGCGTGGATCCTGAGCAGTTCTTCACTGCATCCGGAGTGATCATCGTCGCCGGGAAAGGCGGTGTCGGCAAAACCGCGGTCACCGCCACGATGGCGATGGCGGCCTCGATGAGCGGCGTGCGGACCCTGATCGTCGAGGTCGAGGGCAAGTCCGGCTTGGCCTCGCTGTTCGAGTCCCGGGACTTCGACTACCACGAGCTCGACCTGGTCGAGCCGTCCGAGGTGCACGCCGGCATCACCGCCCGGACCCTCACCCCCGACGACGCGCTGCTGGACTACCTGCGCGACCACGGACTGCAGCGGATCTCGAAGCGACTCGTGTCGACCGGCGCGGTCGACCTGGTGTCGACCGCCGTGCCGGGCATCCGGGACATCCTCGTGCTGGGCAAGGTGAAACAGCTCGAGCGCTCCGGCGAGTTCGACCTGATCCTGCTCGACGCGCCTGCGGCAGGTCACGCGATCACCTTCCTGCGCTCGGCGTCGGGGCTCGCCGACGCGGTCAAGGTCGGCCCGATCAACACCCAGGCCGTCGACGTGCTCCGGCTGCTCAACGATCCGGCCCGCTGCCGGGTCGTGCTGGTCACCTCACCCGAGGAGACCCCGGTCAACGAGCTCATCGAGACCGCCTACGACCTCGAGGACGAGGTCGGTGTGGCGCTCGGACCGGTGGTCGTCAACGGCGTCTTCGCCGAGCTGGACGGGCTCGCCGTCGGACCCGCCGTCGCCGCGGCCGACGCCGGCGTGACCCTGCTCGAGGGCGAGGCCGAGCTGCTCGCCGCGTCGTCGGAGTTCCGCGCCGCACGCGCGGCGCTGCAGCGTGCACAGCTGGAGCGCATGGCACACGACCTGCCGTTGGCGCAGCTGCAGCTGCCGTACCTGTTCACGTCCGACCTGGGTCGGCTCGAGCTCGACCTGTTGGCCGAGCGGCTGCTCACCGCGGTCGAGGCGCTGCCCGACCACCAGCACCGGGGCGACTCGTGACCGGCTCCTCGACCAGCACCGGCTCGACCAGCGACGGTCCGACCAGCACCGGCTCGACCAGCGACGGGACGTCGATCGGCGCCGTCGTCGCGGCGAGCCAGGTCGTGGTCTGCTGCGGTTCGGGCGGGGTCGGCAAGACCACCACGGCGGCGGTCATCGCACTCGAGGCCGCCCGTCAGGGGCGCAGGGCGGTCGTGGTCACCATCGACCCTGCCCGACGCCTGGCCGATGCGCTCGGTCTCGAAGGTCTGACGAACACCCCCGCCCGCATCGACGCATCGGGCATCGACGCGGCCGGCACCGAAGGATCCGGCGCCGAGGGGTCCGGTCGCGACTCCCTGTGGGACGGCGAGCTGTGGGCGATGATGCTCGACACCAAGGCCACCTTCGACGGGCTGGTCCGGCGCTACTCCGCCGACGCCGCCCAGGCCGAGCGGATCCTCGGCAACACGTTCTACGAGAACATCTCGGGCTCGCTGTCGGGCACGCAGGAGTACATGGCCTCGGAGAAGCTCTACGAACTGGCCGTCGAGGGTGACTACGACCTGGTCGTCGTCGACACACCGCCGACGCGCAACGCGCTCGACTTCATCGAGGCGCCCCAGCGCCTGGCCCACTTCCTCGATCATCGGCTCTACCGGGTGCTCGTCGCCCCGACCCGCGGCATCGTCAAGGCGGTCAACGTCGCCGCGCAGACACTGGTGCGCAGCCTGTCGAAGGTGGTGGGCAGCGACGTGATCGCCGACGCGCTCGACTTCTTCGCCGCGTTCGACGGCATGGAGGCCGGCTTCAAGGAGCGAGCCCGTCGCGTCGACGAGCTGCTCGGCGCAGCGTCGACCGCCTTCGTGCTCGTCGCGTCACCCAAGGCCGACACAGTGACCGAAGCCGGCTACTTCGCCGACAAGCTGCACGACGCCGGCATCGATGTCCGGGCGCTCGTGGTCAACCGCATGCAGCCGACCTTCGCCGGGCCCGCCGGAGCTGGTCCGGACTCGTCGCCGGCGAGTCTGCGGACCCGAGCCGAGGAGCTGGCCGGCACCGCGCTGGCCGACCACTACACCGCGCTGGCCGACTCGCGGGTGCTGGCCGAGGGAGAGCACGACCACCTGACCGGTCTGCGGTCGAGGGTGGCTCCGGCACCGGTCGCCGAACTGGCGGTCCAGCCGTTCGAGGTCACCGATCTGACGTCGTTGTCGCGCCTCGCCGATCTGCTCTTCGAAGGTCGGGAACGGTAACGTCACGGCGTGGTCACCGCAGCACGCACGATCCTGATCGCCACCGACGCCGACGAGGTCTTCGACGAGGTCGACGCCGCACTCGGAGAGACGGGCACCACCGTCGCCCGGGTCCACACCGGCCGAGAGGTGCTGCCCGCGGTCCGCGAGCTGCAGCCCGACCTGGTCGTGCTCGACCTGCAGATCGGCAACATGGGCGGGGTCGCCACCTGTCTCGGGCTGCGCAACGAAGAGAGCTTCGACCGCATCGCCCCGCAGAACGTGATCATCCTGCTCGACCGCGACGCGGACGTCTTCATCGCCCGCCGTGGCGACGCCGACGGTTGGCTGATCAAGCCGCTCGACTCCATGCGCCTGCGCACCGCGGCCGCTGCGGTGCTCGCCGGCGAGCGCTACACCGAGGGCGGTCCCCGCTCGGACCCCCAGGCGCTGCCGGCCATCGACGAGGCGAGCGGCGAGGCAGGCGCCGAGCAGCCCTCGGACGACGTCGCCAGCTGAGCTGGCGGCACCGGCCCCAACGCATTTTCCGCTCGACCGGGCGGACCACTACGATGCGTCCTTCCACGGGTGGTGGCGCAGCTTGGTAGCGCGCCTCGTTCGGGACGAGGAGGTCGGGAGTTCAAATCTCCCCCACCCGACAACATGGTCCGCTCGTCGGACCGTCCCCACATCGAGCCCCGGATCTGCGCCAGCAGCCGGGGCTCGATGCGTTCCACGGTGCCGCTCCGGTGATGCGGCGTCGTGCCGGATGTCTCGGGAAATCATTCGGTGAAGTGTCAAGGTCCTTCCTGACCCGTTCGATAACAGCTGCATGGCTGTGACCACACTCCCGAGCTCCACGCCACGCGCCCGTCGGCGTCGGCCGATCGCCGCGATCGTCGCGTCGGCCCTGGCGGTGCTGTTGCTGAGCAGCACCCTCACCTCGTGTGAGACCTCGACCCCCGACCGCAACGCCGTCGTCGCCGAGATCAACGCGTCCCGTGCGAACGCCGGGCTCCGCCCGCTCCAGCAGCAGGCGCAGTTGAACGTGAAGGCCGACCAGTGGGCCTCCACCCTGCGCGACCGCTGCCAGATCTCGCACTCCCGTCTCGCCGACGGTGCGCCCGGGAACTGGCGGAAGCTCGGTGAGAACGTCGGCCGCGGTGGCAGCATCTCGCAGGTCCACGTCGCCTACATGAACTCCTCGGGCCACAAGGCCAACATCCTCGACGCCTCGTACAACTACGTGGGCGCCGGAGCGGTGTGGGGCACGTGCAACGGCCATCGCACCGTGTTCACCGTCCAGGTGTTCATGCGGGCCTGACCGGGCCTCCGGGCCGCCCTTCCGGGGTCGAGCCGAGTCGCGTCGCTCCCGTAGGGTCGAGCGATGGAGATCACCGCCTTCCAGGACCTCATGGAGCAGCTCTACGGCGCGGCGGACCGCGATCGCGGCGTGCCGTCGACGGTGGCCTGGCTCTGCGAAGAGGTCGGCGAGCTGGCGCAGGCGGTCCGCAAGGGCACCCGTGAACAGCAGCTGCACGAGCTCGGCGACGTGCTCGCCTGGCTCGCCTCGCTGGCGAACCAGATGGACCTGTCCCTGGACGAGGCCGCCCAGCGCTACCTGGACGACCCTCCGCTCTGATCCCGCCCCCCCCCCCGGTGTTCTGGGTGCGATCGTGCCGGCGCTGACCGGCATCCCCGCACCCAGAACCGATCCGAGGGCGAACCGGGTGCGATCGTGCCGGCGCTGACCGGCATCCCCGCACCCAGAACAGATCCGAGGGCGAACCGGGTGCGATCGTGCCGGCGCTGACCGGCATCCCCGCACCCAGAACCGAGGCGTGGGCGCGGCGCGAACCAAAAGAGCCGGTCGCGGGGGTTGCGGCGATACGGTCACGGGCGTGACCTACGAGGAGATCATGGACGTCGTGGTTCGCAGCGTCGAGGGCGGCGGCGTCGTCGTGCTGCTCGTCGGCGGTCTGGTCTCGTTCTACGGCTACGCCCAGGACATGGTCGACGCCGAGTCACGGTCGCTCGCCTACCCGCGACTGCGGCGGAAGCTCGCCCGGGTGATCCTGCTGGGGCTCGAGGTGCTGCTGCTCGCGGACATCATCCGGACCATCGTCGTCGAGCCCACCCCGAGCAGCGTGCTGGTGCTGGGCGCGATCGTGATCATCCGAATCCTGTTGAGCTTCTCGCTCGAGGTCGAGATCGACGGCACGTGGCCGTGGAACAAGTGGCGCACGCACCCCCAGGACCACGACACGACGCCGCTCTGAACCGGGCTCGCCGACGGACCGCCACGGCGACGCCGGCACCAGGTGCCGGTGCCGGTGCCCGCGCCGAACGGCTCAGCCGCGGGCGATCAGCGCTTCGGCGATCTGGATCGTGTTGAGGGCGGCGCCCTTGCGCAGGTTGTCGTTCGACACGAAGAGCACCAGGCCGTGATCGACGGACTCGTCGCGGCGGATGCGTCCGACGTAGGACGGGTCCTTGCCGGCGGCCTCGAGCGGCGTCGGGACGTCGCTGAGCTCGACCCCCGGTGCCGCGGCGAGCAGCTCGCGGGCACGGTCGGGCGAGATGTCGCGGTCGAACTCCGCGTTGATCGACAGCGAGTGCCCGGTGAAGACCGGCACCCGCACGCAGGTGCCCGACACGCGCAGCTCGGGGATCTCGAGGATCTTGCGGCTCTCGTTGCGGAGCTTCTTCTCCTCGTCGGTCTCCTCGGAGCCGTCGTCGACGATCGAACCGGCCAGGGGCACGACGTCGAACGCGATGGTCCTCGGGAACTTCGAGGCCTCGGGGAACTTCACGGCCGAGCCGTCGAAGGTGAGGTCGCGCACGTCGCCGACCAGGCCGTCGACCTGTCCGGCGAGCTCCTCGACACCCGCGAGCCCGCCGCCGGAGACGGCCTGGTAGGTGCTGATGACCAGGCGTCGGAGACCGGCGTCGACGGCGAGCGGCTTGAGCACCGGCATCGCGGCCATGGTCGTGCAGTTCGGGTTGGCGATGATGCCCTTGGGACGATCGTCGAGCGCGTGGGGGTTGACCTCGGCCACGACGAGCGGGACGTCGGGGTCCATGCGCCACGCCGAGGAGTTGTCGACCACGACCGCGCCGGCGGCGGCGACCTTCGGGGCGAACTCGCGTGAGCTGGTCGCGCCGGCCGAGAACAGCGCGATGTCGATGCCCGCGAAGTCGGCCGTGGCGGTGTCCTCGACCATGATCTCGCCGTCGCCCCACGGCAGCGTCGAACCCGCGGAGCGCGCAGATGCGAAGAACCGCACCGACGACGCCGGGAAGGAGCGCTCGGCGAGCAAGGTCCGCATGACGCTGCCGACCTGGCCGGTGGCGCCGAACACGCCGATGGTGGGGTTCGAGGGGAGGCTCATGTCCCCCGAGGATACCGGCGACCCATGGGGGACCCCCAAGCGCCTTTCGCGGTGCGGACCCGGTCGAGCGGCCCCCGAGCGCGTCCGGCGGCGGGGCGTCGGTCGGGCGGCGGTGGGCCGGCGGTGGGCGGCAGTGGGCCGGCAG
>JALYWI010000038.1 GCA_030852785.1 Actinomycetota bacterium
CTCGGATTCGGAGCGATGGCTCCGATTCCGAGACGGAAGTCGAGGGGTGGGAGACGGATGTCGAGGGGTGGGTCAGCGCAGCAGGGACTCGTACGCGGGCAGCACCTCGGCGCGCAGGGTGCCGGCGACGTCGGGGTCGACGTGCCACGTGGCGGCGCGTTCGAGCAGCTCGCCGTCGACGTCGATGCGTTCGTCGGGTCGGGTCGACCGGGTCGAGTCGAGCCACAGCGAGTGCAGCGTGAGCGGCACCTGCAGATCCGGTGCGCCCAGCCGCGCGACGGGCCCCGACGCCAGGTCGTCGGCCCGGAAGACCCACAGCTCGGTGCCCGCGGAGTCCGCGGTGATCTGGTCGCCGTAGACGACGGCGACGAGGTACCCGTCGGCGGAACCGGTCGCCGAGCCGCGGCGCGGCACGAACGTCGGGGTCCACCCGAAGCGATCACCCGGGTAGAAGTACGCGTCGACGACGCGACCGGCGTCGTGGTCGATGCGCACCAGGCTCGACGGCACACCCTCCCAGGGCAGCTCGTCCATCGCCACGAGTCGGTAGGGGTGGGGGTCGAAGCCCTTGGCGACGCGCTGCAGGGCCAGATCCGTCGGGAAACCCGAGTTCGCGTGGAACACGTCGCCGAGCGTGGCGTTCGGCGTGAGCGGGTTCCGGGCGATCAGACCGCCGGTGCCCCACGTGTGGTCGTCGTAGAACATCGACTGCTCGACGAGCGCACCCGTGCGGGCGTCGATCTCGTAGCGGCCGACGACGCCGATGTCGTAGTTGACCGGGGTGATCGCGTTGACGAGCTCGGAGCGGACGGGCGCTCCGGAGTCGGGGTGCACGTCGTAGGGCTGGATCCACTCGGCGAGGTCCGACGCAGACGTGTGGGCGCTGTGGATGACCAGGCGCTCCCGCGTGCTCTCGTGGTCGACCATGAAGTGCCCGGACTCCCGGGCGACGACGGCGCGCTGGGCGACCACCGACCCATTGGTGCGGCGGATGTCGTCGCGGTCGATGACGTAGAAGTAGGACTCGGGTCGCGGTGGCCACGACTCGCCCGCCTCGGCGGAGTTCGGGGCGTTGAGCAGCTTGGCGTACTCGATCGTGCCGGCCGCATCGAGGATCACCAGGTGGTGGCGGGTGACCGCGATCTGGTGGGCGTTCTGGCTGATCAGCAGCGGGTTCAGGTCGGGCGTGAGCACCGGCACCCGCTTGATGGAACCGCTGCCGCCCCAGGCGAGCAGCTCGGTGTAGGCCATGCCGGGCAGCGGCACGATCGACAGGGAGATGCCGTAGTACTCGCCGGTCTCGCGGTCGTACGGCGGGTGCGCGCTCGTGATCGTCATCGGGCACAGGAACCGGTTCATCGGCAGATCGAGCATCGGCCGGTAGTCGTCGAGCCGCCCGACCGGACCGACCGGATCGAGCGTCGCCGGGTCGAGCTCCCACGGCCGCCCGCCGTCGACGGTGGCGATGAGCCGGTTGCCGTCGAGCGCGACCAGGGCGGTGTTCGGCTGGTTCTGCAACCCGAGCGGACCGAGCCGTGTCATGCCGCGTGACTCGAAGCGGTACCGGGTCTCGGCGAACGCCTGTGCCATCAGGTAGTCGGTGGTGCGCAACAGCTTCGAGGTGAGCGCCGGGACGTCGCCGTCGAGGTCGAGCCGCCAGATCAGACCGTCACCGCTGAAGCCGGCATCCGAGGGCTGCAGCGCCAACGACTGGAAGAACACGTGCCCCGCCAGGTCCGTCGGCAGCGCGCCGCCGAGCAGGCGCAGCCCCGTCGGCGGCGTCTCGGCCGTCACCCGCCGGTTGAACGCCGCAGGCATGCGCGCCCACCGGTCACGGCCCGCGACCGGCCCCGGGAACGGGTGCGGTCCCGCGCTCAGCGGATCGTCGGGGCGGGGCATCGGCGCACACGCCGCGCCCGTGCCCATGGCGATCGCGGCGCCCCCGGCCGCGGCTCCTCGCAGAAACCTCCGTCGATCCATGCTCGACCCCCCGGTCCACGTGCATGCAGGTGAACACTGTTTACCTGGTGTGCCGCGGCGCTGCACCGGATCGCAGACCACCGCTGCAGCCGCTAGACACGACGCCGTGGCGGACTCCCCGATCCGAGACGAAGGGTGGACGGCAGCCCGTCTGCGTGAGCAGCTCCGACTCGTCGAGCGCCTGATCCGCTGGCTGCTGCTGGGCGCGCTCGTCGGGGTGCTCGCCGGACTCTCCTCGGCGGCGTTCCTGTGGTCGTTGCAGTGGGCGACGCGGCAGTTCGGCGGCCACCCGAACCTGCTGTACGGCCTGCCGCTCGCCGGTCTGGCGATCGGTCTCGCCTACCACTACGGCGGCGGGCGGGCGGTCGAGGGCAACAACTTGATCATCGACGAGATCCACGAGCCGACCGAGTGGGTGCCCCGTCGCATGGCCCCGATGGTGCTCATCGGCACCATCGTCACCCACCTCTTCGGCGGGTCCGTCGGGCGTGAGGGCACCGCGGTCCAGATGAGCGGCAGCCTGACCGACGTGGCCAACCGGGTGCTGCGCCTGCGCCCCGACGACCGCCGGATCATGCTCGTCGCCGCGATCGCCGGCGGCTTCGGCGCGGTGTTCGGCGTGCCGCTCGCCGGTGCGGTGTTCGCACTCGAGGTGCAGTCCGTCGGACGACTCCGCTACGAGGCGCTCGTCCCGTGCCTGGTCGCGTCGGTCGTCGGTGACATGGTCGTGCTGGGCCTCGGGATCGAGCACGAGCTCACCCCGCACCTCGGTGACGTCGAGCTCGACGCGCTGCTGCTGGCGAAGGTCGCGCTCGCCGGCGTCGCGTTCGGGCTGCTCGGCACGGCGTTCACCGTGGCGACGCACTCGGTGAAGCGTGTCGCGGCGCGCTTCGTCGCCTGGTCGCCGGCTCGACCCCTGATCGGCGGTCTGATCGTGGTCGCCATGACGCTCGCCGTCGGCGACCGCCTCTACAACGGCCTGTCGACCCCGCTGGTCGAGCTGTCGTTCTTCGGGGGTCCGGTGCCGACGTGGGCCTTCCTCGGCAAGCTCGTCTTCACCGCGGTAACCCTGGGCAGCGGCTTCGTTGGCGGCGAGGTCACCCCGCTGTTCGTCATGGGCGCCACCCTCGGCGCGACGCTCGCGGGAGTGCTGGATGTGCCCGTGCCGCTGCTCGCCGCGCTGGGGTTCGTCGCGGTGTTCGCGGGAGCGGCCAACACGCCGCTCGCCTGCACGATCATGGGCGTCGAGCTGTTCGGCGGGGGAGCGGTGGCGTACTTCGCGGTGGCGTGCGTGATCGCCTACGTGTTCTCGTCGCACCACGGCATCTACACCGCGCAGCTGCTCGGAGAGCAGAAGCTGCCGGGCTCCTGGCTCGGCCGCGAGCGCAGCTGAACCGCCGCTCCGGGTGCGGTGGGTCCCGGGGTGTGGTGTGTCGGAACGCCGGCAGGCCGGTGGTTGAGCACACGATGCGGTGGGTCCCGAGGTGTGGTGTGTCGGAACGCCGGCAGGCCGGCGGTTGAGCACACAGCGGCCGTGACGGTGGGCCAGACTCGACGGCATGGACCTGTCGATCTGGCCGAGTGCGCAGCAGTCGTGGAACGACCTGGTCGAGGTGACCCTGCACGCGGACCGCACCGGGTGGCACGGCGTGTACCTCTGGGACCACTTCATGGGCGACGGCGGCGAGTTCGGCGCCGAGACCGTGCCGACCCTCGAGAGCACCGCGGCGCTCGCCGCACTCGGCGCGCTGACCGAGCGGCTGCGCGTCGCGCCGCTCGTGCTCGGCAACACCTACCGCCACCCCGCGGTGGTCGCGAACTGGGCGAGCACCCTCGACCACATCACCGGCGGACGCGCCGTGCTCGGACTCGGTGCCGGGTGGCAGCGCAACGAGCACGACCAGTACGGCATCGAGCTGCCGCCACCCGGTGAGCGCATCGAACGACTCGACGAGGCCTGCCGAGTCATCCGCGGTCTGCTCGACGACGCAGTCGCCGACGTCGACGGCGAGCACTACGCGCTGCGCGGCGCGCACAGCGAGCCGAAGCCGGTGCAGGCGCACCTGCCGCTGCTGATCGGCGGCAAGGGCGACCGCATGCTGCGCCTGGTCGCCCGACGCGCGGACGAGTGGAACATGTGGGGCCTGCCCCAGGTGATCGCCGGACGCGCCGCGGTGCTCGACGAGGCGTGTGAGCGCATCGGCCGCGACCCGTCGACCATCCGACGATCCGCGCAGGCGCTCGTGTGCCTCACCGACGACGCCGAGCGGGCCCGGCGCGTCGTCGAGTCGGTGGCCCCACGTGCAGCGTTCGCCGGGACCGCCGAGCAGTTCGCCGAACTGGTCGACCGCTGGGTCGATGTCGGCGTCGACGAGGTGATCGTGCCCGACGGCATGCTCGGCACCGGTGCTGAGCGCATCGAGTCGCTCGACGCGATCCGCGCCGCGGTCCTGGAGCGCTGACCCGGGACGTACGAGCGTCAACGGTCGACCGGGTCGGGGCGCGCGCTCGGTAGCGTGAACGGGACCGGCGCCACGACGGCCCGGCGAGGACACCCGAGGGATCAGATGAGCACGTCCGAGCAGGCGGCCGACGGGCTCGCCGTCGCCCCGACCGACCGCAAGAAGCAGGTCATCGCCGGCATCGTCACGTTGGTGGTGCTCGTCATCGTCTTCGCGTTGCTGCTGCCGAAGATGGGCAACTACGCCGAGGCGTGGGACGCGATCAAGACCATGTCGATCGCCCAGTTGGGCATCCTGTCGTTCTCGGTCGTGTTCAGCATCGTCGTCTACGTCTTCCCGTTCCAGGCCGCTCTGCCGGGGCTGCACTACGGCCCGGCGTTCATGATCCGCCAGACCTCGTTCACCATCTCGAACGCCGTGCCCGCCGGCGGCGCCATCGGGCTCGGTGTGCAGTACGGCATGCTCGCCCAAGCGGGGTTCAGCGGTGCCGCCGCGACCTCGGCCATCGGCATCACCAGCGTCTTCAACCTGATGATCACCCTGGCGCTGCCCGTCCTCGGAGTGCTCGCGCTGCTGTTCGCCGGCGGTGCGCAGACCAAGGAGGTCGTCGGCGCGCTCGGCGGGCTCGCGGCGGTGCTGGTCATGGTGGGGCTGTTCGCCGCGATCCTCCGCAGCGACGCAACCGCGCACAAGGTCGGGGCGCTGCTCGAGCGCTTGGCCGCCAAGGTCTTCGGCGTCATGCACAAGACGTCGCCCACCGGCATCACCGATCAGATCGTGCAGTTCCGCGAGTCGACCGTCGACGTCGTGTCGAAGCGCTGGGCGTTGCTGACCGGCACGAACCTGCTGCAGCAGCTCGCCCAGTTCGGCGTGCTCATGGTGGCGTTGCGCATCACCGAGACCGGTGAGGCCACCCAGGTGACCGTCGCCGCGGCCTTCGCCGCCTTCGCGCTCGCCCGACTCGCCGGGTTCATCCCGATCACGCCCGGCGGCCTCGGCACCGTCGACGCCGGCCTCACCGGTCTGTTGATCGCCTTCGGCGCCTCGAAGAACGACGCCCTCGCCGCGACGCTGCTGTGGCGTGCGGCCAGCTGGGTCCCGCAGGTCCTGATCGGCATGATCACGTTCCTGGTCTGGAGGGCCCGCTCCGGCAGGATCAAGGCCCAGGCGGCCGAGCGCAAGGCCGCCGCAGCCGGCTGACGCAGCAGTCGCTCCGAGCCCGAGGCCGGTCGACGACGCACCCGCTGGCGACGCACCCGCTGGCGGCGCAGCCGGCCGGACGCGGAACGAGGAGACCGCAATGGTCTCCCCGTTCGAAGTGCTTCCCAGGATTTCCCGCCGACGGAGGCCGACGTCGATCCGGTGCAGGAGACAGGTGGGCTTCGCCTGACCACCCCAGGACCCCCAGCGGTCCGGAACGAGTGGGGGGTGGTTTCGCTATTCGCTCCCCGCTGTCTGAGCGACCAGACGATGACAGCGGTTCATTGCGGCCCCGATGTGCTGCTTCGTGTTGCTGCATGGATTGATACAGATCTGATGGACCCGTTTCAATCGTTCGGGCCCGATTGGGTGAATCGACCCATCGGCACGGAGAAGCCCGCCGGCGTCGGTCCCGCCATGGCCCGACGGGCCGCCTCGAGGTAGTCGGAGCGGGCGATCTCGACCACACCGAGGGACGCCAGATGGTCGGTCGACCACTGCACGTCGAGCAGCGGCTGGTCGCCGTCGCGCAGCAGTTCGACCAGGTGGACGAGCGCGACCTTCGAGGCGTCCGGGGCGTGGTGGAACATCGACTCACCCGCGAAGAACGACCCGATGTTCACGCCGTAGAGCCCGCCGACGAGCCGGTCGCCGTCCCACGCCTCGACGCTGTGGGCCCAGCCCAGATCGTGCAGGCGGGAGTACGCGGCCAGGATGTCGGCGTCGATCCACCCGTGTTCGCGGTCGGGGTCCGCACACGCCCTGACCACGTCGACGAACGCCGTGTCGACGCGCACGTCATAGCGACGCAGCGACCGTCGCAGCGAGCGCGACACGATCAGGCCGTCGAGTGGCAGGACGCCCCGGGGGTCGGGGGACCACCAGCCGATCTGTCGACGACGCCCGAGCGGCATCGGGAACAGCCCGGCGCGGTAGGCCGCGAGCAGGGTGCCCGGCTCGAGGTCCCCGCCGATCGCGACGGGACCGTCGGGGTCGGATCCGTCGACCGGTGGGAAGACCCACGTCGACGGCGGCGGTTCGATCCTCACGGCGCAGGATCGTAGGACGCCTCCCACCGGGTCCGTACGCGACGACGCCCGGCACTGGGCCGGGCGTCGTCGGTCGTCGTGGCTCGGTCCTCGCGGACCGGGCCGCTACTTCTTGGAGTAGTCGTAGAAGCCGCGTCCGGACTTCCGGCCGAACTGACCGGCGGAGACCATGCGACGCAACGCGGGGACCGCGGCGTAGTTCGGGTCCCGGAACTCCTCGTAGAGGGCGTCGAGGATCGCGAGCGACGTGTCGAGGCCGACCAGGTCGAGCAGGGCGAGCGGCCCCATCGGGAAGTTGCAGCCGCCCTTCATGGCGGTGTCGATGTCCTCGGCCGACGCGGTGCCCGACTCGAGCATCCGCACGGCGTTGTTCAGGTACGGGAACAGCAGGGCGTTCACGATGAAGCCCGCCCGGTCCTTGACCTCGACGGCGTTCTTGCCGCAGGCCTCGGCGAACGCCTTCGCCTCGGCGACCGTCTCGTCCGAGGCGGTCAGCGGGGCGATGATCTCGACGAGCGACATCGCGGGCGCCGGGTTGAAGAAGTGCACGCCGAGGACCTTCTCGGGGCGCTGGGTGGCGACGGCCATCTCGATGACCGGCAGCGTCGAGGTGTTCGTGGCCAGGATCGCGTCCTGCTTCACGATGCCGTCGAGCTCGGCGAACAGCGCCCGCTTGACGTCGAGGTCCTCGACGACGGACTCGATGACCAGGTCGCAGTCGGCCAACGCGCCGATGTGGTCGGTCGCGGTGACGCGACCCCTCACCTCGTCCGCGGTGGCCTGATCGAGCTTGCCCCGTTCGACCTGCTTGGCCAGCGACTTCTCGAGCGATGTCACCATCGCGTCGGCCGTCTCCTGCTTGCGGGACCGGAGCACCACGTCGAATCCCGACTTCGCCGCAACTTCGGCGATGCCTGAACCCATGATGCCCGACCCGAGAATCCCCACTCGTTGGATCGTCATGGGCGCCGAGGTTACTCAGTGGTAACAAGACAGCCGCAAGTTCTGGCGTGCGCTGGGCCCCGCGGGAACTGCGTAGCGTGGTCGTCGCGGGGACACACCGGTCCCGCTCACCCGACCACGGACGAAGGACACACGATGAACGGAACGCTCGCACTCGTCGGAGGCCGTGAGTTCACCGACGGCTGCAGCTTCGACGCCGGGCTGACCGACGGCGTCGACGAGGTGCTGCTCCTTCCGTCCGCCCTGGCCTACGAGAACCCCGGCGCCGCGATCGACCGTGCGACCGAGTGGTTCGGCGCCCTGGGCACCCGCGTCCGGGTGCTCGACGTCTACCGGCGTGCCGACGCGATGGACCCGGCGGCCGTCGAGCTCGCCGCGGCATCGGCGTTGACCTACGTCGTGGGTGGCTCGCCCATGCACCTCCGCTCGGTGCTCAAGGACACGCCGCTGCTCGACGCGCTGGTCGAGGGCTGGCTCGGCGGCTCGACGATCGCGGCCGCCGGAGAGGCCGTGTCGGTCCTCTGCTCGCACATGGTCGACAGCCGCGGCGGTGCGTACACCGTCGGCCTCGACCTGTTGACCACCGTCACGCTGATCCCTCGCTACAACCAGTGGTCGACCGACAAGTGGCACCGCACCGTCGAGCTGGCCCACAAGGGCCTGCCCGTCGTCGGCATCGACGAGGCCACCGCGCTGATCCACACCCCGGACGGCACGTGGCGGGTCGAGGGCGCCGGCGACGTGCACGTCTTCGTCGACGGGCGCCGTGCCGATCTGGGCGCCCTGCCGCCGGTGCTCAACCCGCTGCTCTCGGTCTGAGGCGATGCCGAGCGGTCCCGCTCGGCGCGGCGTTCAGCCCTTCGGGGCGTTCAGCCCTTCGGGGTCTCGGCGATGGTCAGCGACTCGATGATCACGTCGGTGGTCGGCCGCTCGTCGGGGCCGCCCAGCGCGCCGATGGCGTCCACGACGTCCTGACCCTCGACCACCTGGCCGAAGAACGAGTACAGCGGCTGGAGTCCCGGGCCACCGCCCGGCAGCACGACGAAGAACTGGCTGCCGTTGGTGTCGGGTCCTGCGTTCGCCATCGCGAGCGAGTAGTCGGCGTACGCCGAGGAGTCGGCGGGCAGCTCGTCCGCGATCGAGTAGCCGAGGTCGTTGTTGCCCCACGGGGCGCCGTCGCCGTCGCCGGCCTGGATGACGAAGCCCGGCACGACGCGGTGGAACGGCACGCCGTCGTAGTAGCGGTAGCGGCTGAGCACCACGAAGTTGTTCACCGTGGCGGGCGCTGCCGCGGCGTCGAGGGTCGCGGTGAACTCACCCTCGGTCGTCGAGAACGTGGCGGTGTAGTCCATCGCCGGGTCGAGGCAGTCCGGCGGCGGGCCGGCGAACTTCGCGACACGCTCCTCGGCACCCTCCGCCGGCGGGCACGGCGTGGTGTCGGTCAGGGTGATGCCCGGGGGCGGCTCCGGCAGCGCACCGGGTTCGACGGTGGTGGTCGGCGCATCGCCCGAGGTCACCGTCTCGTCGTCGTCGCCACCGGTCAGCACGACGATGCCCACGATGATCACGAGCAGACCCACGACCGCGCCGATGATGCCCAGGGTGCGGTTGCGCCGTTGCTTGGACTCGACCTCCTGGCGGGCGGCGCTGAGCCGGTCCCGATGAGCCTTCTGGCGAGCGTGCTTCTCGGAGTTGGTTCCCACGGCGCCGGAGCGTAGCGAACGCGATCGACGAGGTGGGGTGTCCCGAGCGGCCGCCGGCGGCACCGACGGCTCCGGTCACCCCGCTCGGTCCGGGAACGCGGTTGAGGGGCGACGAGAGGGCGGTGTTACCTTTTCGGCCGTGGCTCTCCTGGTCCAGAAGTTCGGCGGCACCTCCGTCGCCGACCCCGAACGCATCCGAGAGGTCGCCGATCACGTGGCCCGCTGCCGCCGTCGGGGCGACTCGGTCGTGCTCGTCGTGTCCGCGATGGGCAAGGAGACCGACGAGCTGCTGCGCCTCGCCGGCGAGGTCTCCGACATCCGCCCGGGCCGCGAGATGGACATGCTGATCACCGCAGGCGAGCGCAAGGCCGTCGCGCTGGTCTCGATGGCCCTGGCTGCGGTCGGCGTCGACTCCGAGAGCTACACCGGCTCGCAGGCCGGCTTCCTGACCGACACGAACCACACGAACGCCAAGATCGTCGAGGTCCGCGCGGACCGCATCCGGGCAGCGGTCGAAGCCGGCCGCGTGCCCGTCGTCGCCGGGTCCCAGGGTGTCTCGACCGACAACGACGTCACGTTCCTGGGCCGCGGCGGCTCCGACACCACCGCCGTCGCGCTCGCCAGCGCACTCGACGCGGATGCCTGCGAGCTCTACACCGACGTCTCGGGGGTGTTCACGACCGACCCACGGGTGGTCGACACCGCCCGGAAGATGCACCGCATCTCGTTCGACGAGATGCTCGAGATGACCGCGGCGGGCTGCCCGAAGCCGGCCATGCGGTCCGTCGAGTACGCACACCGCCAACGGGTGCCCCTGCACGTGCGCTCCGCGTTCACGTGGGAGGTCGGCACCTGGGTCACCGAGGAGGATCCCGACATGGAACAGGCCGTCATCCGAGCCGTCGTCGCCGACCTGTCCGAGGCGAAGGTGACCGTCGGCGGCGTGCCCGACCGTCCCGGCATCGCCGCGAACCTGTTCCGCCGCCTGGCGGACGCCGACATCAACGTCGACATGATCGTGCAGAACGCGTCCGAGGGCGGGATCACCGACATCTCGTTCACCGTGCCCCACTCCGACCTGTCGGCCGCGCTCGAGATCTGCCGGACCAAGGCCGATGACATCGGCGCGGACCACGTCACCGCGGAGCACCGCATCGCCAAGGTGAGCGTCGTCGGCGCCGGCATGAAGTCGAACCCCGGTGTCGCCGCCACCATGTTCGAGACCCTCGCCGACAACGGCGTGAACATCGGGATGATCTCGACCTCGGCCATCCGCATCTCGTGCGTGGTCGCCGAGGACGACGCCGACAAGGCCGTGCAGATCCTCCACGACGTCTTCGAGCTGGAGCGCACCGAGTTCTGAGGGGCCGGCCCGCCGGCGCGGGCCGTGGCTCAGTCGAACGACGGCATGTCGGGCAGCTCGAGTCGCCGCAGCGCCTCGCCGCGTGCAGCGGTCTGATCGGCGAACTCGGGGTGCGTGAGGATCAGGAACTGGTCCGGGCGCCTCAGCGCCTCGACGACGATGTCGGCGACCTCGGCGGGGTCCATGCCGGCGTCGACGGTCTCGGACAGGAAGCCGTCGACCATGTCCTGGTCCTCGGTGCGGGTCGACACCAGCTCGGCCGGGCGGTTCCGCTCGGAGCGGGCGATGGCGGTGCGGATCATGCCGGGGCACAGCGCGTGGGCGTGCACGGCCGAGCTCACGGACCGCAGGTCGCCCTCGAGGGACTCGGTCGCGGCGAACGCCGCGAACTTCGAGATGCCGTAGGGGCCGGCGAACGGGGAGCCGAGCAGCCCGGCGATCGACACGGTGTTCACGACGTGGGCCTCGGTGCCGCGCTCGATCATCCTCGGGACGAACGCCCGGATGCCGTGCAGGATGCCGTACAGGTTCACCCCGAGGGTGAAGTCGTGATCCGCGGGCGTGCGCTCCCACAGCAGCCCGCCGACGAACACGCCGGCGTTGTTGCAGAGCAGGTCGACCTCACCCCACCGCTCGAAGACGCCGTCGGCGAACGCGCCGATCTGGTCCGCGTGCGACACGTCGACGGTCGCACACAGCAGCTCGGTGTCGGGCCGCTCGGCGCGCAGCAGCTCGGCGGTGGTGTCGAGCGCGCCGCTCTCGACGTCGGCCGCGGCGACCCGTGCGCCCAGGCGGGCGAAGCCGATGGCCAACGCCCGTCCGATGCCGCTGCCCGCACCCGTGACGACCACGACCCGTCCGTTCCAGTCATCCATGTCCAGGCTCCTGACCCGGTCGACCGCCGGTGTCGAGGTGGCCCGCGAGGAACCGCGCGATGCCCGCGATGCTCTCGTCGGCCTCGGGCACGATCGAGCCGGGGAACACCTGGAAGCCGTGCACCATCTGCGGCCAGATGTTGAGCGTGACGTCGGTGCCGGTCGCGCCGACCCGCCCGGCGAGCGAGGCGGCATCGTCGAGCAGCACCTCGTCCTCGCCGACCTCGACCAGCAGCGGCGGCAAGCCGGACAGGTCGTCGGTGAACAACGGTGACGCCAGCGGGTTGGTCGCGTCGGTGTCACCGAGGTACGCCTCGGCCATGAGCACCAGGTCGTCGGTGCACAGCACCGGGTCGACCGTCTCGGTGTCGCGGCACGACGGCGAGGTCTGCGTCAGGTCGACCCAGGGCGACAGGCACACCGCCGCTGCAGGACGTGGCAGACCCGAGTCCCGGATCGAGACCAGCGTGGCCACGACCAGGCCGCCACCGGCGCTGTCGCCCGCGAGGGCGATCGCTCCCGGGTCGATGCCCCGCCCCAACAGGTCGGCGTAGGCGGCGAGTGCGTCGTCGAGTGCGGCGGGGAACGGGTCCTCGGGTGCCAGGCGGTAGTCGAGTGCGACGAACGCGAGGCCACTGGCCAGCGCGAGGCGACCGACGAGCTCGCGGTGGCTGTCGAGCGAGCCGGTCGCGTAGCCGCCGCCGTGGAAGTACAACACGACCCGGTCGGTGTCGACGCCGTGCGGGACCAGCCACTCGGCAGGACGCGTGCCGAGCGTGTCGGGCGACGCCGTCACCCCCTCGGGGGCCATGAGGCCGGCGGTCGCCGCGGCCATCTTCTCGCGCCGTTCGAGCACGGTGCCGCTCATGACGTCGGACTCGGCGAGCAACGCCGCGATCGACTCGATGCCTGGATGTGCCACGGTCCCCCTCCCGTGGTCCGCCGACGACGGCGGGCCGGGCCGCCATCGTCGCGCAGTACCGTGACCCTCTGTCGACGAGCAGTGGGTCGACGAGCAGGGGGGTCGACGCGGCAAGGGGCCGACGACGCGACGCCGCAGGGGCTGACGACGCAGGGGGAGTGCCGGGTGGAGGAGCAGGGGGCTGGGCCGAGCGCCGATCGCGGGCGGTACGCGGGCGAGGTCATCACCGACGACGACGAGGCGATCGTCGCGGCGCTCGAGGACGTCAGCATCCCGACGCTGCTGCTGTCGATGATCCACATGACCGGCGACGTGTCGATCCTCGACGGGCCGCTGCGACCAGCGGGCATCTATCTCAACGAGGTCCAGGGCTTCATGTCGCCCGAGGACCAGGAGGCGGTACGTGCGTGGGCGCTGCGGGTCATCGCCGAGTACCGCGACGGCGGGAGCGTGTTGCCGCCGGCGCCCTCCGCGCACGACGTGCACCGGATGATGAGCTTCCTCGTCGCCGAGGACGTGCCCGAGGAGTACGTGCCGCTGGTGCTCGAGGAGCTCGAGTTGGACGGCGCCGACGTGCGTGACCACGGCTGGCAGGACCGCATCTCCGACGACGCCCGCAGCGACGCCCACGTCGTCGTCATCGGCGCGGGCATGTCGGGCATCCTCGCCGGCATCCGCCTCGGTCGGGCGGGCATCCCGTACACGATCGTCGAGAAGAACCCCGCCACCGGGGGCACCTGGACCGAGAACCGCTACCCGGGCTGCCGCGTCGACGTCGGCAACCACTTCTACTGCTACTCGTTCGCCCCCAACGACGACTGGACCGAGTTCTTCGCCCGCCAACCCGAGCTGCAGCGCTACTTCGAGGACTGCGCCCGCGAGTTCGGCGTCGTCGAGCACATCCGCTGCTCGACCGAGGTCGAGCGTGCGGTGTGGGACGAGGGATCGGCGGCCTGGACGGTCTCGCTGCGCGCTGCGGACGGGACCGTCGAACAGCTGCGCGCCATGGCCGTGATCAGCGCGGTCGGTCAGCTCAACCGGCCGGCACTGCCCGACATCGAGGGCCGCGACTCCTTCGCCGGTGTCGCGATGCACTCCGCCGAGTGGATCGACGGCACCGACCTCGCCGGCAAGCGGGTCGCCGTGGTCGGCACCGGCGCGAGCGCGTTCCAGATCGTGCCGACGATCGCCGAGCAGGTCGAGCACCTCGAGGTGTTCCAGCGCACGGCGCCGTGGATGTTCCCGAACCCGAACTACCACGAGCAGGTGGGACCCGGTGTGCGCTGGGCGTTGCGCCACCTGCCGTACTACGGGCGTTGGTACCGGTTCCTGCTGTTCTGGCCGGCGTGCGACGGTGGCCTGCCGGCCATGGTCGTCGACCCCGACTACCCCCACCAGGACCGGGCGGTGAGCGAGCTCAACGACGCGGCACGCGAGTTCTTCACGTCGTGGATGGTCGAGCAGGTCGCGGACGACCCGGAGCTGGCCGCCAAGGTGGTGCCCGACTACGTCTGCCTCGGCAAACGCACCCTGCAGGACAACGGCAGCTGGTTGGCCGCGCTGACCCGGCCGAACGTCGAGCTGGTCACCGACCCGATCGACCGGATCGTGCCCGAGGGGATCGTCACCACGCCGGCCGACGGCGACGGGGCCGGCGTCGAGCAGCGGCGCGAGTTCGACGTGGTGATCTACGCGACGGGCTTCCACGCGAACCGGTACCTGTGGCCGATGGAGATCGTCGGGCGCGACGGCGTGGTGCTGTCGCAGCAGTGGGGTGACCGCCCGACGGCCTACCTGGGCATCAGCGTCCCGAACTTCCCGAACCTGTTCTGCATGTACGGGCCCGGGACGAACCTGGCGCACGGCGGCAGCCTGATCTTCCACTCCGAGTGCCAGATCACCTACATCATGGGGTGCCTCGAGGCGGTGCTCGACGGCTCGCACCGCTCGATCGAGGTCCGTCCCGAGGTGCACGACGACTACAACGCACGCCTGCAGGCCGAGCTCGACCGGATGGTCTGGTCGCATCCGTCGATCCGCCACAGCTGGTACCGAAACGACGAGGGACGCATCTACATCCTGTCGCCGTGGCGCCTCGTCGACTACTGGCGCTGGACCCGGAGCCCGGACCGCTCAGACTTCGAGCTCGTCTGAGTCGGTCGATGCCGCTTCGGCCGATCCGTCGGGCGACCCGGCGACGAGCACGAGTGCGTACCAGCTGAGCCACACGCCGCCGACCAGGAGCGCCAGGCGCTGGAACGCACCCGCTCGGGCGGCCTCCCAGCTCTGGGCATCGGAGAGCACCACGGCGGTGGAGCAGACGAGGAACACCAGGACGATCACGCCGGCGGAGCTCCTCGCGAGCGTCGGCAGCCAGCCAGGGGTGCGCGGACGCCCTCGGCTGACCCCGGCGATGCACCAGCACAACGACGCGAACGACGCGAGGACCACCGCACCCGCGATGCTGTGGATGCGACCGGCCGTCGACACGACGTAGGCGTCGACGTGCACCGGGTACTCCATGCTCGGGTCGATCGGGCAGACCGCCAGGACGACCAGCGCGACGCCCAGCGCGGTGACGAGCACCGGGATCGCCGCCGCGGACCTCGACGGCGACGGATCGACGCGTCGGGCGGCCCGGAACCCGGGCACCGACACCAGCACCATGGCACCCGCTGCGCCGAACGCCACGGTGGCCAACCAGCCGCGTCCGCCGTGCTGCAGCAGGCTGATCCAGTGACGGGTCATGTCGTAGCCGTCTCGACGTGTCAGCGCGTCGCCCGCGGTCACGACGACCAGCAGCGACAACCCGGCGACGCCGGTGAGCAGCGACGCACGAGCACTGCGATCGATGGTCCCGGGCGAGACCTGTGGCGACGGGGGGCGCACCACTCGTTCCTCCTCCTGCCCCGACAAGAGGTTGCCACATCAACCGCGTCTGCCACATGGGGAGCACTCCCCACGCACTGCACTCGGGTCGGTGGGTCAGACGAGCGAGCGCACCACCTCGTCCGCGAGCAGTCGGCCCGACGTCGTGAGCACCGCTCGACCGTCGCGGACCTCGGCGAGGCCGCGCACGCGGTCGTCGAGCTCGAGCCGGGTCGCGGCCTCGGCGGTCAGCGGCAGCCCTTCGGCCAAGCGGATGCCAGTGAGCACACGCTCCATCTCACGCTGCTCGTCGTCGAGCACCTCGTGGCCGCCGACGTGCGCACAGGAGCCGCCGTCGCCGAGCAGGGGTGTGGCCCACTCGTCGGGCGCGTCACGGTTCCACCACCGCACACCGGCCAGGTGCGAGTGGGCGCCGGGGCCGATGCCCCACCAGTGCTGGTTGCGCCAGTAGAGGAGGTTGTGCCGGCAGCGCCCCTCGATCGAACGGGACCAGTTCGACAGCTCGTACCAGTCGAACCCGGCCCGGGTCAGCCGCTCCTCGGCGACCTGGTAGCGCCGCGCGGCCAGGTCGTCGTCGGGTCGGGGCAGCGTGCCCCGACGGACCCGGGCGGCCAACTTGGTCGACGGTTCGATCGCCAACGCATACGCGCTGATGTGGTCGACGCCCGTCCCGATCGCCGCGTCGAGCGTCGCGGCCCAGTCCTCGTCGCGCTCACCGGGCGTGCCGTAGATGAGGTCGAGGCTCACGTGGTCGAACCCGACCCGGTGCGCCTCGTCCACGGCGCGCAACGCCTGCTCCGGATCGTGGGTGCGGTCGAGCACCCGGAGCACCCGCGTCCGGATGCTCTGCAGGCCGAACGACACCCGGTTCACGCCGGCGTCCCTGAGCTGGGCGAGCTGGCCGTCGTGCAGCCCGTCGGGGTTCGACTCGACCGTCACCTCGAGGTCGTCGTCGACGCGGAACTGCGACCGCGCGGCGTCGAGGATCGTGATGAGCTGATCGGCGCGGAGCGCGGTCGGAGTGCCGCCGCCGAAGAACACGGTGCGCAGCGGGGGAGCGTCGGTCAGCACGGCGGCGGCGAGGCCGATCTCGGCGACCGCGGCGTCGACGAAGCGGCCGGGGGCACCCGGACCGACCGCGTCGAGTGCATAGGTGTTGAA
>JALYWI010000091.1 GCA_030852785.1 Actinomycetota bacterium
CCCTCACCGACCAGCCGGGGCACGTTCTGAGCCCAGAGATCCAACGGTCCCTGTCGTCGAAAGTGCTCACCGGCCAGCGGCTCGGAACCCAAGTCCTACAGGACCAGGTCGACTCCCATTAGTCGTCCACCCACTCGAGCAGGTCGCCGGGTTGGCACTCGAGCACGCGGCACATGGCCTCGAGCGTGCTGAAGCGCACCGCCTTGGCGCGACCGTTCTTGAGCACGGCGACGTTCGCCGGGGTGAGCCCGACACGTTCCGCGAAGTCACCCACGCTCATCTTGCGCTTGGCGAGCTCGACGTCGATGCGCACGACGATCGGCATCAGATCACCGCGTCCATGTCGGTGCGCAGCCGGGTGGCCTGTTGCAACAGCGCGCGCAGCACCACCATCAGGAGACCGAGGACCGCGCCGCAGAGCACGAGCAGCGTCAGGAGCAGTGGCAGTCCCGGATCGTCGGCACGGAACCCGACGAACAGCAGCACCCCGACCATGAGCAACCAACCGGTCGCGACGGCGGCGACGATCGCATCGACCCAGACCAGGGACCGTTCGCTGAAGATCCGGTCGTCCACGGTCATGGTGAGCAGCTTCCAGGTGGCGACGATGACCACCTGCATGCACATCACCACCAGGATCGCGACGGTGAGCATGGGCCATCGCAGGTGGGCGTCCTCGGGTGACTCCTTCGCCATGTGCGCGAACTGTCCCGGCAGGCTCATCACCTGCATGAGCACGAGCAGTGCGAAGAGTGCGACGAGGAAGGCCCGGAGCGGGAGGACGGCGAAGCGGAGCGACAGCATCGATCGATCATCAGGGTGAATCTATCGAAAGTCAATAGGTTCCGACTCTGATGATGCTGATCCCCCGGCTGCCGCGATGACAGCGCACCGCTCGGTCGTCTGCATGGATGCACCACCGGACGATCGGCCCGAGGTCGAGGAGGTCATGATGGAACACACGATGAGCACGTCGGAGCGGCAGATCCGTGCACTGCACGAGGCGTGGTTCGACGCCTCGCGCGCCAAGGACCTGGACGCGTCGATGGCGGTGATCTCGCCGGCGATCGTCTCCTACGAGCACTCCGCGCCGCTGCAGTACACCGATGTCGACGCGATCCGCGAGGAGTGCAGGATCGGCTTCGATCAGAGCGAGGGTGAGGTGGCCTGGACGGTGCCGGACCTCCGGGTCCACGTCCGTGACGACCTGGCGGTGTCGTGGGGGCTCAACCGCGTGGCCGTCGAGCAGGCCGACGGCTCCTCGCTCGTGATCTGGTCCCGCGGGACACGCGTGTTCCTCCGACAGCGAGGCCGTTGGGTGATGATCCACCAGCACGTGTCGTTCCCGGTCGATCCGGCGACCGGCCTGGCCGCGACGGACCTGGAGCCGTGACCGCCGTGACGGTGGACCACGAGCTCACCACCGCGTTCGCGAGCCACCGCCGGGAGCTGCACGTGCACTGCTACCGCATGACCGGATCCTTCAGCGCGGCCGAGGACCTCACGCACGACACGTTCCTGCGCGCCTGGGCGGCGAGGGACTCCTTCGAGGGTCGGTCGTCGATGCGGACGTGGTTGTACCGGATCGCCACCAACGCATGTCTCGACTTCCTCGGCCGCCACGAACGCCGTGCCGTGCCGGTCGGCGACGTCAGCGAGGTGCTCGAGTCCGACCCGGGACTCCAGCCGTATCCGCAGGCCCTGCTCCAGGAGCGCGGCGCAGGGGTCGACCCGCTCGACGAGCTGTGTCGGCGTGACACCACCGAGCTGGTGTTCATCGCGGCGCTGACGAGGTTGCCCCCTCGGCAGCGCGCCGCGTTCATCGCCCGCGACGTCCTGGATCGCTCGCCGACCGAGGCCGCCGAGCTGCTCGGCACGACGACCGCGTCGGCGAACAGCCTGACGCAACGGGCACGTTCGACCATGCGGCGCCAGCTCGGCGATCTGGGCGCGCCGGCGAGCGACCTGGTCGCGGACGAAGCGCTGCTGCGCCGCTACGTCGACGCGCACCATCGAGGTGACGTGGCGACCGTGCTCGAGCTGCTGCGCGACGACGTCCGCATCACGATGCCGCCCGAGCCGCCGTGTCTCGGACGGCCCGCCGCCGAGGACTTCTTCGGTCACCTGCTCGGCCCGGATCGGCCGGGCGACTGGTCACTGGTCGCGACCTCGATGAACGGCCGCCCGGCGGCGGCGTGCTACCTCCGTCGCGAGGGAGACCCCGCCGCGCGAGCGCTCTCGATCGACGTGCTGCGGATCGAGGACGGACGCATCGCGGGCGTGCACTGCTTCCTCGGCGACGACCTGTTCCCCGCACTCGAGCTGCCCCTGGCCCGACGGCGGTGAGGTGACGGCGGTGAACAGAGTGCGGTGACCCCGACGGTGATGGGCGCGCCGACGCCGGGGTAGGGCCCTCGGATGGATGAGCACCTCCCGAGTGACCGGTCCGTCGACGGAGCCCTGGCGTTGTGGGCCGAGGGATACACCTACATCTCGCGACGTGCGAGGCGCATCGGTAGCGACGCGTTCCGGACCCGGATGGCCTCACGTCGCGTCGTGTGCGCGACCGGTGAGGAGGCGGTTCGCCAGTTCTACGAACCGGGGCGGATGACACGGCGCGGTGCGATCCCTCCCACGACACTCCGACTGCTCCAGGACAAGGGCAGCGTGCAGACGCTCGACGGTCCGGCACATCGGGTCCGCAAGACGCTCTTCCTGGAGCTGCTCGGACCGGACCGCGTGCGGGAGCTCGTCGGTGCCTTCGAGCGTGCCTGGCTGCGGAGGCTCCGGGTGTGGTCGAGCGCCGACGAGGTCGTCCTGATCGACCAGGTGCGAGAGGTGCTCTGCGACGCCGTCTGCGAGTGGGCGGGGGTGCCGATCGCCGAGTCGGACCTGGGGCGACGCGCACGGCAGCTCGCCGCGATGGTCGAGGGGGCGGGGTCGATCGGTCCTCGGAACTGGAGGGCGCTCGTGCTGCGTCGCCGGGCGGAGCGCTGGGCCGAGGGCGTGGTTGCCGCCGCCCGGCGCGGCGCTCCGGCCCCGCCCGAGGACTCGGTGCTCGCGCACATCGCCGCGCATCGCGACGTCGACGGCGAGCAGCTGCCGGTCGACGTGGCGGCGGTGGAGCTGTTGAACGTGCTGCGGCCCACCGTGGCGGTCGGGAACTTCGTGGTGTTCGCGGCGCTCGCACTGCACGATCACCCCGACCTGCGTCCACTGATCGACCTCGACGATGTCGCGCTCGACGGCTTCGTGCAGGAGATCCGGCGGACGTCGCCGTTCTTCCCGGCCCTCGGTGGCCGGGTCCTCGAGCCGTTCGAGTGGCGAGGTCACCGCTTCGAGCGCGGGTCCTGGATGGTGCTCGACCTCTACGGCACGAACCACGACCCGTCGCGCTGGGAACGACCCGACGAGATCCGACCCCTGCGCCACGTCGAACGACCGCCGACCGCGTACGACCTGGTGCCGCAGGGAGGCGGCGATCCCGCAGAGGGGCATCGCTGCCCGGGTGAGCTCGTGACGGTCGAGTTGACCAAGGCGGCGGTCCGCCGCCTGACGACCTCGATGTCGTACGAGGTCCCGCCGCAGAACCTGGCGGTCGATCTCCACCGGTTCCCGGCGATGCCGGCGAGCGGGTTCGTCATCGATCGCGTCCGATCGGTCACACTCCCCGGCGAGAGCTGACGATCCGACGGCTGTCGACCTGACAGGACGCGACCCGGCCGCCAGGTCTCGAAGCGGTTCTCTCGGGTAGCTATCCCGGACCCGACGGCGGGTCGTCCGCCCGGAGCAGGAGGATCGGCCCGTGAGCGCTGCCATCCCGAACCGTTGCCGCGTCGAACGGCGAATCCGATGAGGGCCCTCGTCGCGGGTGCGGCGGGCATGGTCGGATCGCACCTCACCGAACGACTGCTCCGCGACGGCCACGAGGTCGTCGGTCTGGACAACTTCCTGACCGGGCACCCGCGTCACCTCGCGACGGTCATGGTGCACCCCCGGTTCGAGATGGTCCGCGCCGACATCGTCGACGAACTGCCGGCGCTCGGGCACCTCGACGCGATCGTCAACCTGGCGTCGCCGGCCTCACCGGTCGACTTCCCGGTGATGCCGGTCGAGATCCTGCGCGCCGGCGGCGAGGGCAGCATCCGGCTGCTCGAGCTCGCGAAGGACACCGGTGCGCGGTACCTCCTGGCATCGACCAGCGAGGTCTACGGCGAACCGACCGTGCACCCCCAGGTCGAGGAGTACCGGGGCAACGTCAGCTGCACGGGCCCACGAGCGTGCTACGACGAGGCGAAGCGCTTCGCCGAGGCCGCCGCGTCGTCGTATCAGCGCCACTGGGGTGTGCAGGTCCGCATCGCTCGCATCTTCAACACCTACGGCCCACGGATGCGGCCCGACGACGGCCGTGTGGTGTCGAACTTCTGCGTGCAGGCGCTCTCGGGACGACCGCTCACGCTGCACGGCGACGGCAGCCAGACACGCAGCTTCTGCTTCGTCGAGGACCTCGTGGACGGCCTGCTCGCGCTGTTGCGCTCCGACGTGGAGGGGCCGGTGAACCTCGGCAACGACGAGGAGATCACCGTGCGACACCTCGCCGAGGAGATCGCCGCGATCGTCGGCGTCGACGTCGTCGTGGAGCATCGGCCCGTGCCCGACGACGACCCCTCGCGTCGCCGACCGGACCTGACCAAGGCCGAGGAGCAGTTGCACTGGAGGCCCCGCACGCCGCTGGCGGACGGGCTCCGGCGGACCGTCGAGTGGTTCGATCAGCTCGGCAGCGCCGAGCGCGACGTCACCGCACCGCGGGTCGGCACTCCCGGCTGACCGGGTCGTCGGTGCGTCCCTCGGTCGAGGCCGCCCAACGGTCCGACCGTCCCGACGGCGCGAGCCGCCGCGCCCGGAGCACGCCCCGTGCCCACCAGAAGGTGGCCAACGGGGGGATCGCCGCCGAGGTCACCGCCAGCTGCCACCAACCGCGGAGCCCGTCGCGTCCCGGCGTGCGTCGCACGGCCAGGAACACCCACCACCGCCACGCCCACAC
>JALYWI010000105.1 GCA_030852785.1 Actinomycetota bacterium
TAGGCGAACCGGAAGCCGGCGTCCGTCGGCAGCGACAGCACGTTCGTGCCGGTGTGTCGCCGGTCCGGCACGATCACGATGCCCTCGTCCTGATGGATGCGCGCGTCGTGATGGGAGCGCTCGTGACGGGCACGGTCCGGGTGGGCGTCGTCGGGATGCGGCGCCGGCACGAACCGGTCGAAGCTGCGAGCGAACGGCAGGTCGCCGTGGGCGACCACGACACGACGCACGCCTCGGCGGCGCAGTCGCTCGACCGCCTCGCTGACCGCGCCGTTGAGCCCCACACCGGGGGTCATCTCGACCGACGCTCCCATCGAGGTCGCCCACTCGGCGACCCCGTCGTCGTCGCACACCACGGTCACCGGCAGGGGAGCGGCGGCACGGACCACGGCGGTGGCCATCGAGCGGGCGAGCTGCGCACGTTGGGCCGGGTCGAGCGACGCCGCGAGCCTGGACTTCGCCCGGGCGAACGCCTTGACCGGGATCAGGACGACGACCGGAGGGGGAGCGGGCACCCGCCGAGTGTACGGAGGAGTCCGCGACCCAGTGGCACGACCCTGGTGGCACGACGCCGGTGGCACACCACCGACCTGAGCGCGGGCGTGACGCCGGTCACGCGGACCGTGCGACGGTCGTAGTGTGGGATCCATGCGAATCCGACTCTCGGTCATCGGCGGTGGCTCCTGGGGGACGACCGTCGCACACCTCGCCTCGCACCAGGTGCCGACGCTGCTGTGGGCGCGCCGACCGGAGCTCGCCGATGAGATCAACCTGCACCACTCCAACGAGCGGTACCTGCCGGGCTACCGGCTGCACCAGGAGCTCCGTGCCACCTCGAACCTGGCCGAGGCGGTCGAGCAGGCCGACGTGATCGTCATGGGTGTGCCGTCCCAGGGCTTCCGCTCCGCACTCGAACAGGTGGCGGTGCACCTGCGGGCGTGGGTGCCGGTGCTCTCGCTCACCAAGGGGCTCGAGCAGGGCACGCAGCTCCGCATGACGCAGGTCATCAACGAGGTCCTGCCGGGGCACCCCGCCGCGGTCCTCACCGGCCCGAACCTGGCGAAGGAGATCCTGGCGGGCAACGCCGCGGCGGCCGTGGTCGCGACGCCGGACCCGGTGGTCGCCGACTACCTGCAGCAGATCTTCCACATGAACCTGTTCCGGGTGTACACCAACCCCGACGTGATCGGCTGCGAGGTCGCCGGCGCGCTCAAGAACGTGATCGCGATCGCGGCCGGCATGGCCGACGGGCTCGAGGCGGGCGACAACACCAAGGCCACCGTCATCACACGAGGCCTGGCCGAGCTCTGCCGCCTCGGCGAGGCGATGGGCGGGCAGTTCACGACCTTCTCCGGCCTGGCCGGGATGGGTGACCTGCTCGCCACGTGCAGTTCGCCCCAGAGCCGCAACCGTCACGTCGGCGAGCAGCTGGGCAGGGGCCACACGATCGAGCAGATCATCGCCGAGATGAACATGGTCGCCGAGGGCGTGAAGACGTCGCGGGTCGTGATGGAGCTCGCCGAGGAGTACGGCGTCGAGATGCCGATCGCCTCCGAGGTGTTCTCGGTGTGCCACGAGGGCAGCACGGCCGAGGACGCCTACCGGGGCCTGATCCGACGTCAGGACGGTGGGGCGGAGTATCCGTCGACGGCGGCGCGCCGCTGACGCTTTTCACGACCGGCGCAGCGCCCCGTACGCTCCGGGGGTGATGACCGAGACCCAGGCAGTCCCCGTCGACCCCCTCGCCGTGACCCGGGCGGCGGCCCTCGGACGGCCGACGGTGCGGGTCCAGCTGCCGCTGGGAACCGTCGACGCGGCGGTCGTCGCGGACGTCGACCCGTCCGGGCTGGTGCAGCTGCGCGGCGCGTCGTGGAGCCTCGACTGGTGGATCGGCGCCGAGGACCGCTGGCACCATCCGTCGCTCGATGCGGCGGTCCGGCAGCAGTCGATCGGTGGTGCGCCGCTGGTCGAGACCTCGATGCGCGTGCCCGGCGGCGACGTGGTGCATCGCGCCTACGGCGCCCGCGCACGATCGGTCGACGCGCTCGACGAGGAGTGGAGCGACTCGGCGGTCGTCATCGAGATCGAGAACACGACGGCGGTCCCGGTGGCACTCGCGGTCGTGATCCGACCCGTCACGTTGGACGGCCCGGGCCGGGTGTCGTCGGTCGAGGTGGACGGCTCGCTGATCCGCGTCGACGGCGAGGTGGCGGCGGTGCTGTCGAAGCCAGCGGTGCGGCGCGCCGCCGGCGCTCCGGGCGATGCAGCGCGGGCGCTGCACACCGGCGACGACGAGGTGGCCGAGGGCTCGGTGACCTCGTCGACCGGCGCACTCGAAGCGGCGTTCGTGGTGCCGTTGCCGCACGGCACGACGGTGCGGGTGATGCTGCCCCGGATCGATTCGGTGGCGCGACGGGGCCGACGGGGTGCCACCCCAGCCGCGCCCGGCGAACGCTGGGACGCCCCGGACCTGGACGCGGCGGCGTCGGGGTGGGCGACCCATGTGCGCACGCTGGCGGACGTCGATCTGCCCGAGCCGTTCGCCGCCGAGCTCTGCGCCGCGTCGGAGCAGACGCTCATGCTCGCCGCGACCGACGACTTCTTCGACGCGGGGACCGGCGTGAGCGCCGCGCAGCGCGGCGAGGAGCTGTGTGACGCGCTCGTGCGCGTCGGTCTGTCCCAACCGCTCGAACCGATCGCCCGCGCACTGGCCGACGCGCAGACCCTGACCGGCGTGATCAGGATGGCCGACCGCAGCGACGCGACCGTCGCCCTCGTGCACGCGGCGACACCGCTGCTGCTCGGCGCACGCTCGGAGTTCTGGTCCGAGGAGCTCGTCGGACCCGTGGCCCGTGCCGTGCACCGCTTGGAGCGTGGCAAGGGCCTGGCTCCCGGCTCGGAGCGCTCCGCCGCGGTGGCACTGGGCAGGGTCGCTCCCGCCTTGCGATCGGTGGGCCAGCCGGATGTCGCGGAAGCTGCGGCATCGGTCTCCGCACGGATGTACGCCGCACTGTCGTCGTCGGGCGGGTCGTCCGAGCGCTCCGTGGTCGGCACCGAGCACGGTGTGACTGCCGCGGCGCGGCAGCTGCGTGCCCTGCTCGCCGCCACGGGCGACACGGGTTCGGCGCCGGCGGTGAGCGACGTGCTGCCCGTGCTCCGTGCCGGCCTTCCGGGAGCCGTCGCCGACGTCGTCGACGCGGACGGTCACGCGGCCGGGCTCCGTGGACTCGACCCCGCGGCGGTCGCCGCTCGTCTGGGTCTGCTGCTCGACCTGCTGGTGAGCGAGGGACCCGATGGACCGGTGCTGCTGCCACGGTGGGCGCCGACCTGGTTCGGTCAGTCCTGCGAGGCGCACCGCGTGCGCACCCGTTGGGGTCAGGTGTCCTTCGCCGTGCGCTGGCACGGCGCGCGCCCCGCCGTGCTCTGGGAGGTCGAACCCGGTCCCGGTGTCGACCCCGACGCCGCACCGGTGCTGCGGGCACCCGGCCTGGACGCTGCCTGGCAGATGCAGGCGTGGGAGGGTGAGGCGCTCCTGTCCGAGGTGCCGGTGCCCGAGGCCGTCGTGTCGCTGTCCGCCCGGAGCGCGCCGACCATCCAGCCGACCACCTTCGAGCTGCCGGACCTGGGCGCCGGCGCGGCGACGCCCGACGAGGGCCAGTCGTTCAGCTAGTTCCGCGGAACTCCCCTCGAGCGCTTCCGCGCTTCGAGGTCGGTGACGAGGCGGTCCATCGCCGCAGCAGCCTCGTCGGGGTGCGTGTCATATCCCGCCGCCTGGTCCGTCACCACCGCGAACGCCAGACCCTGCACTGCTGCAGCGACGAGCACCGGAGTGAACACCTCGGGATCCAGGCCGTAGTCGCCGAGCAGCGTGGCGAGGCGCTCGATCTGCAGCGCTCGGACGTCCTTGGCCATGGCCGCGATCTCCGCCTTCAGCGCGGGTCGATGGTTCGCCGCTGCCAGCAGCTCGACGAACAAGGCGGTGCCCCGCTGGTCGGAAGCGAGCTTCCACCAACTCCGCAGCGGTTCGGGCGAATCCAACGCCTGGGTCATTCGGTCGACGTTCTGGCTCGACCGTCGTCGGAGCACGGCGACGAAGAGGTCGTCGATCGTTGCGAAGTAGTAGTGGAGGTGAGGGGGCTGCATCCCCACGCGGGACGCGACGCTCCGCGAGCTGACTGCGGCGTAACCGTTCTCGAGGATGACCTCCTCCGCGGCGTCGAGCAGCTGGATCCGTTTCACCTCGGTCGCAGCACGGGATCGTCGCTCAGCGGCCATGTCCGAGTTCTAGCTCAGCCGCACAAGGAAAAGTTGTAACGGTCGTTAAAACTTTGTAGAACGGTCGGTGTGAGAGAACTCGAAGGGAAGATCGCCGTCATCACGGGGGCAGGCTCGGGCATGGGGCGAGCCGCCGCCGAGGTGTTCGTGCGTGAAGGCGCCAAGGTCCTGGCAGCGGATGTCAGCGGACAGCAGGACGACACCGCCGCTGCGCTCGGCGACGCTGCTGTGCCGTTCCACGTCGACGTGACCGACGAGTCATCGGTCGAAGGCATGTTCGCGGCGGCGCTGGACGCGTTCGGGAGGGTCGATGCGGTGCTCAACGTCGCTGGTATCGCCGGTGCCTCTCCGCTGGCCGAGCTCACCGTCGAGGAGTTCCATCGGTTCATGGCGGTGAACCTCACCGGCGTCATGCTGGGGACCAAGCACGGCATCCTGGCCATGTTGCCGACCGGCGGTGGAGCGATCCTCAACTGGTCGTCCACCGGCGGCATGAACGGATCACGCATGCCCACCTCGGCCTACTCGGCGTCGAAGGCGGGCGTGATCTCGCTGACCAAGGCAGCGGCCATCGAATACGGAACCGACGGCATCAGGGCCAACGCCATCTGCCCCGGCTTCGTCGAGACCGCGATGTCCGGAGGCAAAGGCGCTGGCGAGCGATTCCCCGCCCTGGTCGGCGGCAGTGCCCTCAAACGGGCCGGCCAACCCGAAGAGGTCGGGGAACTGGCGTCGTTCCTCGCATCCGACCGAGCCACCTTCATCACCGGTGCAGTGATCGCCATCGATGGCGGCAGCACCTGCATGCTCCCGAGCTGACGAGGGAACCACGATGACCACCACGAGCTCGTCAGAGGTCTACTTCGATCCGTACGACGTCGAGATCAACGCCGACCCCTATCCGATCTACCAGCGTCTCCGCGACGAGGCGCCGATCTACCACAACGAGACATACGACTTCTGGGTTCTGAGCCGACACGCCGACATCAAGGAGGCGCTGGTCAACTGGAAGACGTTCACCAGCACCCGTTCGGACATCCTCGACATCATCCGGGCCGACTTCGATCTCCCCGACGGCGTGATCATGTTCGAGGACCCACCGACGCACACCTCACATCGCGGGCTCATGTCCCGTGTGTTCACACCGCGGCGCATGGCCGCGCTCGAGGATCAGGTCCGCAAGTACTGCATCGACTGCCTCGATCCACTGGTGGGAGCCAGCGGCTTCGACGTCATCGACGAGCTCGCCAAGACGCTCCCGATGAAGGTGATCAGCATGCTGCTCGGCATCCCCGAACGCGACCAGGTGGCGGTGCGCAACAAGACCGACAACAACCTGCGCACCGAACCCGGCAAACCGATGGACATCGAAGAAGATCAGATCGCGAGCGGCGCGATGTTCGAGGAGTACATCGACTGGCGGATGAAGCACCCGTCCGACGACCTCATGACCCAGCTCCTCACCGCGGAGTTCGAGGACACCGATGGCACCACCCGCACGTTGACCCGCCAAGAGGTCTCGACCTACACCGCGGTCCTCGCCGGCGCAGGGAACGAGACCACCGGGCGCCTGATCGGCTGGCTCATCAAGGTTCTCGCCGAACACCCCGACCAGCGACGCATGGTCCATGACGACCGCTCCCTGCTCCCCAAGGTCATCGACGAGACGCTCCGCTTCGAGCCCACCGGCCACGCCAGCGCTCGCTACGTCACCGAAGACGTCGAGTACTACGGCACCACCGTCCCCGCAGGAAGCGCGATGTTGCTCTCCATGGCGTCGGCCAACCGCGACCCTCGCTACTACGACCGACCCGACGTCTTCGACATCACCCGAGCCGACACCACCCACCTCACCTTCGGTTACGGCCTCCACTTCTGCCTCGGCGCCAGCCTCGCCCGCCTCGAAGGCAGCGTCGCCCTCGACGAGATGCTCAACCGCTGGCCCGAGTGGGACATCGATGACGACGGCATCTCCCTGTTCCCCACGTCGACGGTCCGGGGCTGGGAGCACATGCCCATCACGATCCCCGGGTAGCCGACCGCCGTCTTCCTCCGAGCAGCACGGCACTCCGAGATCCCGCGTCCGGCGGACATGCGGGCGAGTCGTCCAGGCCTTTCGCCCGAGCGGTCGGAGGCGTCGCCGAGCCGTGTGCGGACCTAGCCGTCGGTCCTGCACCACGTCCCCATCGTTCCGCCCGCAGGGTCGCCGATCGGGATGCCGACCAGTCGAGGATCACTCGACTCGATCGGCAGGGTCGATCGGGCGAGTCGCTCGAGCACCTCGATGTCGGCACGTCCTCTGACATCGATCGGGTCGCCATCCCGTGTGGTGGTGAGGACCCTCTGCCGCCCGTCGGAATCCGGTCCGTGGAGCGCGAGCCGCCCGTCGACGGTGTCGACCTCGAGTCCTTCGGGGAGGACGATGTCTCGGCCGAGGCCCCAGCTCTCAGCGTTCCCGGACATGATCAGGATCCGGATGCTGTCGTCGGGGTCCGAGTCACCCACTGCGCCCAGCACGACGGTCGTCGTCGGCTGCATGTCGAACATCGTGGATCGAGCGACCTTCGTGAGTGCCCCGGTCGGGTCCGTGAAGCCATCCTCGGTCGCGGTGGCGCGGTCGAGGAACGCCACGAGCTCCACGTCGCTCAGCCCGGACGACACGACCCGATGGTCCCACGTGCCGTCCGACCAGGAGACGCTCGTCCGTCCATGGCTCGGCGACGTGCGGGTCATGTCGGGGCCCAACACCGCGCGTTCGCCGCGAACGACGGCGTTGACGTCGGCCCCCACGAACCCGGCGGTCGAGGGAGTCGCGTCGATCGACACCGCACCGGTCACGCGACCGTCCGTGGTCGCCACGAACGTCTCGGTCGAACCGCCGCTCTGCTCCTCCCGGAAGGAGAGGTCGTCGGTCGTCACTGCGCCGAGGATCACGAGACCGTCCGGCACGTCGTGCGGCACCATCGACGCTGGCGAGTTCGTGACGATCACTTCGTCCTGCGACTCGGCGGGCGGGACCGGGCACGGGGCCAGATCCGCAGGATCGCTCGGATACGGCGACCCGACCGTCGCTGCCGGCGACGTCGTCGGAGCGGCCGTCGTCGACGTCGGTCCCGACGTGCTCGTCGTGTCGAGCGGTTGGGCATGCTCCGACCCGTCGGACGCTCCGCAACTCGCCATGGCCAGCGTCACCGCGAGACCGAGCCCGAAGCGAAGCGGACGGCGACGACCTGCGACGACCATCAGGTCGGTCAGCTCACCCGGACGGGTAGCGACTCGAGGCCGCGCAGCGTGAAGCTCGGCCGGTAGCGGGGGACACCACCGTCGAGCCGGGTGATGTCGAGCTCGATCGTGTCGAATCGTCCGAGCAGCTCGGCGAAGACGATCTCGGCCTCGGCGCGCGCCAGGTGCGC
>JALYWI010000108.1 GCA_030852785.1 Actinomycetota bacterium
GCGCACCTGCGAGAGCGGGACGTCCATCTCCTCGGCGATGATCATCGCGATCGCCGTGTTGATGCCCTGGCCGACCTCCGTGCGGTGCAGCTCGAAGGAGACGGTGCCGTCGTCCTCCACCCGGACCGTGATCAGGTTGGCCGTGGGACGGGCGGCGTCGCGCAGGAAGTCGACGAGGTCGTACGACTCGGCGATCTGCGGGCCCACCGACGGCAGCGGGTCTGCGTGCGCCGAGCCGAGCGGGTCGATCCAGCGTGCGGCGGTGATCAGGGTCGGCCCGGCGATGACGTAGCCCAGGAACCGGCGGCGGCTGAGACCGGTGGTGGTGTCCATGCGTGCCCCTCGTGTCGACGTCCGTCGGGGAAACGGGCGAACCGGACGGATCGTACGGTCGGGGACGAGCTGGTACAGGTCGCGCGGGAGTGGGAGCCCTCCGAGGGGCCTCAGTAGTCTCCGCCGCCATGGCTGAGCACAGCATGTCCGAGCGCATCGCCGACCTCGAGAAGAAGAAGGAGCAGGCCCGCCAGCCCGGCTCCGAGCGCTCGATCGCCCGCCAGCACGAGCGGGGCAAGATGCTCGCCCGGGAGCGCATCGAGCACCTGCTCGACGACGGCTCCTTCCACGAGCTCGACATGCTGGCCCGCCACCGGGCCGGCGACGCCCTCGCCGACCGTCCGTACGGCGACGGCGTGATCACCGGCTGGGGCACGGTCGACGGCCGCAAGGTCTTCGTGTTCAGCCAGGACTTCACCGTGTTCGGTGGGGCGCTGGGTGAGGTGTTCGCCGAGAAGATCCACAAGCTGATGGACCTGGCGCTCAAGGTCGGGGCCCCCGTCATCGGGTTGAACGACGGCGCCGGCGCCCGCATCCAGGAGGGCGTCGTCTCCCTGGCCAGCTACGGCGGCATCTTCTACCGGAACGTCAAGGCGTCCGGCGTCACCCCGCAGATCTCGGTGATCATGGGCCCGTGCGCCGGCGGCGCGGTCTACAGCCCCGTCATGACCGACTTCGTGTTCATGGTCGACGAGACGTCGTACATGTTCATCACCGGACCCGACGTCGTGAAGCAGGTCACCGGCGAGGACGTCTCGCAGCAGGACCTCGGCGGTGCCCGCATCCACACCGGCACCTCGGGCGTGGCGCAGTTCATCTCCGCGGACGACAAGGCGGCGCTCGACGACGTGCGCTACCTGCTCGGCTTCCTGCCGTCGAACAACCTCGACGAAGCACCCTTCGAGCCGACCGACGACCCCTCCGACCGTCGCTGCGAAGAGCTCTACGACATCATCCCCGACTCGGCGAACCAGCCCTACGACATGCGTGACGTCGTCCGGGCGGTCGCGGACGACGGCGACTTCTTCGAGTACGGCGCCACCTGGGCCGGCTCGATCATCTGCGGCTACGCCCGTCTCGGCGGGCACACCGTCGGCGTCGTCGGCAACCAGCCGGCCATGTACGCCGGCGTGCTCGACATCGAGTCCTCGTCGAAGGCCGCCAGGTTCGTGCGGACCTGCGACGCCTTCAACATCCCGCTGGTCACCTTCGTCGACGTGCCGGGCTTCCTGCCGGGTGTCGACCAGGAGCACAACGGCATCATCCGCCACGGTGCGAAGCTGCTCTACGCCTACTGCGAGGCCACCGTGCCGCGCATCTCGGTGATCACCCGCAAGGCCTACGGCGGCGCCTACGTGGTCATGGACTCCAAGTCGATCGGCTCGGATCTCTGCTTCGCGTGGCCCTCGGCCGAGCTCGCCGTCATGGGAGCCAGCGGTGCGGTCGAGATCGTGCACCGTCGCACCATGGCCGAGGCCGACGATCCCGTCGCCAAGCGCGCCGAGCTGATCGAGGAGTACGAGGAGACCTTCCTCAACCCCTGGGAGGCCACCGACCGCGGCTACGTCGACGACGTGATCGACCCGGCAGAGACCCGCATCAAGTTGATCGCCGGGCTCGAGATCCTCCGCTCGAAGCGCGAGGAGCTGCCGCACCGCAAGCACGGGAACATGCCGCTCTGATGGGCGACCCCGGCGCGACGATCGGCTCGATCACCCCGACGCCCTCCGACGAGGAGGCCGCGGCGATCATCGCCGCGATCGAGGTGGGACTGCCCCGCGCCGCCGCGGTCGAGGAGCCTCGTCCGCCGGTACCGCGTTGGCGCTTCTCGGGCCGCTGGTGGACCCGACCGGTGCCCTCGCGTCGCGCCCGGCCCTGACGCCTGTCGTCGCGCATCGGGGCCATGACCCGGCGCGGTCCGACGGACCTGCGGACGTAGTCTCACGCTCGTGACCGATCCCACGGAACGCACCCCCGAGGTCATGTCGGTCGCGGACGACGAGGTCGTCGTGTTCCGCGGTGCGACCCGCCAGGTCTGGTCCGATCTGCCACCCGACACCGAGATCGACCTGGGCGACGGGCTGGTCGTGCGCACGCTGCCACGACGTGGCGAGCTGCTCACCTCGATCGGGACCGTGAACGACGTGCACTTCGGTGAGACCGTCGCGGGTCACGTCGACGGCGTCCCCGAATGGGCGACCTACTCCGTCGACGTCGGTGAGCCGCCGTACCCCGAGACGATGAACGCGGCGGCCGTCGAGGAGATCGCGGCGATCGACCCCTCGGTGGTCGTGGCCAAGGGCGACCTGACCTCGGAGGGCACGCTCGCGGAGTACGAGCGGTTCCTCGAGGTCTACGGCGGGGCCTTCGGTGAGCGACTGCTGCACGTCCGCGGCAACCACGAGAGCTTCCACCGCCTCCCCGTCGCCGCGTGGCCGACCCAGGAGCGGGTGCTGCCGGGGGTGGTCGTCGCGCTGCTCGACACGAGCGCGGACGGCGAGATCAACGGGCACCTCGACGCCGACCAACTCGACTGGCTCGACGAGCTCGGCGCCCGCGCGGACCGTCCGGTGCTGGTGTTCGGACACCACCCGGTGTGGAACCCCGCCGAGGAGCCCCGCCACGACCACACCTTCGGCATCGTGCCCGACGACACCGAGGAGCTGGCCCGCGTGATGGCCCGCCGCGACGCACTGGTCGGCTACTTCGCGGGGCACACCCACCGCAACCGCGTCGTGCACCTGCCCGGTGCGCCGGACGTCCCCTTCGTCGAGGTGGCCAGCGTGAAGGACTTCCCCGGCAGCTGGGCGGAGTACCGCGTGTTCGAGGGATCGATCCTGCAGATCCACCGCCGCATCTCACGACCCGACGCGCTGTCCTGGACCGAGCGGACCCGCGGCATGTTCGGCGGCAGCTACCCCGAGTACTCGCTGGGACCGCTCTCGCAGCGTTGCTTCGAGATCCCCGTGCCGGCCCGGCTCGTCTCGTGAGCGCGCTCGAGCCCGCCGCGGGGCCCCTCGGCGACCTCCGGGTGATCGACTGCGCCACCGTGATCGCGGGACCGGGCTGTGCGCGGTACCTCGCCGACTTCGGTGCCGACGTGATCAAGGTGGAGCGGCCGGGCGGTGACACGGCTCGCGACCTGGGCTGGAGGGAGTCCGACGACGGCGATTCGCTGTGGTGGAAGATCATGGGCCGCGGCAAGCGGACCATCACCTTGGATCTGAAGGACGCGGACGACCTCGAGGTCATGCTCGAGCTGTGCGATTCCGCCGACGTGCTCGTCGAGAACTTCCGACCCGGCGTGCTCGAACGCCTCGGGCTCGCTCCCGAGGTGCTGCTCGCTCGCAACCCGGGTCTGGTGATCACCCGGGTGACGGGCTTCGGTCAGGACGGGCCGTACCGCGACCGGCCGGCCTTCGCGACGCAGGCCGAGGCGCTCTCGGGCTTCGCGGCGATCAACGGCGAGCCCGACGGTGCGCCGCTGCTGCCACCGATCGCGTTGACCGACGAGGTGACCGGACTGGTCGCGGCGTTCGCCACGATGGTCGCGGTGCACTCGGGTCGCGGCCAGGTCGTCGACGTGAACCTCATGGAGTCGATGCTCCAGATGATGGGCCCGCTCGTGCCGCTCTACGGCCTGACCGGCGAGACGCAGGAGCGGTTGGGTGCCGGCATCCCCTACACCGTGCCGCGCAACACGTATCGATGCGCCGACGGTACCTGGGTGGCCATCTCCTCGAGCGCCGAGTCGGTGGCCCAGCGGGTGATGGAGCTGATCGGGCTGGGCGGTGACCCACGCTTCGAGGGGTTCGCCGGTCGGGTCGCCCACCGCGACGAGATCGACGAACGCCTGGGCGGGTGGATCGGCGCCCGCTCCCGCGACGAGGTGCTCGCCGAGTTCGACCGGGTCCACGCGGCCGCGGCACCCGTCTACGACATGGCCGACATCTTCGCCGACCCGCACTACGCCGCGCGGGGAGCGATCACCACGGTGGACGGCATACCGATGCCGGACGTGGTGGCGCGACTCTCGGCGACGCCGGGCCGGGTGCGGTGGGCGGGCCGTGGCCAGGACCACGACGCCGCGGCGATCCGGGCGGAACTGCAGCGCGACACGACCCGCGGGCGGCCCTGAGCGGGCGACCGCGGCGCGTCACTCGGCGATCGCGACCTCGATGCGGTCCTGCTTCCACTCCCTGGCCGAGGTCAGGGCGAGCTGAGCCTGTTCGAGCAGCTCCTCCGCGGAGAACGCGTGCGCCGGGTAGCAGGCGACACCTGCCCACATGGTGTGGCTGCCGAAGCGGCTGACCAGGTTGCGGCGGATGCGCTCGACGGTCCACACGGCGCCGTTCTCGGGGGTGTCCTCGAGGATGATGGCGAACGTGCCGTCGCCGAGGCGACAGGCCGTGTCGGCGTCGCGGACGGTCTGGCGGATCGACTCCGCGGCCCGGGCCGGCGGAGCGGGCAACGACGACGGGCCGGCGATGCCCTCGTAGATGTCGATCAGTGCGATGGCGACCGGTCGGAGGTGGCGCCGGGCCGAGGCGATGCGTGCGTCGAGCGCCACACGGAAGTACGCCTCGGAGAAGAGCTGGCTGTCCTGGTCGACGAGCGCCGCGGTGCTGTCGACGCCGAGCGGCGGTGTTTCGACGCGTTCGGTCTCGGCGCTCGGTTCCTCGACGGGTGCCGGGGCGGTCGCGAGCTCGTGTTCGAGGTCGTGGATCCGTCCCGTGGCGGTCTCGATCTCGGCGCGCGAAGCGGCGAGCCGCTGCTCGAGCTGCTCGGCTCGCGACTCCGCAGCCGCCAGCTGCTCGTCCGCCGTGCCGTCGCCGTGGTCGATGACGATCGTGGCTCCGGCGCCCAGTGCTGCGACGCCTGCGGCCAACCCCAGGGCAGGCAGGGAGAAGATGACCGCGGCGATGCCGAGGCATGCTCCGATCACACCCAGTGCGATGGCGATGGTTCTGCTGTTCAACACGTTCCCCTCATCGGTCGCTCATCGCTCCGGATGAACCTTTCACGCCACCAGGTCCACATTGCTCACGCACAATGGTCGCTCGACCCATGCTCGAGACCCTCCGCCGGTGCTCATTTGACGAGGACGTTGGTGCAGCCCAGAGGGACCGACCGTCGTGACGGGTTGTCGAGTGCGAACGTGCACACCAGGTGATCTCCGGCAGGTGCCGCCCAGCCGACCCGGAAGCGGCTGCCGCTCGAGGTGCCCTCTCGACGCCCCCATCCGCCGGGACCGGAGTACTCCACCGAGACGGCGACGTCACCTTCGGGGTCGGAGACGGTCCCCTCGACGACGATCGACCTTCCCGACGCCCGCACCGAGCCGAGCCGGCCGGTGACGGTGGTGAGCGTCCGGGCGATCCTGGGTGAGGCGACCGGGTCGAACGCGGTGGCCAGGTCGATCCGACCGGCGCCGCTCGAGCGGTCGCGTCCGAGTACGTCGACGTCGACGGTGGTGCGTTCGAGCACGGCCTGGACGTCGGTGCGGGCGGGGTTCTGCTGGAGCAGCACCGCTGCTGCGGCGGCGACGAGCGGGGCAGCCATCGAGGTGCCCGACATGGTGCAGTACTGACCGAAGACGAAGGTCGGCGCGCCGGAGCCACACGTCGACACGATGGCCTCGCCGGGTGCGGCGACGTCGAGCCAGGCCCCGCGCGACGACGTCGATGCGACCCGGTCGGCGGCGTCGGTCGAACCGACCGCCAGCACGCCGGCGTCGGCTGCGGGGTACATCGTCGGCGACGACCAGCCGGAGTTGCCGGCGGCGGCCACCACGACCGCGGGCGGCTTGCCGCGGGAGGTGTCGGTGCGGACGTCGCGGATGACGCTCGAGATCAGCGAGATCGCCCGGGCGTCGCCGATCGAACCGGCGAGTGAGAGGTTGATGACATCCGCGCCCTGGTCGAAGGCGTAGTAGATGCCGTCGAGCACGTCGGACATCCACCCTGCGCCGGTGTCGTCGAGCACCCGGACCGGCAGGATCTGCGCATCGGGCGCCGCGCCCGCGATGCCGATGGAGTTGTTCCGGGCGGCGGCGATGATGCCCGCCACGTGGGTGCCGTGCTGGCCGAGGTCGCGGTTGCCGGCGACGTAGCGCTGGCTGGGATGGATGCGGTAGCCGCTCAGGAACGACACGCCGGCGAGCACACGCGGCCGGCCGCCGGGGAGGGGCGGGGACAGGTCGGGATGGTCGGCGTCGACGCCGCTGTCGACGACGGCGACGAGCACGCCGTTGCCGGTCGCCGTCGACGGGAGTCGGTTGGTGCGCACACGTGGCAGCGCGTACTGACGAGTCGACAGCGCGTCGTTCGTCGCGGTCGACGTCACGCGCACGTCGGGTGCGACGCCGACGACACCCTGGACCCGCTCGAGGCGATCGGCCAGCGCGTCGACCTGCTCGCTCGGGGCGGTCACCGTGCGGACCTCGCGGCCGCTCGACGAGGGATCGTCGGTCACCACGACCAGGCGGGTGCCGACGTCGTCCGCGGTCCGTGCAGCGAGCTCGTCGACCTCGGCGGTGGAGCGGAGGACGTGTCGGCCGCTGAGCACCTCGTCGACGGTCGGTTCGCTGCGTGTGGCCAGGGCTCCGGCGGCGGGAGCGAACGCCGGGCCGAGCACCAGGGAGGCGACGGCGAACGTCGCAGCGAGGGAGAGGGACCGTCCGGTCCGCGGAAGGCGCGCCACGGCGAGAGCCTATCGGGCGACACTCGTGATCGACCGGGCGGCGCCGTGGTCCGCAGCGGCGTTCCGGGGGTGGCCGTGAACGAAGAACGCCGAGCCACGAGGGCTCGGCGGTCGTGCACAGCACCGGGGCGGAGCGGAGGCCACGAAGGCAGCCAGCACCTGGGAAGCGCTGGAGGCGATGCGTTTGGAGGGAGATTGTGATCCCCCGCTCCATGTGCCCCGGCTGTGTTCCGGTGGGGGCGAAACCACCGGTAGTAGTACTATCGCCACATTCGGCCACTTCTTGAGCGCGGATCTCGGGAAGAACTGAGAACGCTCTCAGTGGCGGGCCGGCTGGCGGCGGGGGCTTGCTGGAATGGGGGCGATGTCGTCGTCCGCCCTCGCACCGTTCCACCTCGACCTGTTCGACCGGGCGGGCACGCACGTCGCGTCGCTGCTCGCCGAGGAGCACGTGCTCTTCCTGGGTGAGGACTTCCTGCCGTGGATGGTCCTCGCGTTCGGCGCGGCGCTCGTGGTCGGCAACGTGCTCGCACTCGTCCGGCCCCCGAACCCGGACGGCTCACGCTCCAGGAGCGGGGCGGCGGACGACGTTCCGCCCGCGGACGAGCCGATGGAACGTCCGCCCATGGCTCGCACCGTCGTCATGATCGTCGTCGGGCTCGTGGCCGCAGGGTGGGGACTGGCGAGCCTGCTCGCCTGATCGCCCTGCTCGCTTGATCGCTCAGCTCGCCTGATCGCCTGATCGCTCAGCCGCCGCCGGACTTCTTGCCCGTCGCGCACGCGATCGACTGGGCGGTGACCAGCTTCGAGAGTCCGCCCGCGTCGTTGCCGAGCACCAGGCGGTCGAACTCGGCCTCGCCGATGTCGTCGATGATGCCGTCGACGATGCAGTCGGCGAGCTCCTGGGGGATGCCCATCTCGGTGAACTGCTTCCGGACCTGGTCCTGCAGCCCGCCGAACGAGATCGCCTGGTCCTGCGCGGGACAGCTGGTCCCCGGCTCCGGCACCCGGAGATCGACCAGGTAGTCGACGACGGCGTGCTCGATGCACGGTCCGCCCCGCAGGAATGCCGTGTGGCCGGCGCCCTCGTAGGTGAGCAGCACCGCCGACTCGAGCGTCTCGGACATCTGCTGGGACCAGACGTAGGGCGTCGCGGGATCGCCGAGGGTGCCCACGACGAGGATCGGCGGCGCGCCCGCGCCCGTCAGCTCGGGGATCGGCGCGGCGGGCTGCGGCCAGCCGATGCAGCTGAGCGTCGCCCAGCCGAGTGCCTCGCCGAATGTCGGGGCCGCGGCTCGGATGCGGCCCGCCGCGGCGGTCGCCTCGTCGACGCTGGGGCGCTCGGCGGTGTCCGAGCAGTTCACGATCGTGCGGGCCTCGGTCGAGTTGTCGAACGTCCCGTCGGACTGGCGACCGGTCTGCCGGTCGATCAGCGTCCACAGCACCTCGGCACCCGAGTCGTCGATGTCGGCGATCGCCCGGGCGGTGGTGCCCCACAACGACGTGTCGTAGAGCGCGGTCGCCAGCGCCAGGTCGAACTGGTCGGGGCCGAGCTCCCTGGTGCCGGTGGGGCCGTCGGAGCCGATGGGCCGGGTGGCGAGCCGGGCCCGCACCTGCGCGACCGTCGCAGCGGCGTCCGAGCCCAACGGGCAGTCGGGCGACGCGTCGCACTGCTCGACGAACCGGGCGTAGGTGGCATCGAAGCCCTGCGCCTGGGCGAGGGTGATCTCCTCGTCCGAGGCGCCGGGGCTCACGGAGCCGTCGAGGACCAGTGCCCGCGCCGATGTCGGGAACATGGTGGCGTAGGCCGCGCCGATCGCGGTGCCGTAGGAGTAGCCGAGGTAGGTCAGCTGCTCGTCGCCGACCGCAGCGCGGATCAGGTCGAGATCGGCGGCGACGTCCGCGGTGCTCATGTGCTCGAGCAGGTCCGCCGACCGCTGCCGGCACCCCTCGAGCAGCTCCTCCTGCTCCTCGACGGCCTCGGCCACCTCGTCGGGGTCGTCGGGGGTGAGGTCGCCGCTCAGGCTCTCGGCCTTGTCCTCGTCGTCGATGCACGACACCGGAGTGCTCGCACCGACACCACGCGGATCGAACGACACGAGGTCGAACCGGTCGGTGATCGAGGTGGGCATCATCTGCGTGACGCCGGCGAGGAACTCGACACCGGAGGCACCGGGGCCACCCGGGTTGAGGATCAGCGAGCCGATCCGTTCCTCGGGCGATCCCTTGGACGCCGACCTGGCGAGCTCGAGCTCGATCGTCGGGCCGTCGGGATCGGCGTGGTCCAACGGCACCTCGAGTCGTCCGCACCGCAGCGACGCCATCGCGGCGAGCTGCTCGGTGCACGAACCCCACTCGACGTCACCGGGCGTCGGCGCCGCGGTGGAGTCGGTTGCGCCGCTGGAGCGCTCCTCGGATCGGAGGGTCGCCGTGGCGTCGTCGCCGCCGGAGGTGCAGGCGCTCAGCACGAGCGCCAGCGCGAGCGTCGGGACCGCCGCCACCTCCAAGATCCTGGTTCGAGTCACGAGTGCGCAGGCTACCGAGCACCCCTCGGATGCGGCTGCCGGGCGCCTGCGCACCTTGCGGGGCTCTCAGGCTGCTCCGCTGGGCAACCATCCGGCCACCGATCCGGGGCGCCCCTACGATCGTCACGTGGCCGACAGGGGAGAGGTGGACACGCCAGCGGCACCGCGCGGTGACGCGGGCGACGGGAACGGGGGCGACGTGTACCCGCCCGCGGTGCACGTGCTGCGCGACCTCGGACTCGAGGTCGAGGTGCTCGACGAACGAACGACCCGGGGTCGGCTCGCCGCGCGGGTCGCGGGCGACGGCGACGGTCTCGGCGACGACCGCGACCCGGTCGTCCCGTTCGGAGTGCTGGCCACGGCGGTCGACGTGCTCGGCGGTGCCGTCTGCGGGCGGGCGATCGCGCCGGACTGGATGGCGACCTCGGTCATGTCGCTCCATCTCGGACCGATCGACGCCTCGCGTGAGGTGGTGCTCGACGTC